>DATKON010000084.1:0-11370 GCA_035524575.1 Rhizomicrobium sp.
CAGATCGTCATCCGCGACGACGGTGCATTCCTGGGATCGGTGTCCGGCGGCTGCGTCGAAGGTGCTGTCATTGAAAGCGCTCAGGACGCGATCCGCACCGGCAAGGCGCGTATGCTCAAGTTCGGTGTCACCAACGAAGACGCGTGGGCGGTAGGGCTCGCCTGCGGCGGACAGATCGAAATCTACGTCGAACCTGTCATATGAAACGCAAGACGCTCGAGGCCCTGAACCGCGCGCGCAAGGAAGGCCGACCGATCGTTCGCGTCGTCGATTTGGAGACCGCGGACGAACGGCTGTTCGAGCCTGGCGTCGAAACGTCGGTCATGGGCGTTGCCGCCACGGAGGCCGCTCGGGCGGACCGCAGCGCGCCGGTCGAGATCGACGGCTCGAACTGTTTCATCGCCGTCCACAATCCGCCGCTCGACTTGGTCATCATAGGCGCGGTCCACATCGCGCAGGTGCTGGCGCCGATGGCGCGGCTGGCGGAATACAGCGTGCGCATCATCGATCCGCGGACCGCGTTCGCCACCGAGGAACGATTTCCGAATGTCTCGTTGAGTCACGATTGGGCCGACGAGGCGCTCGCGAAACAGCCGCTGGGTCCGCGCAGCGCGCTCGTTGCGCTCACGCACGATCCGAAACTCGACGATCCCGCGCTTTCCGCGGCACTGCAATCGCCCTGCTTTTATATCGGTGCTCTGGGCTCGAAGAAGACACATGCGGGCCGGCTAGCAAGACTGAAGGCGCACGGCTTCTCGGATGACGAGCTGAAACGGATCCATGGCCCTATCGGGCTCGATATCGGCGCCAGGACGCCGGCCGAGATCGCCGTCTCGATCCTCGCGGAGATGACACTGAGACTGCGCACGGATGGCGGTTGGGAGCGATCCGCCACCCGTGCGACAGCCTGAGCATCGGGACTTACCGACCCGATCTCGCAACCCGCGCGCCGCCGGAGCGGCTGGTCCGGCTTCTCGACAGTTCGTCTTCGGTGATGACGCCGTCGCCGTTTTTGTCGAGCCGCGCGAAGAATTTCGCTTCGGACGCCGCGTATTCCTGCAGCGTCAGCTTCCCGGTGTAGCTCGTGTTCATGCGCTGGAAGATGCGCGCATCCATCTCGCGATAGCGCGCCAGCTCGAGCCCGTAGAGCTCGTCGAGGGTCATGAAGCCGCTGCCCTTCGTGGCCGCTTGGAACTGCTGATGCAGGCCCTGGTCGAGTTCCGCGCGCGTCACCTTGCCGTCGCGATTGAGATCGAATTCCGCGCAGAAGGCGCCGCGTCCGCGCGAGCCGCCGCTGCTCGAACGACTGCGCGGACGAAAGCCGGCATCCGCAGGATTGGCTTTGGCCGGCCGCGCCACGGGCTGGGGCTCGTCATCCGCCGCCCGCCGCACGGAGCACGGCACGACGCCGGTCGCGTCGCGATCCATGCGCTCGAAGCTCGCGCGAATGGGCGCGGCAAATTCGTCGAACGAGAGCTTGCCGTCTCCGTTCCAGTCGGAGCGGTGGAACATTTCCGTCACGCGCTGGCGAAGGTCCTTGGTGCGGGAGGCGATGAACTGGTCTTCGGACATCGTCGGTGCGCCGTGGGTCGCATCGTTGAAGTCTTTCGCCACGGCCTTGTTGAACTCGTCTCGCGTGACTTTGCCGTCGTGATTGAGATCGAATTCCGCCAGGAAGCGATCGGCGAAGCGCCCGCGGCTGGTTTCCGGCGTATCGCCGGGCAATTGAGGCTGGCGCGGCTCGCCCATCTGGGCCGCGGCCACGCCCGCGCCGACGACGATCGCCGCGCCGAGAAGCAATCCATAGCGAAGAAGGTTTTTCATCGAAGTATTCCCCAAGTGAGGCTCCCGTTCGTCCTGACGAATACTTGGGCGCCGTCCCGAAAATGTGTTCGAAGGGGCTTGAATTGGTCGCAAGTTTCAGCGGAGTCTCGGACATTCGCGAAAGATTGAGACAACTCTCTCGTTCCGTCCCCGCCGCCTTTGCGCGAAACTCGACCCCGTTGAAGTCCGCAAGCGGCCGGCCCGAAGGACCAGCACCATGACCAAGGAAGAGGCGAAGCCTCACATTCTGATCGTCGAAGACGCGCGCGACATTCGCGACCCGCTGGCGCGCTATCTGCGGGAGCACGGCTACCGCACCACCACGGCGGCGGAGGCCCAGAATGCCCGCCGCGTCATGAAAGGCGCGGCCATCGATCTTGTCGTCCTCGACATCATGATGCCGGGCGAGGACGGTCTCAGCCTGTGCCGCTACATCCGCGAGAGCTCGCAAATCCCAGTGATTCTGCTTACCGCGCGCGGCGAAGAGGTCGACCGGATCATCGGGCTCGAAATGGGCGCCGACGACTACATCGCCAAGCCGTTCAGCCCGCGCGAGCTGATCGCCCGCATCGCGGCGGTGCTCCGGCGCACGCAGGCTCTCCCGCCCCGGCAGCAGCCGCCGGAGGCCGAAAGGATCCGCTTCGGAGAATGGACCCTCGACACGGGCCAGCGCGAACTGATCGACCACGGCGGCATGGCGACGGCGCTCTCCAGCGGCGAATTCCGGCTTCTTCAGGCGCTTCTCGAGCGGCCGAAAATCGCGCTGACCCGCAACCAGCTGCTCGATCTGACCAAGGGGCGGGACGCCGATCTGTTCGACCGCTCGATCGACAACCACGTCAGCCGTCTGCGCAAAAAAATCGAGCCCGATCCGAAAAATCCCCGCTATATTAAGACCGTATGGGGCGGCGGATACATGTTCGCAGTGGATCCGGAAATGGCATGAAGCTTTGGCCGCGCAGCTGGTGGCCGCACACACTCAGTTCCCAACTCGTCGTTGTGACGACGGCGGTTGTGCTTGTTTCCAACCTGGCCGTGGGCCTGTGGTTTGAGACCTCGCAGGAAGCGCTCAACCAGTCCTCCCTGACCGACCGCATCGCCGACCGCGCTGCGACCACCGCCACGCTTCTGAGCGGCATCCCCGCGCATGAGCGACCGCAGGCCATCCGCGCCATGAGCTCGGGCCTCTGGCATTTCCATCTGCGGTCCGGATCGATCGAACCGCATCCCATGACGGCCGACGAGGCCAAGCTCGCCCAGCGCATTCGCGGCATGCTCCTGCCCCAGCGCGCCAAGCAGCCGGTGTCGGTCAATATCCATGAAGGCGCCCTTCCGCCTAACCCCGCACAGGGCCAACCCAAGCCCCGCTACGGTACGATCTACGAGGTCGTCCTGCCGGTGGTGCGGAACCAGCAAGTCGTGATGATGGTCCTGAGGCCCCCGCCGCCGACCTGGCCGACCGAGGTCCTGATCGCCGGTTTCGTCGCGTTTCTGGCAAGCCTGGTTGCGGCTGCCCTCGTTGGGCGCCGTGTGGTCAAGCCGCTCAGCCAGCTGGCGGCCTCGGCCTCCGAGGCTGCGCGTGGCGGACCCGCGCCGCGCGTGCCGGAAGAAGGACCCGACGATATCCAGCGCGCCGCCCGCGCCTTCAACGCGATGACCGATCAGGTGACGCGCACGCTGGAAAGCCAGCGCCAGTTGCTCTCCGCCGTGGGCCACGATCTGCGCACGCCCATCACCGCGATGCGCATCAACACGGAGTTCGTCGAGGACGCCGATATCCGCGCCCGGCTTGAAACCAATATCGAGGAGCTCCAGGAACTGACCGAAGCCGTGCTTTCGGCGGCCCGCGGCGTCGGCTGGGGCCAGATGCGCAAGATCGATCTGGCCGCGCTGATGGAAAGCCTCTGCAGCGATCTCGACGAATTGGGCGAGCCGATCAGCTGGCAACCGCATCCGCCGGCGCCGTTCAGCTGCCGGCCGAACGAGATCCGCCGTGCCTTGCGCAACCTGATCGAGAACGCGATCGCCTATGGCAACCGCGCCAAGGTGAGCATGCAGGCGCAGGACGCCGCCTACGAGATCGTCGTCGACGACGACGGGCCGGGCATTCCGGAAGCCGATCGCAAGCGCGTGTTCGAACCGTTCGTGCGGCTCGAAGCGTCCCGCAGCTCGGAGACGGGTGGATCCGGCCTTGGCCTCACACTCGTCAAGGCTATTGCCGAGGGCCATGGCGGCGCGGTGCAACTGGAGAACCGCAGCGAGGGCGGACTTCGCGTGCGTCTCAGTTTGCCGCGCGAAGCCCTCGCCACGTAAACTGGGCCGATGCAATTCGGACAAGTCCTCGTCGTCGACGCGATGGGCGCGATCCTCGCCCATTCCCTGCGTACGAAGAGCGGCACATTCAAGAAGGGCCGGCTCCTCAGCGTCAACGACGTCGAGGCGCTGGTGGCGGCCGGCTACCGCGAAATCACAGTGGCCGAGCTCGAGGCCGACGATATTCCCGAGGATGTCGCGGCACAGCGGATCGCGGCGGCGCTCGCAGGGACGGGTATCCGTGTCGGGGCCGCTTTCACCGGGCGCGCCAATCTCTATGCCGAAGCCGCGGGCGTCGCCCGTATCGACGCGGCGCGCGTCGAGAAGATCAACGCGATCCATGAGGCAGTCACGCTCGCAACCCTGGCACCTTATGCGCGCGTCGGCGCCCGGCAGATGGTGGCGACCGTCAAGATCATTCCCTTCGCGGCGCCACTGCGCGCCGTGGAAGCCGCCGAAGCAATGTTGACAGGCGAACGAGTGCTCGCAGTGGCGCCTTTCGCGCAAAAGCGCGTGGCGTTGATCTCGACCAAGTTCGCCGAGACCAGGCCGCAGATCCTCGACAAGAACCGCTCGGCCATCGACGCGCGCGTCGAGGCGCTTGGTTCGTCCGTCGTCCACGAAGCGCGCGTCGGGCACGACACTGCGGAGCTGACCCGCGCCGTCCGCGAGGCGAACAAGACCGGCGCCGATCCCATTCTCGTTTTCGGCGCCAGCGCCATCACCGATCGCCGCGATGTCATTCCGGCGGCGATTGTCGAGGCCGGAGGCGAGGTCACCCATTTCGGCATGCCCGTCGATCCGGGCAACCTGCTGCTGCTCGGAAAGCTGGGAAAAACGACGGTTGTCGGCCTGCCCGGCTGCGCGCGTTCGCCCAAGATCAACGGCTTCGACTTCGTGTTGGAGCGCTTGCTGGCCGATGTCCCTGTCGGCCGCCGCGATATCGCGGCCATGGGCGTCGGGGGCTTGCTATCGGAAATTCACACGCGACCTCAACCCCGCGATCGCGAGCCGGCCGCGCCGCACGCGCCCAGTATCGCAGCTGTCATACTGGCGGCAGGCCTTTCGTCGCGCATGGGCCACAACAAGCTTCTGGCCGATGTCGACGGAAAACCGCTCGTGCGGCGCGCGGTGGACGCAAGCCTCGCCAGTGCGGCGCGGCCGATCATCGTCGTCACCGGCAGCGAAGCGGACCAGGTCGATCACGCGCTGTCCGGCCTTCCCGTCACGATGGTGCGAAACCTCGATTTCCGAAAGGGTTTGAGCACGTCGCTGATCGCGGGGATCAACGCGGTGCCGGATGATTGCGACGGCGCGGTTGTGCTGCTCGGCGACATGCCGGATGTGACGGCGCATACCATCGACAGGCTGATCGCCGCCTTCGATCCGGAGGAAGACCGCTCCATTTGCGTTGCGACGCGCGACGGCAAGCGCGGCAATCCGGTGCTGTGGTCGCGCGAGTTCTTTCCCGACATCCGCAAACTCGAGGGAGACGTCGGCGCCAAGGGCCTGATCGGCGAGAATGCCGGCATCGTCTGCGAGGTGGAGATGGCCGATGACGGCCCGCTCCTGGACATCGACACGCCGGACGCGCTCGCCGCGTACCGGCGGCACCGCTCATGAGCGATCCGCTCTACAAGAAGGAGCTGCTGCGCCTCGCCGCCGACGCGCACGCGGCGGGCCGCCTCGTCCGGGCCCACTCCACGGGCCATGCGCACAATCCGATTTGCGGGGACAAGGTGGTGGTCGACATCGTCGTCGAAGACGGCCGCATCGTCGATATCGCCCAGGAGACGAAAGCCTGCGTGCTGACCCAGGCTTCCGCGTCGATCCTGGGAAAGACCCTCAAAGGCGCGGCGCGCCGGGACGTCGAAGATCTGCGGACAGCCCTCCAGGCCATGCTGGCAGCCAAGGGGCCCGTGCCGGCGACGCCGTTCGAGGATTACGCCGCCTTCGATGCGGCGCTGGCTTATCCCAGCCGCCACACCTGCGTGCTGCTGCCGCTCGATGCGGTGCTGGCGGCCCTCGACGACGTCTCAGAGACGCGCGAGCCAGACGCCATACGGCCGAAGGGCTAATGGCCCACCGGCCGCCGCGTCGTTTGCACCATCAACATCGAGTTTCTGCGCGTATGGACCTGGCGCATATGCCACTTTTTCGGCGCTCATGTTGAAGACACAGAGAATGCGCTCGTTCTCGAGGCGGCGTTCGAACACGAGCAGCGGCGCCGGCGCGTCCCTGAACACGATCTCGCCCCGGACCAGCGCCGGATGTTTCCTGCGTTCTACTAGGAAGCCGCGCGCAAATGTCAGCGTCGACTGCGCATCCTTCTCCTGCCGCGACACGGCCAGCGCGCGGTGTTCGGGTGCGATCGGCAGCCACGGCGTACCGGTCGAGAAGCCGAGATTGTGTTGATCCGCGTGCCACGGCATCGGCGTGCGGCACCCGTCGCGGCCCTTGTGCAGCGGATAGTACAGGTCGCCGACAGGATCCTTAAGCTGGTCGCGCCGAAGGTCGGCTTCGGGCAGTCCGAGCTCTTCGCCCTGATAGAGCAAAACGGTGCCTTTGAGCGATGCAAGCACTGCAAACATCAGCTTGGCAAGCGCTTGCGGCGCGTCTTTGCCGCCGAACCGCGTCAGCGTGCGCGGCACATCGTGATTGCAGAATGCCACCGACGGCCAATGTCCCTTGTGCCGCGCCAGCATCGCGAAATGCTTCTGCAGGAATTGCGGCCCCAATTCATGCGCGTGCAGCAGCGGGAAGCTGTAGCCCGAATGAAGGCCTTTGTCGGAGGCCGCAAAGGCGCCGCAGCGCTCCGGCTCCTCCGAGAACTCCCCCATCACGAAGCGATCCGGAAAACAGTCGACTGTGCGCCTGATCTCGTCCAGCACCTCAATCTCTTCCACTAAGTTACTGTCGTAATAGTGGTATTGGAGGTTCGGAGCATGCGCCCATTCGGCCGGGCCGCGTTCGGATATCGGCACGGGCGGATTATTGGTCAGCTTGGGGTCGTGCAGGTAAGCGTTGGCAACATCGAGCCGGAAGCCATCGACGCCGCGCTTCAGCCAATCGGTGAGCACCGCCAGCGCGGTCTTGCGCGCTTCGGGCTGCCGCCAATTGAGCTTGGGCTGCTGGCGCAGGAACTTGTGGTGGTAGTACTGCCGCCGCGCCGGATGGTACGCCCAGGCTTCGCCGGCAAACGCCGACAGCCAATTGTTCGGCGGCGTGCCGTCCTCCTTCGGCGGCGCCCAGACGAACCAGTCGGCCTTGTCGCCGCCTTTGAGGCTCTCGCGAAACCACTGATGCTCATCGGAGGTGTGTGCCAGCACCTCGTCGGTCAGCACCTTCAGTCCGCGCGCATGCGCCTCGGACAGCAGCCGGTCGAAATCGGCGCGCGTGCCGTATTCCGGATTGATGCCGTCATAGTCCGAGACGTCGTAGCCCCAGTCGCGATTGGGCGTCGGGTGGATTGGCGACAGCCAGATGGCGTCGACGCCGAGCACCTTCAGATAATCGAGCTTCGAGATCAGCCCCGGAAAATCGCCGACGCCGTCCCCATTGCTGTCGCAGAAGCTGCGGACATAGATCTGATAGATGACGGCGCCCTGCCACCAGGGCCGCGCGGCACTCACACCTCGTCGGCCCGGGCCACGATCTTGGAGACGAGCCCGTAGGCCTTTGCCTCCTCGGCCGACATCCAGAAGTTCCGGTCCGTGTCTTCCTTGACCTTCTCGTAGGACTGGCCGGTCTCCCGCGAGATGGTGCGGATGAGCCGCTCATGCATCTTCAGGATCTCTTCCGCCTCGATCACGATGTCCGAGGCCTGGCCCTGAATGCCGCCCAGGGGCTGATGCAGCAGGAAGCGCGTGTTGGGGAGGCAAAAGCGGTTCTCCTTGCGGGCGCCGAGATAGATGTGCGCGCCGGCGCTGGCCACCCAGCCCGTCCCGATCACCTTCACGCGCGGGCCCACGAAGCGGATCATGTCGTGGATGGTGTCGCCGGACTCCACATGGCCGCCGGGCGAGTTCACGACAACGCGGATGTCGCCCTCCCCTTCGGCCGCGTAAGCAAGAAGTTGTGCCGAGACGCGCTCGGCCATCTTCATATCGACTTCGCCAAAGACGAGGACCGTGCGGGACTTGAACAGCGCCTGGGCGACGGGCGAGCTTTGCGGCTCGGGCGGCGGCGGAGGATTTTTCGAATCGTCATCGTCGAGGCGGACCACTTGGCAACTCCATGAAATCGGGGGGAATCCGGAGGGCATACTAGCCATCCGGACCCTGACGTCCATGGGGTTAGATCGCGTCAATCTTGCCCGACTTCAACCGGAGCTCTTCAGCCGGCGGTAAGCCGCGCCACAGCCCCTTTGAGCGTAGGGCCAATTTCCGTGTGGAGCACGAGGTCGGCCGCATCGTCCTGCGGCGTCTCCTCGCGGTTGACGATCACGAGCCTGGCGCCGCGGCGCTTGGCCAGCAGCGGGAACCCGGCTGCGGGGTAGACGACCAGCGAGGAGCCGAGGACAAGGAAGAGATCGCAGCCCCGCGTGGCGCTTTCGGCGCGGGCCATTTCGGCGTCCGGCATCGCCTGGCCGAAGGAGATCGTCGCGGTCTTCAGCATGCCGGCGCAGAACTGGCAGTCGGGCGGTTCGCCGGTCTTCTCGAAATGCGCGCGGATGGGCTCGAGCTCGGCGCGCGCTCCGCAGTCGAGGCACTTCGCATAGCGCGTGTTGCCGTGCAGCTCGATGACCTGCTCCGCCGGCACGCCGGAGTCCTGATGCAGATTGTCGATGTTCTGGGTGATGACGTGCGTCGCGCGGCCCAGCGCCACGAGTTCGGCGACGGCCTTGTGCCCGAGATTGGGCTTCACGGTCGCAAACATCTCCTCCATCGCGAAGCGCCGCCGCCACGCCTCTTTGCGCATCTCGGGCGAGCTGACGAAGTCCTGGAATTCGATCGGCGCCATCCTGGTCCAGATCCCGCCCGGCGAGCGGAAATCGGGAATGCCGGACTCCGTCGAAATGCCGGCGCCCGTGAACACGACGACGCGGCGTGCGGCGGCGAGGAACCGGGCGAGGTCGGAGATGTCTGCAGCGCTGGTCATTTCAAGACTTTTTCTTCTCCCTCATGGGGTGCGGGCGTGCGATCTTCCCGGCGATGGGCGCGGCGGAAGAACAGAGGCATGCGATCCTATGGACCTCCGGCGAACGGGGCACGCTTTGCTTGCAGCCATATCGTTGGGGGGCTGCGCCAATCAAGGATATCAGGGAAACGACGTGGTCAACGTCACCTACGAGTATACCGATCGGAACCGCGAGGGCGCGGATCAGCGCGCCTTTCAGACGGCCGGGGACGAATGCTACTTCCGGGGCGACATGTATGCGCAGCCGGCCGGTCCGCCCAAGATCGTCAGCGAAGACACAGCCGGGCATTTCCGGGCGATGCGGACCTTCTATTGCATCGGCATGCGCGGCGAGGATTGAGCGCCGGCGTCGAGCCGTCATATCTCCGCCCGGTTCTTTCGGTTAGGCTCCCCTCCGGCATTCCAGGGGAGATGCGTTGTGGGCGGGATCTGGTTGGTGGCGCCGCTGGTCGCGGGCGTCGCGGGCGTTTTCATATTCCTGATGGGCGTCGGCCATCTGTCGTCCGGGCGCTTCGTCACCGGCGGCGGACATTTTCTGGTCGGCACGCCGCTCGCCGTGGTCGGCTTCGCGCTGGCGCTGCTCGGCTTTAACACGCAGACCTATGCGCGCCTCACCCATGAAGGCCCGGTCGCGGAGATCACGGTTTGGGCAAAGGATCCGAAGAACAACATATACAACGTCACGCTCCACCGCCTCGACGGCTCCGACACGCTGCAGACCTGCGTGCTGCAGGGCGACGACTGGGTGTTGAGCGGACGCGTCCAGAAATGGAAGCCGTGGGCGAATGTCATGGGCCTCGACGCCACCTACACGCTGAACCAGCTCTCGAACATGTATTCGTCCGCGGCGCGCGGCAACGGCAAGACGATCACGGCGTGCGATATCGGCGGCCCGCCGCCGGAGGTGAACAAATACGTCCCGCCGGCGTGGATCACCTGGCTGCAAAACCACGCCTACACGGTCGACCGCAAATTCGGCGACGCCAATTACATGCCGATGGTGGACGGCGCGACCTACAAGGTCATCATCACGCAATCCGGCTTCAACGCCGAGCCGACGAACGACATCGCCAAGAAGGCGAACGCGGCAGCGGGATGAGCGATCCTGCGGTGCGCCTCTCCGGATTCGTGGTGCTCTCGCTCTTGATTACGTTCGGATTGTATTTCGCGCTGGGTCACAGTCAGTACTTAGCGTCGTGGCCGCCTTTCGTGCTTCCCGTCGTCGTGCCATACGCTCTCACCATTGCAATCGCTAGCGCGTTCGGCCTTTGGCGCCTTCATTTCTCGTGCAGTTTTGTTACGGCGATACTCTGCGCGATCATCCCGATCATCAGCCTGATTTTCTCGGTAGCGTTCAGCTGCGGCTTTTTAAAGGAAAAGTGTTTGCTAATCTGAGCGCTCGCTTGGTCAAACCCGCTCCACCCGACGTCCCGCAGGATCTCCCGCGCCGCGTTGTGGCCCGGCGCGCCGGTGACGCCGCCGCCGGGATCGCGGCGGTGCCGCGCATGTGGAGGTCCCCGACGCAGAGTTGTAAGCTGCGCATACAAATTGGGCCGGGGGGAAATCATGAATATCGGAACATGGACGCTGTCCTGTGCGTGCGCGCTCCTGGGTCTGGCGATCGCATCCGGCGCGCAGGCGGCAGCGTGCGGCGATCTCAAAGCCGTGACCCTGCCCGGCATGGCGCTGAAGATCAGCAAAGCCGACGAACTGCCCGCCGGCCCGGCGCCGCCTCAGCCCTTTGGTCCGCCGTTGAAGGTCACCCTGCCGCCGCGCTGCGAGGTCGAAGGCACGATCAACGAGCGCACGGGCGCCGAGGGACGCACTTACGCAATCGGCTTCGCCGTGGCCCTTCCGGACAATTGGAACGGCCGCTTCCTCTTTCAGGGCGGCGGCGGTCTGGACGGATTCCTGCAGCCGCCGCTCGGCGCCATCGCCGCAGGAGACGCACCGGCGCTGGTGCGCGGCTACGCCGTCGCGTCGACCGACAGCGGCCACAAGTCCCAGAACGGATTCTTCGACCCGAGTTTCTTCGCGGACCAGCAGGCGGCGCTCGATTTCGAATATGCTTCGATCGGCACCGTCACCAGACTC
>DATKON010000085.1:0-2231 GCA_035524575.1 Rhizomicrobium sp.
GTTTGGTGATGGGCCGATCGAACCCATTCACATTGTGCCCGGCGACTTCAGCGATGGCCGCTTCTCCTTCGCGCTGTCGCAGCCGGATCCTGAGTGGTGGCGCGTGCACAATCATCCGCATGGCGGCGCGGCGTCGTTCGATTTCCGCCTGCGGCCGGCCGACGATCTTGTCGTAGATCGGAGCGACTTCCGTGGTCACCGGACGGCCGAGCTGCACGTCCAAATTCTCGTACGGGATCGCAATGAGATGCGCGCGATGCAGGGTACGAAGCCCCGCGAGGGTGGACGGGACCGGCTCCCTGATGCCGATACGATCGAGATAGGCCTGAAGATCCATCGCGCCCTAGATCGCCTCGGACGCTTTCAGCGCTTCCACGTCGCCTGCCGAGAAACCCCACGCCTTGAGCGACGCCTCTGTCGTTGGCGGCTTGGGCGCGTACGGCTTATCCGGTGCTGTGCGGCTGAAACGCGGCGCCGGCGCCGGCTGCGCCACGCCTTCGATCTCGATGAAGGTCTCGCGTGCCGCGTTGTGCGGATGTTTCGGCGCTTCGGCGAGCGACAGCACCGGCGCATAGCAGACATCGCTTCCGAGCATGATGGCGTCCCATTCGTCGCGGGTCTTCGTGCGAAGGACGGCTGCAAGCTTTTCCTTCAGGACCGGCCAGGCATCGCGATCCATATGCGCCGCGAAAGCCGGATCGGTGATGCCCGTCTTCTCCATCAGCTCGCGATAGAATTGCGGCTCGATGGAACCGATCGCGACCCACTTCCCGTCCTTCGTCTCGTAGGTGTCGTAGAAGTGCGCGCCGCCATCGAGCAGGTTCACCCCGCGCTCATCGCGCCAGAGACCGGACGAGATCATGCCGTAGAACACGCTCATCAGCGATGCCGCGCCGTCGGTCATTGCGGCGTCGACCACTTGGCCCTTTCCCGATGATCTTGCTTCCAGAACTGCGCAGACGATGCCGAACGCGAGATAGAGCGCGCCGCCGCCGAAATCGCCGACGAGATTGAGGGGCGGCACCGGCTTTTCGCCCTTCCGCCCAATGCCGTGCAGCGCGCCGGAGAGCGCGATGTAATTGATGTCATGGCCGGCAGCTTTAGCAAGCGGACCCGTCTGTCCCCATCCCGTCATGCGGCCATACACGAGCCGTGGGTTGCGCTTCAGGCAAATCTCCGGCCCGAGACCCAACCGCTCCATCACGCCGGGGCGAAATCCCTCAATCAGTGCATCCGCCTTCTCGATCAGCTTGAGTGACGCTTCGACGGCTTCCGGCTTCTTGAGATCGAACGCGACAGTCGAGCGTCCGCGCAAATACACTTCCGCTTTCGACGGCGTTCGTCCGCCCTTGCGGTCGACGCGGATGACGTCCGCCCCCATGTCGGCGAACAACATAGCGGCGAACGGCCCGGGCCCGAGCCCGGCAAATTCTACGATGCGAAGTCCGTGAAGCGGCCCCATTCAAACCTCCAATATCTGCTATCGGAAGTCTTAGCGCAGTTTGGGGCTGTGTGAAGACTATGCCGCGTCGGCGATGACGCGGTTGCGGCCTTCGTGCTTGGCGCGATAGAGCGCCTTGTCGGCGCGCCGCAGCAGCGCATCCGAGGAGTCGCTTTCTCCGTCCGATCCGGCGATGCCGATGCTGACGGTGATGTTGAGCTTGTTGGGGGGCCGGCTGACCGTGAAGGGCGCTGCTTCCACGCTCCTGCGCAGACGCTCCGCGACCGTTCCGGCGAGTTCCATGTCGGTGTCGGGCATCACGACGACGAATTCCTCGCCGCCGAACCGGCAGGCGAGATCGATGCCGCGCACGTTCTCGGCGATGCGGCCCGCAAATTCCTTCAGCACCTCGTCGCCGATGTCGTGGCCATTGTTGTTGTTGACGTCGCGAAAATTGTCGATGTCCATGATGAGGAACGCCAGCGGCTTGCCGGACTTGTGCGCGTCGCTGATGAGCGTATCGAGATGGCGCGCCATATAGCGCCGGTTGTGTAGCCCGGTAAGCTGGTCCGTAATCGCCATCTCGAGACTGAGCTGCACGTTGTGGCGAAGACGGTCGGAATAAACCTTCTTGCGCAGCTGCGTGCGCACCCGCGCGACCAGTTCGTTCTTGTCGACGGGCCGGGTGAGATAGTCGTTGACGCCCATCTCCAGCGCCTGGGTGAGCTTGCGCCGGTCGCCGTCGCTCACCAGCACGAGAATGGGAACATTGCGGCCTTCCGGCAGGGAG
>DATKON010000086.1:0-2684 GCA_035524575.1 Rhizomicrobium sp.
CCGCACGATTTGATCAACGCCAAGCCGGTGGCGGCCGCGGTGCGCGAGTTCTTCGGCTCGTCCCAGCTGTCGCAGTTCATGGACCAGCAGAACCCGCTCTCCGAGCTGACCCATAAGCGCCGCATGTCGGCGCTCGGTCCGGGCGGTCTCACGCGCGAGCGCGCCGGCTTCGAAGTGCGCGACGTGCACCCGACGCATTACGGCCGCATCTGCCCGATCGAGACACCGGAAGGCCCGAATATCGGTCTGATCAACTCGCTCGCGACCTATGCGCGCGTCAACAAATACGGATTCATCGAAAGCCCGTACCGCCGCGTCACCAACAAGCACGTGACGGACGAGGTCATCTATCTCTCCGCGATGGAAGAGGCGAAGTACACGATCGCCCAGGCCAATGCGACGATCGACGGCCGCGGCCGCCTGACGGACGAGCTCGTCTCGTGCCGCAAGGGTGGAAACTTCGTCATGACGACGCCGGACCAGGTCGAGTTCATCGACGTGTCGCCGAAGCAGCTCGTATCCGTCGCCGCCGCGCTCGTGCCGTTCCTCGAGAACGACGACGCCAACCGCGCGCTGATGGGCTCGAACATGCAGCGCCAGGCCGTGCCGCTTCTCCGTCCCGAGGCGCCGCTCGTCGGCACCGGCCTCGAAGACGTGGTCGCACGCGACTCGGGCTCTGCCATTGCCGCCCGCCGCACGGGCGTCATCGACCAGATCGACGCGACGCGTATCGTCGTGCGCGCGACGGAAGAAACTGATCCCACCAAGCCGGGCATCGACATCTATCGTCTGAAGAAGTTCCAGCGCTCCAACCAGTCGACCTGCATCAACCAGCGTCCGCTCGTGAAAGTTGGCGATCTCGTCCACAAGGGCGACATCATCGCCGACGGTCCGTCGACGCAGCTGGGCGAGCTCGCTCTCGGCAAAAACGTGCTCGTCGCGTTCATGCCGTGGAACGGCTACAACTTCGAGGACTCGATCCTCATCTCCGAGCGCATCGTGCGCGACGACATCTTCACCTCGATCCACATCGAGGAATTCGAGACGATGGCGCGCGACACGAAACTCGGCCCTGAGGAAATCACCCGCGACATCCCGAATGTCGGCGAAGAAAGCCTCAAGAATCTCGACGAGGCCGGCATCGTCTATATCGGCGCGGAAGTGAATCCGGGCGACATCCTGGTCGGCAAGGTCACGCCGAAAGGCGAGACGCCGATGACGCCGGAAGAGAAGCTGCTGCGTGCCATCTTCGGCGAGAAGGCGGCCGACGTGCGCGACACCTCACTCCGCGTCCCGCCGGGCGTAACGGGCACGATCGTGGAAGTGCGCGTGTTCAACCGTCATGGCGTCGACAAGGACCAGCGTGCGCTCGCCATCGAGAAGGCGGAAGAAGAGCGTCTGGCTGAAGACCGCGATGACGAACTCGCGATCCTCGAACGCAACATTTTCACCCGTTTGTCGGAGATCCTGCTGCACAAGACGGCGGCGTCGGGCCCGAAGGGCCTGCCGGCGGACACGAAGATCACGCAGAGCGTGCTCGACACGATACCGCGCCATCAATGGTGGCAGATCGGCCTTCGCAACGAAAAGTCGATGGCGGAGATCGAGGCGCTGAGAAAGCAGTACGACGAGTCCAAGCAGCGGCTCGACAAGCGCTTCGCGGACAAGGTCGAAAAGCTGCGCCGCGGCGACGAGCTCGCACCGGGCGTGATGAAGATGGTCAAAGTGTTCGTCGCGGTGAAGCGCAAGCTGCAGCCGGGCGACAAGATGGCCGGGCGTCACGGCAACAAGGGCGTCATCAGCCGCATCCTGCCGATCGAGGACATGCCTTACCTCGACGACGGCACGCATGCGGACGTGGTGCTCAATCCCCTCGGCGTGCCTTCGCGCATGAATGTCGGCCAGATTCTCGAAACCCATCTGGGCTGGGCCTGCGCGGGCCTCGGTCGCCAGATCGGCGAGGTAATGGACAAGGTCAAACGCGACGGCAAAGCAGAGCCGCTGCGCAAGGCTTTGAAGCACATCTATGGCGGCGACGAGCGCCTGGGTCAGATCGGCGAAGACGATCTGGGCGAGCTCGCGGAGAATCTCCGCGCGGGCGTTCCGGTCGCCACGCCGGTGTTCGACGGTGCCAAGGAAAAAGACATCGTCGACATGCTGCAGCAGGCAGGCCTCACCCACAGCGGGCAGGTGACGCTCTATGACGGGCGCACCGGCGAAGCCTTCAAGCGCCAGGTGACGGTCGGCTACATCTACATGCTGAAGCTGCACCATCTCGTGGACGACAAGATCCACGCCCGTTCGATCGGTCCGTACAGCCTCGTCACCCAGCAGCCGTTGGGCGGCAAGGCGCAGTTCGGCGGCCAGCGCTTCGGTGAAATGGAAGTGTGGGCGCTCGAGGCCTATGGCGCGGCTTACACGCTGCAGGAAATCCTGACCGTGAAGTCCGACGACGTGGCCGGCCGTACGAAAGTCTACGAGGCGATCGTTCGCGGCGAAGACACGTTCGAAGCCGGTATCCCGGAAAGCTTCAACGTGCTCGTCAAGGAAATGCGCTCGCTCGGCCTCAACGTCGAGCTGCAGAACGGCGCAACCGAGCCGCTGCCAGCGCCACCGGCCGAATAATACGATGTTTTGGAGGGCCTTTGAGGCCCTCCCGTTTGGTTTGAGTTTCAATTCAAGGC
>DATKON010000087.1:0-23977 GCA_035524575.1 Rhizomicrobium sp.
GCACCACCTCGACGACAAGACGCGGCATCATCTGAAGGAAAAGCTCCGGCACCGCTTCGAGGCGAGCGAACCGAAGAAATCCGGGCAGCCCGATCTCGTCGCCCTCAAAAAGGCCGGCAAGCTCGACGACGCGTTCGTAGAGTCCGCGGTCGAGCACGGCTCGCGCGAAATCGTGATGGCGTCGCTCGTGCTTCTGGGCGGCATCTCGCCGGAGACGGTCGCCAAGATTTTCCAGACCGGGTCCGCCAAGGCCGTGACCGCCGCGGTCTGGCGCGCGGGCCTCAGCATGCGCATCGCGTTCAAGATCCAGACATTGATCCTGCGTCTGCCGTCAAACGAACTCGTGCCCGCCCGCGACGGCATCCGCTTCCCCATGGCCGAGCAGGAGATGCTCTGGCATCTCGAATATTTCCAGACGGGTTGAATTAGGGCTGCAGGCCCTTGTTCCCGATCCGCGCGACGAAGCTCTTCGCGCCTTTCTGGTTGGTTGCTGCGAAACCCGCCACCGACAACCCGCGCTCGCTGCAACGGTCGCGACCCCTGATGTCGAATGGCGTGTTGGAGACGCAGAACGATGCCGGGCCGGTTACAAGGTGATTGTTGCCGACTTTGCTTGCGAACAGATAGACCACATCCCGTGGGAGCGTCCTATTGATCGCCACTGAGCAGGCTCCGGCTGCAATCTGCCACCAGCCGCGCGACACGAAATCGGTTCCTTCCTTGGTTCCGAGCGCCGCCCAGATATCCCCATCGCCGTCGTTGCAGATGGAATAACCTGCTTCGGGCGAGCCCTTCTTGGCCTCCGTCTCGAGCGCCGTGAAAAGGTCGTCGGGCGAAATGCTCGCCGGCAATTTCATATGCGCGCGAAATCGGCCGATGGCGTTGCCGAGGCTACGAGCATCGAGCGCCGGCTGGTAACCGAGATCGTTCAACAGGCGACGCAGGCCGGCGGCGCGTGCATCGTCGGGTGACGCGAATCCAGGCTGTTCGGTGAAGGTCATCGTCCAGACCGGGGCTCCGTTGGTCGCGACCGGTGCGAATGCCGCCTGGTAGGCGCCGTTGCCACATGCGGAGTTCGTTACTTTGGTGGAAAGTGAAAACGCCGCGTCCTCGATGCAGAACTGGAACTGCCCGCCCCAGACACGGGGCAAAGCGCCTTGTGCATGCGCGGAGCGAGCATAGACGAAATAGGAGGCAGCCTTGAGCGGCTCAGCAACCGCATTGGCGCAATTTCCGGGCACGATGCGCGTCCAGCCGCGGGTTGCGATCTGCGCCGACTGCTGCTCCGCGACTGCTGCATACAGGATGTAGCTCGTCTGATTGCAGAGCTGCAGCGCGGCGTGCGCGGGAAATGCAAAGAGGCTGAGTGCCAGTCCTGAGAGCAGCGTGTGCGCGCGCCGACCGAGGACATTCCACAGGGAATCAATGATATGAAGCGAAAAAACGGTGCGCGCCTGGCGCGCGGGATTTCCTTCTCCGTTTCTCATCGTGTCGTGTGAATCTTTTTCTCAGCAAGGGGCAAACTGCACGGGAAGCTATTCCGCTGTGATCATCGTGCCGGCGCCATGCTCGGTGAAGAGCTCGAGCAGCAGGACGTGCGGGATGCGCCCGTCCAGAATGACGGCCGCCTTGACGCCAGACTCCACCGCATCTATCGCCGTCTCGATCTTCGGTATCATACCACCAGAGATCGTTCCGTCGGCGATAAGTGCACGCGCCTCTCCGACAGTCAGCCGCGGGATCAGCTTGCCCTCCTTGTCGAGCACGCCTTCGACGTCCGTCAGGAGTAGAAGCCGCATGGCCGACATTGCGCCCGCCACGGATCCGGCCACCGTATCCGCGTTGATGTTGAATGTCTCGCCCTTGCCGCCCACGCCGATCGGTGCGACCACCGGGATGAGATCGGAATTGATGATCGTGCGGAGGACTTCCGGATTGATGGTTTCGGGCTCGCCCACATAGCCGAGATCGACGGGCTTCTCCTCGAGCGTTGCGGGATCGAGCTTCATGCGCTCGAGCTTGCGCGCCACCACGAGATTTCCGTCCTTACCGGAAAGTCCGACGGCGCGGCCGCCCGCGGCATTGATGCCGCTGACGATCTGTTTGTTGATGGATCCTGTCAGGACCATTTCGACGATCTCAATCGCCGCTGAATCCGTCACCCGCAGTCCGTCCACGAAGGAGGACGGAATTTGCAGCTTCTTCAGCATGGCGCCGATCTGCGGCCCGCCGCCATGCACGACGACGGGATCTATGCCCGTCTGCTTCATGAGCACGATGTCCTGCGCGAAATGTTCCGACACGCCCTGTTCCATGGCGTGGCCGCCATATTTCACGACGATGATCTGGCGGTCATAGCGAAGGATGTAGGGGAGCGCTTCCACAAGAACCCGCGCCGTGGAACGCCAGCGCGCCATCACGCGCATGTTGCGGTCTTGGGTTGCGTCGTCCTGCAGAGCCATTGGGGCCGGCCGCCTTTCGGGAGATCCCGGCCTTATACCGAATGCCGCTTCAACCCGCCAGCGCCGCGATGTGGCAACGCAGCAAATCGACCCCATCCGCCGTTAACGACGATGTGACGAGAACGTCCGGGTACGCCGCAACGTGCGTCCTGAGGGCGAAACCCGTGCGCGTGCGCGCCGCGTCGCGCTCCGGGGCCGTCAGCTTGTCGGCCTTGGTCAGGACGACGAGATAGGAGACGGCCGCCTGGTCGAGGAGTGACATCGCCTCGTCGTCGACGTCCATGATGCCGCGACGTGCATCCACCAGCAGAATCACGCGCTTCAGGTTCGGCCGGCCGCGCAGATAGTCGAAGATCAGCCGCTGCCATTGCGCGGCAAGCGCCTTGGAAACTTTCGCAAAGCTGTAGCCAGGCAGATCGACGAGCGTGAGGGTGTCGCCCAGCTGGAAGAAGTTGATCTGCCGCGTGCGCCCCGGCGTGTGCGAAACGCGCGCCAGCGCCGAACGTCCGGTCAGTGCGTTAATGAGGCTGGACTTGCCGGCATTAGAGCGTCCGACGAAAGCGATCTCGGGAAGCGACAAGGTTGGAATCTGATCAAGCGTCTGCGCGCCCGCGACGAATTCGCAAGACCTCGCAAACAGCCGTTTTGCGGCAGCAACTGCGTCTGGCGCCGTCTCACTCACCCGGGACAGAATCCGTGCTCGGATTCTTCTTCGCGTCCGATGCCAGTCGGGCCGCAGGCTGAGTCTTGCGCAGATTCATATTCCCGAGGATGTCCACCTTAACGCCCTGACGGCGCATCACTGCATATTGCTGCGCGAAGGTCAGGAGGTTGTTCCACGCATAATAGATCACCAGACCCGACGAGAATCCCGCGAGCATGAAGGTGAAAAGCGCCGGCATGAACGTGTACATCCGCTGCTGCACGGGGTCGGGCGCCGGCGGGTTGAGCTTCATCGACAGCCATTGCGTCAGGCCCATCAGGATCGGCCAGATTCCGATGTTGAGAAAGGTCAGGAACGCGATCGGATGCGGCAAGGCGTGAGGATTGAAGGGCAATAGTCCGAAGAGGTTCAGCAGTGACGTCGGATCCGGCGCCGACAGATCGCGGATCCACCCGAAGAACGGCGCCTGGCGCATCTCGATCGTTCCAAGCAGAACCTTATAGAGCGAGAAGAACACTGGAATTTGGATCAGCATGGGCAGGCAGCCCGAGATCGGGTTTATCTTCTCCTGCCGGTAGAGCTCCATGATCGCCTGCTGCTGCTGCGCCTGATCGTCCTTGTAGCGCTGCTTGATGCGCTCCAATTCCGGCTGCAGCTTCTTCATCTTGCTCATCGATCGGAAGGACGCCTCTGCCAGCGGGAAGAAAGCGAGCTTGATGATGACGGTCAGCAGCATGAGCGCGAGGCCCATGTTCATGTAACGGCCGAGAAAATCGAGCACGTAGAAAATCGGCTGGGTGAAGAACCAGAACCAGCCCCAGTCGATGGCGTAATGGAAGTTGTTCACGCCGCCCTTGTCTTCATAGTAATTCAGCAGCTGATCGATCTTGGCGCCGGCAAAGAGGCGCTGATCGAGTGTGACCGTGCCGCCTGGCGCGATGTCTTGGGCGCCCAGCCGATAGTCGGCTTGGAAAGACTGCGTGTCGTGGAACGGCGACGCGCGATACCCGGCATCAACCTTGGCTGTCTGGGGCGGAATGACCGCCGCCATCCAGTATTTGTCGGTAATGCCGAACCAGCCGCCGGTCGACTGGAAGCTCTGCGGCGGCCCCTTGTAGCCGAAGATCAGGCCGAACCAGGACGGCTGCTTGTACTCAGCATCCTGCAATTTGCCATCGGCGACGCCGACGAATCCTTCGTGCAGCGCCATATACTGCTGGCCGGGCGGCAGGCCATTTCGGGTGACATAGGCGTACGGATAAAGTGTGACACGCGCCTTGCCGTGATTTGCGACGGTGTCACGCATGCTGAACATGTAGTTCTTGTCGACTGAAATCGTCCGCGTGAAGACGAGACCCTGTCCATTGTCCCAGGTGAGCGTGACCGGCGAGTCCGGCGTCAGTGTCTTGCCACTTGCAAGAGTCCACTGACTGTTGTCGTCCGGCGTGCTCACGCCGCTTCCCGGCGCCGCGACCCAGCCATAGACCGCGTAGTATGGAAAGGTTGTACCTTCGGGCGAGAAGAGCACGATCTCGGGACTCTTGGGATCAACCGTCTCGCGATATCTCTTCAATCTCAGATCGTCGAAACGCGCACCCTTCAGAAGCAGCGAGCCGTCGAGCGCCGGCGTGTCGATCGCGACTCGCGGGCCGCTCGCTTTCAGCGCATCGAGCCGGGACATTGTATGCGTGCCTGCGACCGGCGCGGCCGGTGCAGTCGGCGCGGCCGACGCTGCCTTCGTCTCCGGACGCTGCTGATGGTGCAGAAGCGCCTGTTGGGCGCGCTCTTTCTCCATCTGCGGGCGCGCGACGAAATATTCCCAGCCGAACAGCACGGCAACGGACAGGATGGTGGCGAGGATTAGATTGCGGGTCTCGTTCATGGTCTCGTACGCGCGGGCGGAACGGGATCGAAGCCGGAAGATCCGCCGAGCCAGGTTATGGGATGACAACGCAGGATGCGCCGCACCGCCAGGTAAACTCCTTTGATCGGTCCGTGCACGCGCAGCGCCTCCAGCGCATAAGCCGAACAGGTCGGCTGGAAGCGGCACGACGGCGGCAGGACGGGCGACAACACCACCTTGTAGAGCCTAATCGGCAGGCTCAGTCCGGCGACAGCCAGTGCGCGCGCAGTCGTGGTGAGGCGGTCCATCACCGGGGCTCTCCCGCTGTTAACCGGCCGAGCTTGGCATGGGCCGCGTGGAGCGCGGCGGTCAAGTCGCCCAAGAGACCCCCAAAGGGCCTCGTCAGCGTCTCCGGCCGCGCGACCAGAACATAGTCATTGCCCCCTATCCCATAAAGGGGAAGGAGCGCCGCAGCGGCGGCCCTGAGCCGCCTTTTGGCCCGGTTGCGTTCAACGGCTCCCCCAATCTTTCGGCTGGCCGTGAAGCCCACGCGCAGCGCCTGGGGCTTCGCTTCGTCGGCGGGGGTCTGGCAGAGCTCCAGCGTCACGGAAGGGCTCACCCTGCGGACGCCTTTAGCCGCGCGGAGAAAATCGCGGCGGGTTTTCAACCGCTCCATGACGAGCCTCGGCCCGCCGGACACTTCGGTCAGGCGGAGAGCTTCTTGCGGCCGTGTGCACGGCGACGCGACAACACCTTGCGCCCGCCCTTGGTCTCCATCCGGGCGCGGAAGCCGTGGCGGCGCTTGCGCACGATTTTGCTCGGCTGGTAGGGGCGTTTCATGGCGCGAATTCCATTGGGGCCCGCGTGAGACAGGGCTTTTCAAAGGGAGCCGAGCTTCTAGAGAGAAGGCTTCGCCCTGTCAACCGAGCGGGGAAGGCCCGCTTCTTGGTAAACGGGGGCGCTTTATTTTGGCGTTCCAAGAAGGTCTAAAGAGGTGATGCCGAACCGGTTGCGCCCCCAGCTTGGCGACGCCTGGAAGCTGTTGGTGCACAGCCTTTCCGGCCGTCTTCTCCTGCTGACGCTCCTTTATGTGATGGTCAGCGAAGTGACGATCCTCGTCCCTTCGATCGGCCGCTTTTACATCAACGAGCTCAACCGGCACATCGAGACGGCCGAGATCGCCATCCTTCCCTTCACCGAATCGGGCAGCCGCGAGTTCTCGACCGGCCTCAGGAGCCAGCTGCTGGCCCGGGCCGACGCCACCATCGTGATCCTGAAGCGCGCAGAGCAGCACGAGCTCTTTCTCGTCAAAGACTTGATGCCGACACATGCCGACCTCACGATCGATCTCGGATCGACCACCCTCTTCGGCGGCATGATCGACGGGCTCGATTGCATTTTCCGCGGCGACGACCGCGTGCTGCATGTCATCTCGCCGACCCGCATCAAGGGTGCGGAGACAGTGGAGGTGTTCACCAACGAGGCGCCGATCCGCATGGCCCTCCTCACCTTCGCGCGCACCTTGCTGTGGGAAGCGCTTCTGATTTCCGTCGCCACGGCACTGCTTGTCTATCTGAGCCTCTATTTCGTGGTCGCACGCCCGATGGGACGGCTGATGCGATCAATGATCGCGTTCCGCGACAATCCGGAAGATCCTTCGCGCATTGCGCGCGCCTCGACGCGGCGCGACGAGATCGGCCGCGCCGAACGCGAACTCGCGGTGATGCAGGGCGAGCTTTACGGCTTCCTGCAGCAGAAGGCGCGGCTTGCGGCTCTGGGCGCGGCCGTCGCCAAGATCCAGCATGATCTGCGGAACATTCTTTCCAGCGCGCAGCTTGCCTCCGATCGTCTTGCGAAAGTCGACGATCCGGTCGTGCAGCGGCTCGCGCCGCGTCTGGTCGCCTCGCTGGATCGCGCCGTCTCTCTCGCCTCGAACACGCTGCGATACGGCCGCGCCGACGAGCATCCGCCGGTGCGGCGCGTGGTGCCGCTCAAGCCCATCATCGACGAGGCTTTCGAAGCCGCCGGAGAAGCCTCCGAGCAGATGCTCAACTTCATCAATCGCGTCGATCCTCAGCTCCAAATCGATGCTGATCCCGAGCAGCTCTACCGTGTCGTGCTCAATCTTTCGCGCAATGCGGCGCAGGCGCTCGGGGAGCGCAAGGACGGAGTCATCGCCATCACGGCGCGCCGCGAATATCGCCAGGTCGAGATCGACATCGAAGACAACGGCCCCGGCATTCCCGACCAGATGCGCGAGACGCTGTTCCAGCCTTTCTCGGGCTCGAGCCGGCCGGGCGGCTCGGGCTTGGGCTTGGCGATCGCGCGCGATCTTGCTCACGCCCACGGCGGCGACGTGACGCTTCTTTCGACCGGGCCCGAAGGGACGGTCTTCCGCATCACCATTCCGGACCGCAAGGACTTCTAGATGGCATGGGATCCCAAAACCTATCTCGTCTTCGGCGAAGAACGCACGCGACCGGCGCGCGAGCTTCTCGCACGCATCGCGAGCGATCACCCGAAACGCGTCGTCGATCTGGGCTGCGGACCGGGAAATTCAACTGCCTTGCTCGCGGCGCGCTGGTCCGGCGCGGAGCTCGAAGGCGTCGACAGTTCGGCGGAGATGTTGGCGGATGCGCGCAAGTCGAACTATCCCGCGCGCTGGACGCAAGCGGATATCGGAGCATGGAATCCTTCATCGCCTTACGACGTAATTTTTTCGAACGCGACGTTTCAGTGGGTGCCGGATCACGCGAGGCTTCTGCCGCGCCTGATGCGTCATCTTTCCAAAGGCGGCGTTCTTGCCTTCCAGGTGCCGCGCAATTTTGACGAACCCTGCCACACGCTCATCCACGATATCGCGCGCGAACCGCGCTGGCGCGACAAGCTATCGGGCGTGCGCGACTGGTGGAACGTGCTCGAACCGGAGGCTTATTTCGACATTCTCGAGCCGCACGCGCGCAAGATCGACCTTTGGGAGACGCGCTATGTGCAGGTGCTGGAGGGCGAAGACGCCGTCTTCCGCTGGATGAGCGGCACGGGTTTGCGCCCCTTTGCGAATGCGCTCGAGAGCAAAGACCGAGACGCCTTTCTCGAGGAATACCGCGTGCGCGCCGCGGCCGCCTATCCAGGACGGGCCAGCGGCGTTACGCTCTATCCGTTCCAGCGGCTGTTCTGCGTCGCCGAAACATAAGGGGGAGGTCATCATGGACAAGGAATTGAACTGGGCGCCGATACCGCGCCGGCATTTCGTGCAGACGCTCGTCGCGGGTTTCACGCTGGCCGCGGGTCCCGTCTCGGCGGACGCGATCATCACCGACACCAGCGGTCTCGACGCGGGCGAAGTCAGCATCCCCGTCTCCGACGGAAAAATTCCCGGATACCGCGCGAGGCCGGCGGGCAAGCAGCACACGGGCGTCATCCTCGTGACGCAGGAAATTTTCGGCGTGCATGAGCACATCAAGGACATCTGCCGCCGCTTTGCGAAGCTCGGCGCCTACGCGATCGCGCCATCCCTCTATGCGCGCTACGGCGATCCCGGCAAATACGACATGGAACATCTGCAAGGATTGATGACAGACATCGTCAGCAAGGTGCCGGATCACGAGGTGATGTCGGATCTCGATTCCGCCGTGGCGTTTGCGGGCAGCGAAGGCGCGGACGCGACGCGCATCGGCATCACCGGCTATTGCTGGGGCGGGCGTATCGTCTGGCTGTACACGGCCCATAGCTCGGCCGTGAAAGCGGGCACCGCGTTCTACGGACAATTGCGCGGGCCGGCCAACCGCAGTCCCCTCAGGCCGCTTTATCCGCTCGACATCGTGAAAGATCTGAAGGCGCCGGTGTTCGGCTTCTATGGCGGGCTCGACAGGGGTATTCCGGTGTCCGATGTCGAGGCGATGCGCGCGGCGCTCGCCCAGGCGGGCAAGCTCGACTGCCAGCTCGAAGTCTTCATGGACGCGCAGCACGGCTTCTTCGCGGATTATCGTCCGTCCTACAACGCCAAGGACGCCGCCGAGGCCTGGACGAAGTCGAAAGCGTGGTTCCACAAGTACGGAGTCTTGTGAGAGGGCCTAAGCCCGCAAGGTTCCACCTGTCGCTTTCGTCACCGCCGCCACGATCTTCTGCGTCACGGCCTCGATCTCGGCGTCCGTCAGCGTCTTGTCGCGCGGCTGCAGGCGCACCGCGATGGCGAGCGATTTCTTGCCTTCGGGAATGCCTTTGCCTTCGAACACGTCAAACACGTCGACGCGCTCGATGAGCTGGCGATCGACATTGCGCGCAGCCTTGATCACGTCTTCCGCCAGCACCTTTGCCTCCAGCACGAATGCGAAGTCGCGATCGACGGCGGGATAGGGCGACGGCGCGAAAACGGGGCGCGCTTTTCCCTTCTGCTTCGGCTCGGGGATCGCATCGAGAAACACTTCGAACGCAGCCACCGGCGCCTTGATATCGAAGGCCGCCAGCACGCTCGGGTGCAATTCACCGAACGTGCCCAGCACCTTGTGACCCAGCGCGAGCGTTCCGGAACGTCCGGGATGATACCAAGGTGCAGCGCCCGGCCTGATCGGCGCGGTCATGGGCGCCCCCATCGCGGCTTCGACAATCGCGATCATGTCGGCTTTCGCGTCGATGGCATCGGCAGCATGTGTCGATTTCGTCCAGGTGCGAACACCCGCGCCGGCGCGAAGACCCGCCGCGACATTCGTCTGCGCGCCCGGCATGCCGCTTTCGAACTGAGCGCCGACTTCGAAGAGCTGGAAATCCGTGAAGCCGCGCGCGAGATTGCGTGAAGCGGCCATGAGCAGGGAGGGAAGCACGCTCGGCCTCAACGCATCGAGATCGGAGGCAATGGGATTTTCGATCTGGCGTGCATCGTCGCCGCCACCGAACAATTTCGCCTGCGCCCGTGCGATGAAGGAATAGGATATCGTCTCGGCGAAGCCGCGCGCGGCGAGCGTGCGACGGACGAGGCGGCGGCGCTTCTGCTCGAGCGTCAGCACCGGTGACGCAACGGCATGCGGCCGGCGCATCGGGATGACCGGCACCTTGTCCATGCCATAGATGCGCACGACCTCTTCGACGAGATCGGCCGGACCATGGACATCGCCGCGCCAGGACGGCGGCGCGACCTCCATCGGCTCGCGGCTGACGAATTTGAATCCCAGGCTCTCGAGGATGCGCACGATCTCGCGCTCCGGCACATCGAGGCCGGCCAGGCGCACGAGCCGTGCATGCGAGAACGATATCGCGCGCTGCCATTCAGGAACGTGTCCCGCGATCACGAGTTCGGACGGCTCGCCGCCGCAGAGCTCGAGGATGAGCTTGGTGGCGAGCTCCATGCCCGGCACGGTGAATTCCGGGTCCACGCCGCGTTCGAAGCGGTAGCGTGCGTCCGACAGAATCCCGAGCTTGCGGCCCGTCGCCGCCGTGCGCACCGGATCGAACAGCGCCGCTTCGATGAAGACATTCGTCGTTGTATCCGTGCAGCCGGTGTCCTCGCCGCCCATGATTCCGCCGATCGACTGCGCCGCCTTCGTGTCAGCGATAACGCACATCTCGGAATCGAGCGCATAGCTCTTGCCATCGAGTGCCTTCAGCACTTCGCCCTGACGGCCAAGCCGCACGACGACGTCGCCGGAAAGTTTGTCGGCGTCGAAGACGTGCAGCGGACGGCCGCGATCGAAAGTGAGGAAGTTCGTCACATCGACCAGCGCCGAAATGGGCCGCAGACCGATCGCGCGCAGTCGTTCCTGAAGCCACAAGGGGCTCGGACCGTTCTTCACATTCCGCACCAGGCGGCCGACGAACAGCGGACAGGCATTCTCGGCGCCGCGCGGGAATTCGAGATGGACGTTCTTGGGGCTTTTGAACTTGCCGGCAACCGGCGCCACCGCGCCACTCTTCAGCTTGCCGAGACCGGCCGCCGCGAGATCGCGCGCAATGCCGTAGATGCCTGTTGCGTCGCCGCGATTGGGCGTGAGCGAAATGTCGATCACGGGATCGTTCAGATGCAGCGCATGCGCGGCAGCCTCCCCCGTCACCGCATCGGCCGACAGCTCGATGATGCCTTCGTGCTCGTCCGACAACAGAAGCTCGCGCTGCGAACAAAGCATGCCGCGGGACTCGACGCCGCGAATGGTCGAAATCTTCAGCGCTTCGCCGGACACGGGAATGACGACGCCCGGCCGCGCGAACACCGCCTTCATGCCCGTCTTCGCATTGGGCGCGCCGCAGACGACCTGGACGATGTCGTCGCCCGTGTCGACCATGCAGAGCTTCAGCTTGTCGGCATTGGGATGTTTCTCGGCCGACACGACATGGGCGACGATGAAATCCTTCAGCCCGGCGCCTTTGTCTTCCACCGTCTCGACCTCGAGGCCGATGCTGGTCAACGTTTCCGCGACGGTCTTTGCATCGGCGTCCGTCTCGAGATGTTCCTTGAGCCAGGAGAGCGTGAACTTCATCGGCTGAGCCCTCCGTCCAGGGTCGGAAGGTCGAGCGCTGCGAAGCCGAAATGCCTCAGCCAGCGCAGATCGGATTCGAAGAACGGCCGCAAGTCCGGCGCGCCGTATTTCAGCATCGCCATGCGGTCGAGGCCGAAGCCGAAGGCGAAGCCCTGATAGCGCTCGGGATCGATGCCGCACATCTCGAGCACTTTCGGATGCACCATGCCGGAGCCGCCGAGCTCGAGCCAGTCATTGCCCGTGCCGAACTTGATCGTTCCGCCCGAACGGTCGCAGCTCATGTCCCATTCGACACTCGGCTCGGTGAAGGGGAAGAACGAAGGCCGTGCCCGCAGGGAAACCTTCTCGACCTCGAAGAACGCCGCGCAGAACTGTTCGACCACCCATTTCAGATGGCCGAGATTCGTATCCTCATCGATGACCAGCGCTTCCAGCTGATGGAACATCGGCGTGTGCGTCGCATCGGAATCGCAGCGATAGGTGCGGCCCGGCGCGATGACGCGGATGGGCGGCTTCTGCGACAGCATGGTGCGCACCTGCACGGGGCTGGTATGTGTGCGCAGCACATGGCGCGAGCCGTCTTCCTGGGGCGCGACGTAGAACGTGTCGTGCATCTGCCGCGCCGGATGATCGGGCGGGATGTTCAGCTTGGTGAAGTTGTAGTCGTCGTATTCGACGTCAGGACCTTCGGCGATCGCGAAACCGAGATCGGCGAAGATCGTGGTGATTTCGTCGAGCACCTGCGCCACAGGATGGATCGTGCCTTGCGCCTCGGGGCGCACGGGCAACGTCACGTCGATGCGCTCGAAGGCGAGCCGCGCATTGAGCGCCTGGTTGGCGAGCGCCGTTTTGCGCGCGGCGATCGCATCCGTCACGCGGTCGCGCAGCGTGTTAAAAGCAGGACCTTTCTCGCGGCGCTCGTCCGGGCTCATCGCGCCCAATGACTTCAGAAGCTCGCTGACCGAGCCCTTCTTGCCGAGCGCCGAGACGCGCACTGTCTCCAGCGCGGTTTCGTCCGACGCAGCGGCAACAGCGTCCAGAATCTGGCGCTCGAGACTGTTTGTGTCGCTCATGGATAGACCCAATCGAGTGAACGGCGGGAAACGCGACCCCGGCTCGAGGCAAGGATCGTCCGGCTTCGGCTGGGAATGAGGACGCCCCTCTTAGGCGCGGACCTGGTCCACCAAAGCCTTGAAGGCCTCCGGCTCGTGCACGGCGAGGTCGGCCAGGACTTTCCGGTCGATCTCGATGCCGGCCTGAGCGAGGCCGCTGATAAATCGGCTGTAGGTGAGGTCGTAGAGGCGGCAGGCCGCATTGATCCGCTGGATCCAGAGGGCGCGGAAATTCCGCTTCTTCTCTTTGCGGCCGATGTAGTTGTGCTGCAGCGAGCGGTCGACGGCCGCGTTGGCGGACGTGATCGTGTTCTTGCGGCGGCCGTAGAAGCCTTTGGCCTGCTTGAAAACGCGCTTGCGGCGGGCGTGTGAGGGTACGGAACGGGGGGCGCGGGACATGGGCTGGGCTCCTTAGAACGAGTAGGGCATCCAGCGCTTCACGCGCTGGGTTTCGGACGCCGACATGGTGGACGTCCCCCGGAGTTCCCGGATCTGCTCGTTGGAGCGCTTGATCATGCCATGGCGCTTGCCGGCCTGGCCGTGCTTGATCTTGCCGTTCGCGGTGAATTTAAAGCGCTTTTTGGCGCTCGACTTGGTCTTCATCTTGGGCATTTGCGTCTCCTATGGGCCCCAAGGGTTAACAAGGAGAGGCCCGGTCGCTTCAAAGGTCGCCACGGCATGCCCTTTTCGCCGGGCGGCCCGAAGAGGGCGGGTCTTATACGGAAAAGGGTTCCCAAGGCAAGGGCCGGCGGTTTCCGCCCAGGCTTCTTGTTGCCCTAGCGGCCAGACATTAGCTTCGGGCGCAAGTTTCTTGAGCCGGGGCCGATGGATGTTTCAGGAATTCCGCAAATTCGCCATGCGGGGCAATGTGATCGACCTGGCCGTCGGCGTGGTCATCGGCGCCTCGTTCACCGCGATCATCAACTCGCTGGTCAAGGACATCATCATGCCGCCCATCGGGCTCCTCCTCGGCGGCATCGATTTTTCGAACTTCTTCGTGACGCTCAAGGGCGCACAAGCCAAGACGCTCGACGCCGCCCAGCACGCGGGCGCCGTGACCGTCAATTATGGCCAGTTCATCAACACCATCATCAATTTCCTGATCGTGGCCTTCGTGCTGTTCCTGCTTCTGCGCTGGATCAACCGGCTGACGGCGCCGAAGGACGCGCCAGCCTCGGTCGTGCCGGAGGATGTCGAGCTCCTGCGCGAAATCCGCGATCTTTTGAAGGCGAGAGCGTGATGCGGCCGCGGACCTTCGCCACGTCAAAGCGGCACAGTTGGCTGTTGTTGCTGGTTGCGATCGCTGTCGCCACCACGAGTGCCCGGGCGCAAGGTAGTGCCGATCCGCTCGCCAATGCCGCGCGCGGCTTTTACGACGTCTACATGACGCTTCATCCGTCGGATGGAATTCCGGACGCCGCGACACGCGCCAAGTTTGCACCTTATATTACCCCGGCACTGGAGCGTTTGTTCGCGGAAGGCCACGACGCCGAGCAGCGCTACGCCATGGCGACCAAAAATCAGGCGCCGCCGCTGATCGAGGGAGACCCCTTTACGCCCAATTTTGAAGGCGCGACTTCATATCGCCTGGGCGTGTGCGCGACAGATACACAAGGCGGTCATTGCGCGGTCACGCTCACCTATGACGATCGCAAGGACAAGCCCATCAGCTGGACCGACACAGTCTACCTCGTGCAAACGGATCAAGGCTGGCGCGTCGACGATATCGCGTACGGCGGCACTTGGGAATTCGGCAACAAGGGCCGGCTGACGCGCACGCTGAAGAGCGCGATCGATGAGGGCAACAGCTTTGCGCGGTGATCCGCAAATGTTGCCGAATGTTTACTGTCCCCGGTTACGATCGATTGTTGTTGTTCCAGATGGGCGGCAAAAATGAGTGGCACTCATAGCATGGCCCTCATGGTGCTGCTGGCGGCAGCGCCTTCATCCGGCGCATTCGCCGAGACGCACAAGATCGTCCAAATGGAGCGGAGCTTCCGGCCCAACGAAATCAGCATCGCTGCAGGCGACACGCTCGAATTCAGCAACCAAGACGAATTCATTCACCAAGTCTACGTTGACTCGGATAGGATCAGCTACGACTCTGCGGAACAATCGCCAGGGGAAATCATTACGATCCCTTTCCCCAAATCGGGCGACTTTCCCGTGCGCTGTCACATCCATCCGAAAATGCTGCTGACCGTACACGTTAAGTAATTGTTCGCGCCTTAAAGCTCCATAAACCGTCGAGGCCCGAAAATCGGTCGCCAAGGCGGAAGACGCGCATGCGCAGCTACGCGTTAAGACGGTCCATCGGCACGAAGATTTTCGGTGCCTTCCTGGCGATGAGTCTGATCATCGCGGGCGTTGGCGCATACGGCTACTGGATGTTGCGGGCGTCGGGCGAGATCGTCGCCAACACCTACGATCACCCCATGATGGCGATCAATTTTGCCCGCGCGGCAAGCGTCGACTTCCTGCAGATGGAGAACAAGGCGCTGCGCGCGGCGACGGCGGCACCGGCAGACCGGGCCAAGCTCGACAAGGACATCGACGACACTGCTTCCACGCTCTTCGACGATCTTGAGGTGGCTGACGAACGCGCCACGGCCAGTGACGAACGCAACGTCATCCAGAAGATCCGCTCGCTCGTGCGCACCTGGCAGGCCAAGCGTCACGACGCTGCCGCGCAAAATCTTTCGCCGGATCTCTCCGCGCTCAACAAGCAGATTCTCGACCAGTTCGATCTTCTCATCGAATTCAACGCCGACCATGGCTTCGTCAGCCGGCGTCTAGCCATCACGGATATCGGCGGGTTTCAGGATGCCGTGATCGGCATGACGGCCGTCGCGCTGCTTCTGGCGCTGTCGATCACCGCCTTCCTTGCCCGCCGCATTGTGCGCCCGCTCTCCGCGGCCGCGCATGTCGCTGACCGCATTGCCGCTGGCCAGTTCGAGACCGAAATCCCGTCCGGAGGCGAAGACGAGACCGGCGCTCTTCTCAACTCGATGCAGGTGATGCAAGGCAGCATCGCCGAGCAGATGGCCCGTGAGAAGGCGCGCGCACAGTCCGCCGAAGTCCGCTTGATGGATGCCATTGAGAATTCGGGCGAAGGCGTCATCGTGGCCGACAGTGAGGGCAATATCGCGCTGGCAAGCAGCGAGCTCGCGCGGTTGTTCCCCGAAATCGCGACGCTGTTCGGGCCAAATCGCCCGCTTTCAACTGCGCTGACCGCGATCGAAGCGCAATGCCGGAATTCCGAAAGCAACGGGAAGAAGCTCTTCGAGCGGCTGCTTGCCGATGCCGCCGGCTTTGCATCGGGCGCCGAGCGCCAGCTGCCCGACGGACGCTGGCTGCGCATCACGGCGAACACGACCCGTGAAGGCGGCACGATCGTGTTCCTGAGCGATTTCACCGAGATCAAGACACGCGAGGAGCACTATCGCCTGGCCAAGCTGCAGGCAGAGGCGGCCAACGCCGCAAAGTCGCGTTTCCTCGCCAATATGAGCCACGAGCTGAGGACGCCGCTCAACGCGATCATTGGCTTCTCCGAAATTCTAACGGGCGAACTTTTTGGATCACTTGGCGACCCGCGTTATATCGGATATTCGCGCGACATCCTGAAGAGCGGCCGTCATCTGCTCGACGTGATCAATGATGTTCTCGATCTCGCCGGAAGCGAGTCGGGCAAGATCGAGATCAATAACCGGGCTCTTGATCTGCGCGCTCTTCTATCCGAGTGCGTGGAAATCACACGGGAGCGGTGCAAGGAGTCGGAGGTGGCGTTTGAAGCTCAGCTCGGTTCTTCGCCAATTGCGATTGACGGCGATGAAGCAAAATTGCGGCGGGTGGTCTCGAATCTCCTGTCGAATGCGGTGAAATTCACCGAGGCCGGCGGAAAGGTTAGTCTCGTCGTCCGGGAGAAGGCTCATTCCGTCGAAATCGAAGTCCGCGATACCGGCATTGGCATGACCGAGTCCGACATCCAGACGGCGCTGAAGCCGTTCGCACAGGTGGATGCGCGTCTTGAGCGCCGCTACGAAGGAACGGGGATCGGATTGCCGCTGGCGAAGGCGCTCGTCGAATCGCATGGCGGCACGCTGGGTGTTCAAAGCGAGCCCGGCCGCGGCACAAGTGTTATCGTCAGCTTGCCGCGGAAGTCGGCAGAACCTGCCGCGAGAGTGCGTCGTTCCGCGAGAGCCTGAAAATTTTATCGATCCGCAATCAGTCTCGTCGCACCGTAGGCCGCAGCTGCGGCCACGCCGCTGATAAATGTGCCCCAGCCCGTATCCATGACGGCCAGCTTGAAGGTCCAGGCTTTCAGCGTCGCGAAGTTGGTGACGTCGTAGGTCATGTAGGCGAGAAAACCGAACAGAAATCCGTAGAGGATCGCCGTCCGTAACGAACGCTGCGCGAGCGCGGGTGAGATCGCGAACACGGCGATTCCAAAAGCGTAGACGAGATAAAACAGAACGACGGCGCGCCAATCCACCTCTTCGCGCAGGATCGGCTGCAACGTCGGCCGGAACACCGCTCGAGCGAAATAGCCGAGCCAAATAATGTCGCCGATCACGAGAACGATGAGTGCGGAAAAATATCTGGTGGCGAGGCTGAGCATCGCGTCGCTCAATAGCGCCGACCGGCGAAAATCTGCACTGCTCGCGCGATCAGACCCTCCGGTTTCATCGGCCCGGCAGAGGTAATGAGGCACAGGCACTCGCCGTCGTCCGTCACTTGCTGTGCATGAGAGATGGTCTCGTCGGCTTCGGCGAAGTCGCCTTGGGAGAAGCGACCGAGATCGTCAATATAGGCGCCATTCAGAACGACGGTTAGTTCCTTGCCAGGATGGGTGTGCCGCGGCAGCATTTTTCCTTTAGCGCCATAGAGCAAATACGTGCGCGACGCGCTTCCCGGTTCTGCCTCCACCGGCGCGAACCAGATTCCGGGCGCCAGCCATTGGCGACTTCCGATATCGATTCTCTGCAGGCGCCTGGGAAGATCGAAGCGCGAGAGAAAATCCGGCCGCGCCGCCGGCGACCTCGCCGGCAGCGGCTCCTTGTCCAAACGTGCAAGCATGTGCTCGAGGGCACCCTCGCTGATACTCACAGGGTCAGTCCTCGCGAGCAAGGAACCGCCCAAGCCGTTCAGGAACGCGACTTCACTCCGACATTGCGAGCAGCCGTCGACATGCAGCCCGACGGCAAGGGCCGCGCCCGGATCGATGCTGCCCGCGGAATAACGCGCCAGGACTGCGCCCGAAGGATGATGACGGATCATTCGAGCTCCCCCACGAGCGCACGCAACCGGTTCATGGCGAGACGAATGCGAGACTTGACCGTACCGAGCGGAATATCGAGGCTCTGGGCGATCTCGGCATGAGGCCTGTCCTCGAAAAACGAAAGCCGTATGACTTCGGCCTGCTCGCCCGGTAGCTGCGCAAGCGCGGCACGAACGCGCTTCTCGCGCTCCAGCGCCATCATCTGCTCACCCGGATCGGGCTCGTCGAGATAATCGAGATCGTCTTCGGAAAGCTGCGGCTTCTGCTCGCGGCGTTTCAGATCGATCCTGAGATTGCGGGCGATGGTGAAAATCCAGGTCGCCGCCGATGCGCGCTGGGGGTCGAAATAATCGGCCTTGCGCCATACGGTGAGCATCACTTCCTGCGCCAGGTCTTCGGCCGTACCCGAGCCGACACCCAGGCGCACAAAAAAAGCCTTAAGCCTCGGGGCGAAAAATAAAAACAGCTCCGAGAATTTTCCGCGGTCCCGCGTGCGAGCGATCGCGACCACGCAGGCGCTCCAGTCTTCGCTGTCATTGGCCGCGCTCACGACGGGGCGCTCAACGCGTGCACGCCGCGGGAAGGGGCCCCGCTGAAAGTGTGGCCGAAAGGTTTCTTTGGCGTGTCTCAGCGCAAGGGTCATGGGCTGGCGTGAATACGCCTGCGCCAGACAGTCGGATCATGGCGGCTCTGATCATGAGGCGGGCCCGCATCGCGGTCGCGATATTAGTACGGGCCGTGCCCTTTGCGCCACGTACGAGGCGCGGATAGCATGATCCGGGGAAGGGCTGGCGGCGTACCATCGGCATGGCAAAAGTTGCAATTATCGGGACCGGGATAGCCGGTCTCACGGCTGCGTACCATCTCGGCCGTCATCACGACATCGCCGTCTATGAAAAGGATGCACAGGTCGGAGGGCATTCGCGGACGCGCGTCGTGGACTACGGCGGTCGTCAGATCCCCGTCGACACGGGCTTTATTGTCTACAATGAGCGGAACTATCCGAATCTGACCGCACTTTTCCGCGCACTCGGTGTTGCGGTTGAAAAGAGCAACATGAGTTTCGCGTTGACGGTGCGGGACGGGTGGCTGGAATGGGGCGCGGAAAGCGCGGGGGCGATCTTTGCGCAGCGCCGCAATCTCCTACGGCCCCGGTTCCTGAATTTGTTCGGCCAGGTGCTCCGGTTCAATTCCACCGCCGAGGAGGTGGTCGCCCGCAATCCTCATATCAGCCTGGGCGAGCTGCTGGAGACGATGGGCCTCGGCGACTGGTTTCGCTGGTACTATCTCCTGCCGATGGCCGGGGCGATCTGGAGCTGTCCGCCAAAACAGATGCTGTCCTTTCCGGCAGCCAGCTTCATTCGCTTCTTCGCCAATCATGGGCTCCTGTCGGCAACCGGCCAGCCGCAATGGTACACGGTGACGGGTGGCTCGCAGAGCTATGTCGACAAGCTGACGCGATCATTTGCGCCGCATATCCGCACCAATTGCGGTGCCGTCGAAATCCGCCGCAGCGGAAACCACGTCACCGTCAGGGACTCGCAAGGCAATGTCGAGTCCTTCGATCATGTCGTGCTCGCCTCGCATGCCGACGAATCGCTGAAGCTTCTCGCGGATGCGGACGCCGAGGAGCGAAACGCCCTCGGCGCGTTCAGCTACCAGCCGAACCGCGCGATCCTGCACAAGGATCCGCAGTTCATGCCGAAGCGAAAGTCGTGCTGGGCTAGCTGGGTCTATCACTCTGATGGCAAAGGCGATGATGCCGCCATCACCATGACTTATTGGATGAACAGGCTGCAGAACATCGACGAGAACTATCCTCTGTTCGTGACGCTGAATCCCGAGCGTGACGTTCCGGCCGAGCATGTCTTCGACCAACATGTGTTCGCCCATCCCGTCTTCGATCACAGCGCGGTTGCGGCGCAACCGCATGTGAGAGCGATGCAGGGCCGGCGGAATCTATGGTTCTGCGGCGCCTATATGGGTTACGGCTTCCACGAGGACGGACATGTCAGCGCGCTCGAAGCAGTCAACGGGTTGAATGCGGCAACCGGGAGGCCGCTGCACGTGATCCTGCCTTTGCCGGCGCGAACGCAGGAGACCGCGACGCGCGAAAGGCGCCGCCGCCCGATCGCCGCGGAAGTGGCATTGGCGCTGCGCGGCTCGCAGTAAATCATGCAGCGCGTCCCGACAGTTGTGGCTCATGCGAGGACGCGGCCAAAGCGCAATGCTTTCCGCTACAGGCTCTGCTATTTCGCCATTTCGATGCACGAGTGGCAGAGAGGGACGCGCGGCCTGTTTCTATCAATCGACAAGTTCAATCTCTTCAGCCTCCGCAGCAAGGACTACGGCGACGGCAGGACACCGCCGGCAAAATGGATCGACAGCCTTCTGACGACAAACGGGCTTGCCGATGCCGCCGACGAGGTCGTTCTTCTGACGTTGCCGCGGCTACTGGGTTACGCTTTCAACCCGGTGAGTTTCTGGTTTTGCCTCGATCGCGAAAAACGCCTGCGGGCGGTACTGGCTGAAGTGAACAACACGTTCGGTGAGCGGCACTGCTATCTGTGTTTCCACGAAACGCACGAACCGATCACGGGCGCCTCGCGTCTCGTCGTACGGAAGATCTTCCATGTGTCGCCCTTTATGGAAGTCAAAGGCTCCTATCGCTTCCGCTTCGACTATGATGCAGACCGCATCGGCGTGCAGATTGATCTAATGGACGAAGAGGGCGTCATTCTTGCGACGTCGATGCGCGGCAAGCCCAGAACCGCGACCGCATCGGGGCTTGTGCAAACAGCAATCCTCTATCCATTCCAGACGATCAAGGTAGTGGCTCTGATCCACTATCAAGCGGTGAAGCTTTTTCTGAAGGGTGTGCAAAATTATCGCAAGCCCGATCCGCCGGAAGCCTTCGTCTCGCATTAGCGCGTCATCTCGAAGCGCAGCCCTTGCCGCGCCAAGACCTCATAAAGGATCAGGCGCGCACTAGCTCGATCTGTGCGACGTCGGTGCGACCGACCGCGAACGCGGCCGCGCACATGCCGAGATAGAATTGCCAGTTGCGCAGGAACTGGCGACTGCGGCCCTGCGCAAGAATGTCCTTTTCGCGTTCTTGCATCCTGACCGACCACTCGCGCAGCGTGCGCGCGTAATCCTGGCCGAACGAAAACACATCGACAGCCTTGAGGCCCGCTTTCGCGGCTTCGTCCTTGAAGCGCGCGAGCGACGGCAGCATGCCACCCGGAAACACATAGTGGCGGATGAAGTCGCTGCGGCGGCGATAGGCGCTGAACAGCTCGTCACGGATCAGTATCGTCTGAACCACTGCGCGGCCACCTTCTTTCAGGCGTTCGGCAACCACGCTGAAATATTGTGGCCAGTAGCGTTCGCCTACCGCTTCGAACATCTCGATCGAGACTATCGAACCGAATCGTCCACCTATATTCCTGTAATCGTCGAGGCGGATTTCCGCGCGATTGGCGAGACGCCGGCTCGCGAAAGCATGTTGCGACGGCGATATGGTAACGCCCGTGACGTGATGGCCCTGATCGGCCGCCTGTTCAGCGAAGCCGCCCCAGCCGCAACCGATCTCGAGGATCTCACCGCGCTCTCGTTCGAGCTTCGAAAGGATTCGGCCGTATTTGTTGCGCTGCGCGTCGGAAAGGTTTTCGTTCCTGCCGCGATAGAGCGCTGACGAGTAGGTCATCGTCTCGTCGAGCCACAGGGCATAGAAGTCGTTGCCGACGTCGTAATGCGCCTCGATGTTGCGCCGGCTGCCGCTCATGCTGTTGCGCCGGACCATCGTGTTCAGCAGCACGAACAGGAAGCGGTTGAGGATATTGCCGTTCGCATAGCCCTCAAGTTGATCGAAATTGACGAGGAAATAGGTGATCAGTGCCTCGAGGTCATCGGTGTCCCAGCCGCCGGCGATATAATCCTCGCCGAGCCCGATATCGCCGCGCGCGGCGGCGCGCTGGACGACCGACCAGTCATGGATCTGGAAGCGCGCGGAAGGTCCGGGCCGGCTGCCCATGTGTTTGAAGACGTCGCCATCGGGGTCCACGAATTCCAGCGATCCACAGTCGAGCTCGGAAAGCGTACGGTACCAATGGTCTTTGACCAGCGTCTGCGGGATGAGTTTCATCTCCTTCGCGGTGCCCCAATTTAGCCTAGGGGATTACGGAAAACCGCCGGAGCCGGATCAGAACGCCGGCTTACGGCCGCAATGAGCCTGCCGCTCATTTCTGCAGTGCCGGGCCGGTCGGAGCCGGGCCGCCGCCTGCAGCGAAAGCAAAGGCCGGCAAGAGACCAAGATATGCAGCCGGCGCGATTGCCTTGCGCATTGTTCCTCCCCCAAGAAGGATGCAGGAAATCTAGGTCAAAAGCCTTGGTGCCGCAATCTTACGGCAACGTGCGCGCGGAGAAGCAGCTGATGGAACCGATATTCGCGGCGCCGTATTGCACCAGCCCGTTGGGGCCCTCGCCGTGTGCGACAGCGATCGGCAGATAGATATAGCAGATGGAGCCGTCGACCGGATCGCGCCACCGTTCGATCGTGGTGTCCTTCAGCGGCCCGGGGAATTGCGCTTCGAGGCGCATATGCAGCGGTTGCGAACGGTCTGCGGCCGCCAGCCGCGCTGAAGCGTTGGCGTAAGCGAGTTCGTCGCTCGGCGAAAACCGACCGGTCAGCGCACAAAGCAGCACGACGACCAGGACCCAGCTCAGCACCCACGGAGTCCAGTTCGACATGTAGATGCTTCTGAGGAATCCCATCGCGATCAGCCCCGAAAATGTCTTTCGGACGCCGTTTTATCGCGATTTGCCCTGGTCGCCTACGTTAGCGCCCCCTCAAGATACGTCCGCCTTCCCGCTAGAACTCGAACGAAAAGCCGGCTCGGGCCACCCACTGGTTGCCCTGCGCTTCCGAGACGGTCGCGTTGAGTGTGGCCGACGGCATGATGTTCAAGCGATGTGCAATTCCGACACCGACGCCCATCGTGCCCTCGTAATAGGCCGTGTTGGCCGAGAAGGCGGTCTTTCCGGGCTGCGACGGCGTCACAACCGACGGCGCCGCCGCAGTTGCCGCAATGGCACCCGTGAACTGACCGTAGTTGACGGCATCGTATTGCTCATGGCCGGCCGCCACGTTCGTTATTCGGCGCTGCTCACCGGGCGCATCCGAGCCGACCGAGACCGTATTCGGTTCGGAAGCCACCGAGCCGGCGCCGAGCGCGATCGAGTTGGAGGCCGTTGCGGCAGCATTGACGCCGAGCGCGACAGATGTGGATCCGGACGCGAGAGCATTTCTGCCCATGGCCACAGCTTGCGCACCCGAAGCCGTCGAGCTTTCGCCGATGGCAACTGAGCCCTGGCCGCTCGCAAGCGCCCCGAACGCGCCGGCAAACGAGCTGTCACCGACCGCTGCGGATGACGGACCGACCGCTGTTGCGAAGTTTTTCGCGGTCGCAACCGCGTTGTCGCCAAGGGCGGCGCCACCATTCGAGGCCGAAGCATTCGAACCTAGAGCGACAGATCCGGTGGCCGATGCTCCCTGGCCAATTGCGATGGCGTTGATGCCTGTCGAACTCGCGTTCAGACCAACTGCGATGGCGCCGGTCTTGCTGGCCGTTGCGCCGTCACCCACCGCCACCGAAGCCGTACCGGTGGCTGAGCTGTTCACACCGACGGCCGTCGAAGAATCGCCGCCTGCGACAGAGCCCGGGCCATAAGCAGAACTGTTCGTGCCGCCCGAAACCGCTCCGAAGCCCGACGCGATGCTGAAGGCGCCGACGGCGCTGGCGCCTTCACCTGTCGCGGTGCTGCCGGACCCGCTGGCTGTGCTCATAAGCCCGGTCGCGGTCGAACCCGGGCCGCTCGCAGTCGCGTGATAACCGGCGGCAATCGAAAAATCGCCCGAAGCTGTCGAGCCGTCGCCAGTCGCCGTGCTTCCCATTCCGCTTGCAGTCGAATTCAGTCCGTAAGCGGAGCTGCCGGTACCCGTAGCTTGGGCGTTTTCGCCGGTCGCGGTGCTGTGATCCCCGCTCGCGGTGGCGCCATCGCCATAAGCAGAGGCGTTGAGACCGCTCGCGTTCGCTCCGCTGCCGGTCGCCGTGGTGTTGGTGTTCGACGCCATGGCGTTGTAGCCAAG
>DATKON010000088.1:0-23412 GCA_035524575.1 Rhizomicrobium sp.
CGTGCGCATGATGGAGCCTGAAGCCGGCGGGCACCTGCAGACTGTGTCGAGCACTTCCGGGGATTGCGCCGGCAATGCAGCGCCATCCGAAGCCCAGCCGACGGGCGCGTCGAACGTCATCCAGGCGAAAGCGACGCTCGCACCGCATCACGCGCATCCGACGCGAATCTGACCCGTTCGCCCCCCGCGTCGATGACAGAAAGGGGACCGTCCGGCGCGGTCCCCTTTTTGTTGCCTGCTATTTGAAGGCGTAAGTCAGCGTGACGCCGTAGGTGCGCGGCGCGTTGAAGATGCGATAGCCGTCGCTGGTGCCGTCGTCGGTCGCCTGCACCACATGCTCTTCGTTGAACATGTTGCGGATCCAGCCGGCGAGCTCCCAGCTCTTGTCCTCCGTCGACAGCGAGACGCGGCCGTCGAACACCCAGTTCGATTTCGTGAAGAGATAGGGCGTGTTGAGCGCTTCCTTGAAATTCTCCGATGCATAGGTGCCCTGGAACTGGACCGCGCCGATATAGGCGCCGCCGAGCACCGCGTGCTCGTAGCGCGCCGTGCCGTTGAAGGACGTATCGGGCGCATCGGGCAGCTTGTTGCCGGCCGGCTCGGTGAAGGGACCGCCGGCTGTCGCATAAGGGAAGCTGCCGAGATGCGTGTGCAGAAGCCCCAGACCGCCGCGCAGGGACAGGCCATCCAGGGGCACCCAGGTCAGACCAAGATCAAGGCCGTAAACATTTGCCGTCTGGATGTTCGACAGCTTGATGAGCGAGACGGCGCCGACATTGGTGAAGGTTTGCGCCTGCAGGTCGTGATAGTCGTAATAGAAAGCGCTCGCATCCTCGAGCAGCGTGTCGCCGAAGAGGCTCGATTTTACGCCGACTTCGTAATCCGTGAGCGTTTCGGGCTTGTATGGCGTCAGCGCCGCATCGTTGGTGCTGATACCGTTGAAAAAGCCGCCGCTCTTCGTGCCGCGCGAAACCGTCGCGTAGACGAGCATGCCGTCCCTCGGCTTCCAGTCGAGAGTCTCCCGGAAGTCGATGCTGCGATCGACGATCGTGTCGCTCAGGAAGGTGTCGAACGGCGCGAACGGGATGGTCGTGCCGGAGACGAAGAAGTTCGAGCCGCCGACATAGTGCTTGTCTTCGTAAGCGAGCCGCACGCCCGAAGACAGCGTCACATGGTCGAACAAAGGCCAGTCGACCTGCGCGAAGGTGGCCGCGTAATGCGTCGTCTGGTTCGACGCGATGACGGTGTCGAGACCGAAGAGATCGACCAAGGAGCCGGGCGTGTAGCTCTGCACGCGATCCCAGGCGTAATCCGCGCCGACGAGCCAGGTGACGCCGCCGGCCGTCGTGCCGTCGAGGCGCAATTCCTGGCTGAACTGATTGACCTTGTCGTTCTGGTCGAATTCGGAATCGACAAAGGGCGTCGCGTCGGCGTCGATATAGAAGCCACGGCGAAAGCCGATATAGCCGCTCACCGACGTCAGCGTCGCCCAGCCGAGATCGTCGCTGACGTGGAGCGTCGCGTTCCAGCGGTCGATGTCATAAGGCGCGGGATGATTCCAGTCGCCCTGGAACGGATCGGACGACGTGTCGGTGTAACCGTGGACGTCGACGCAATGGCCGGGGTGGCTGAAATCCGGACAGGGTTCGCCGGCCGCGGTCGAAATCGTGCCGAAGAATTTGCCGACGCCGATCTCAGAATGATTGTGCTCGCCTTCGAGTTTGAGCAGGACCGAGATCGACGGTGTCGGATCCCACAGCGCCTGCGCCCGGCCGAGATAGATGTCCTGCCGGCCGAGATCGGTGTCGAGCGTGCGGCTGAACCAGTAGCCACGGCCCTGCTGGATGGTTTCGCCGGCGAAGCGCAGCGCGAAATTGTCGGTGACGGGCACGTTGATCGCGACGTCGCCCTGGAAGTCCTGGTAATTGCCGTAGCCGGCCGAGATGTTGCCGAACAGATCGCCGAATTGCGGCTTTGCCGAGATGATGTTGATGGCGCCGGCCGTGGCATTGCGGCCGTAGAGCGTGGCCTGCGGGCCTTTCAGAACTTCGATGTGGTCGAGATCGAAGAAGTTGAAATCCTGTTCCGCGAAGGACGACAGATAGATGTCGTCGACATAGATGCCGACCGTCGAATTGTTGGTCGACGAGAAATCGTCGAGGCCGACGCCCCGGATGGTGACGATCTGCTGCGCGCCCGCGATATTGTCCTTCACGTCGAGGCTGGGCACGACCATCATCAGGTCGGTCGAGGTCTGGATGCGCGCCTCGCGGATTTCTTCCGAAGAGACCGCCGTCACATTGATCGGCACGTCGAGGATGTTCTCCACCCGCTTCTGCGCCGTGACGGTGACCGTCTCGATGGTGGGACCGGCATCCTGGGCGGCGGCCGGAAGGCTCAGCGCGGACAACGCCGAACAGGCAAGAAGCAGCGTGCGGAGCCCTCCGCTCCGCGGCAGGCAAACAGTCACGGCAACCTCCCCTTCGCTCGGCTCTCGCTCGGGCCGATTTGACACTCAAGTATGCAATCGTAACTACACGACGAAGTCACTTGTCAACCGATTTGACACGCGGGTATGTTTTCGTGATCGTGTGACGGGCGAAGGAAGAGACTCTGATCGGATGCTGATGCCGGGTGCCGGATCGGGACGCGCTCAGGCGCAGGAAGGCGCCTCGAAGGAGCTGCGTCTCATCGAGGCTGCAGCGCAGGAATTCAACGCCCGCGGCATCGCCGGCGCTTCGATTGCGCGCATCGCCAAGGCGATGGGTCTGACGCGCGCCGCGGTTTACTACTACGTCAAGGATCGCGACACGCTGGCCGCTCAATGCTACGCGCAGACCTGCAGCACGATGCGCGCCGATCTCGACACCGCGTTAAGGTGGCGTGCCAAAGGATTGGACAAACTTCTTGTTTTCCTGCGGCTTTCGCTCGATCCCAACCGTGCGCCGACGGCCGCGCTCAGCGAGCTCGACTATTTCGACGGCCCCAGGAAAGCGCAGATTGCGGCCGCGCATCACAGGAATGTCGAAGCGCTGCGCGCCCTGATCCGCGAGGGCATCGAGGACGGCAGCATCAGGGCTTGCGACGACGAAATCGCGGCGCAGACCATTATCGGTCTGGTCACCTGGATCCCGTTGTCGGTCGACTGGGTCGAGGGCACCGATTCGACGTTCCGTGCCCGCACCGTCGAGGCCGCATGCGCACTGATCGTGAACGGCCAGGCGGCCGACCCGGATTACGAATTCGTGCCGCCGGTCGCCATCGAGTCGTTTTTTGCGCCGCCGCCGCAGGCCTTCGATCGCGAGAGCCTCGCCGCCGCCAAGATCGAGCAGATGCTGATGACGGCGTCGCGCCTCTTCAACACCAGGGGCATCGACGGCACCTCGCTCGACGATGTGATGGCCGCACTCGGCGCCACCAAAGGCACGCTCTATCACTATCTCGACAACAAGACCGATCTCGTCGCCCGCTGCTACCGGCGCGGCTTCCTCCTGTACGAGCGCTTTGCGGATGCTTGCGAGCTCTACGGCCGCAACGGCCTCGAGCGCGGCCTGATCGGCACCTATCTCAACGTCCAGGCGCATGCGCGCGAGCTGTCGCCGTTGATCCAGATGGCGGGCGCGGCCGCCCTCCCCGCAGCCGTCAAGCGCGATGTGACGCGGCGTTCGCGCGCGCTCCAGAAACGTTTTCGTGCCTTCGGCGATCAGGGATTGGCCGACGGCAGCTTCCGCCCCCTCGATTTCGACGCCATGGCGCAATTGGGCGCCGGCGCGTTCGAATGGCTGCCGAAATGGTTTCGTTCGGGCGATCCGCGCGCGGGATCCGTCCTGGCGCAAGAGATCGTCGCGATCTTCATCAGGGGCCTGCGCAAGCGATGAACTACACGATCGAAGGATGGGTGGCGCCGGGTTTCGAAGCGGCGAAAGACGCGTTCGCGGCCAACTTCGCGCGCCAAGGCGACTATCAGGAAGTCGGCGCCTCCTTCGCAGCCTTTCATCGCGGGCAGCCGGTCGTCGATCTCTGGGGCGGTTTCAAGGACAGCGCGCGCACGAAAGCCTGGTCGCACGACACCCTGGCCAATATCTGGTCGAGCACCAAAGCCGTCACGGCGGTCGCGGTGGCGCTGCTCGTCGATCGCGGGCTCCTCAGCTACGACGACAAGGTCGCCTCGGTGTGGCCCGATTTCGCGCAGGCCGGCAAAGAGGACGTGACGGTCGCGCAGCTTCTGTCGCATCAGGCGGGTTTGCCGGGCTTCGTCGAGCCGACAAGCGTGCTCGATCAATGCAACTGGGACGGTTGTGTCGCCAAGCTCGCGCGACAGAAGCCGGTCTGGATACCGGGTACGGCGACGTCCTACCACGCCATGACCTATGGTTGGCTCGCCGGCGAAATCGTGCGCCGCGTGTCGCGCAAATCCTTCGCGCGTTTCGTCGCGGAAGACATCGCGAAGCTGCTCGACGCCGATATCTTTGTAAGCCTGCCCGCGCAGCACGATCATCGGGCTGCCGAAATGATCCCGCCTCAGCACATGGCGCCGCCGCCGCCGCTTCCCGAGCCCGCGCTGATGGCGCTTTCCAATCCGCAGCAGGATCCGGCGAGTACGAATTTGCGCGTCTGGCGCGCGGCGGAAATTCCGGCCGCGAATGGACAGGCGAACGCCATGGGCCTTGCGCGCTTCTACGCCGCGCTCATCTCCGGATGCGAAGGCGTGCGCCTGTTGTCGCCCGAAACGCGCCAGCGCATGACGACGCCAGCCACACAAAACCGTGCGGACTTGTTTCTCGGCTTCAAGGATTCCTGGGGCATGGGCGTCGCGCTCAACGTGCCGGGCATCTACGGACCCAATCCCGGCGCCTTCGGTCATTCGGGATGGGGCGGATCGTTCGGCTGCGCCGATCCGGATGCGGACGTGGCCATCGGGTATGTCTGCAATCAGATGGGCCCGGAACTCGTCGGCGATCCCCGGACGGCGGGTTTATGTGCCGCAGTTCTCTCTTGCGCTGCAGCGCAACGTTAGGCCGCGCCTCGCTTGAAGCGGACCGGGTCGACCATTAGGTTCGGCAGTGAACGATACCCTTCTATGACCTGATGGACATCAAGCAAGACGCGCTGGCCGCGATAGGGAACACGCCCCTCATTCGCCTCAGACACGCGTCCGAATTGACCGGCTGCGAAATCTACGGCAAGGCCGAGTTCATGAATCCCGGTCAATCGGTAAAGGATCGCGCCGCGCTGTGGATCGTGCGCGATGCCTTGAAACGCGGCACGCTGAAACCCGGCGGCGTCATCGTCGAAGGCACGGCAGGAAATACAGGTATCGGTCTCGCCGTGGTGGGCAATGCGCTCGGTTTTCGCACCGTCATCGTCATTCCCGACACACAGAGTCAGGAAAAGAAGGACGCGCTGCGCCTCCTGGGCGCGGAGCTGATCGAAGTGCCGGCGGTGCCCTATCGCGATCCCAACAACTATCAAAAGTTTTCCGGCCGTCTTGCCGAGCAGCTCAATCGAAGCGAGCCCAACGGCGCGATCTGGGCCAACCAGTTCGACAATCTCGCCAACCGCCAGGCGCATATCGACTCCACAGGCCCTGAGATCTGGCAGCAGACCAACGGAAAGATCGACGGCTTTACCTGCGCGGTCGGCACCGGCGGCACGCTCTCGGGTGTTGCGATCGCGCTCAAGGAGCGCAACCCGAAAATCCGAATCGCCGCCGCCGATCCGATGGGCGCCGCGGTCTATAGCTGGGTCAAACACGGAACCCTAACCTTCGAGGGCAGTTCGATAACCGAAGGCATCGGACAGAACCGCGTGACCGCCAATCTCGAAGATGCACCCATCGACGACGCCTATCAGATTTCGGACGAGGAAATGCTGCCGATCGTGTTCGATCTGCTCGAGCATGAAGGCCTTTGCATGGGCGGCTCGACCGGCGTCAATGTTGCGGGCGCAATCCGTCTGGCGAAGGATCTGGGACCCGGACACACGATCGTCACCATCCTCGCCGATTACGGAACGCGCTACCAGTCCAAGCTCTTCAATCCCGAATTCCTGCGCAGCAAGAATCTGCCGGTGCCGCACTGGCTGGCCGAAGCCCATCCTCAACGGGAGCTTCCGTTCGTCCGATGAAACCGCTCTCACCCATTGTCTCCACCGAATGGCTCGCCGCCCATCTCATGGCGCCGGATGTTCGCGTGGTCGATGCATCTTGGTATCTGCCGCAGGCTGGCCGCGACGCCAAGGCGGAGTATCGCGCGGCGCATATTCCGGGCGCGATCTTCTTCGATATCGACGATCTTTCCGACGAGAAGAACGAGCTGCCGCATATGCTGGCGCCGGCGCCGAAATTCGCCAGCCGCATGCGCAATCTTGGTCTGGGCGACGGCAATCTGATCGTCGCCTATGACGGCGCCGGCCTCTACTCCGCGCCGCGCGCCTGGTGGATGCTGCGCGCTATGGGCCACGAGGACGTCGTCGTGCTCGATGGCGGCTTTCCCAAATGGAAGCGCGAAGGCCGTCCCATCGACGATCTGGTCCCCGCGCCGTTCTCGCGCCATTTCACGCCGCGGGCGAATTTCGCGATCATCCGCGATTTCGAGCAGATGCTGGCGTCACAGAGAAATCGCAGCGAACAGATCGTCGATGCGCGCAGCGCCAGCCGCTTCGCCGGCCGCGAAAAAGAGCCGCGCCCGGGCGTGCGTCCGGGTCACATCCCCGGCAGCGTGAATGTTCCTTATACGGAGCTGACCGAAGAGGACGGCACGTTGAAATCGCCCGAAGCGCTCAGGAGGATTTTCGCAGCACGCGGCATCGATCTCACGAAGCCTCTGGCCACCACCTGCGGCTCCGGCATCACCGCCGCGATCGAGATGCTTGCGCTCAACGTCGCCGGGGCGGAGAAGATCGCGCTGTATGACGGCTCCTGGGCGGAATGGGGCGCGCGCAACGACGCGACCGTCGAGACCTCATGATCGGACGCAAGACGAAAAACACGACGCCGTCGAAGCCGGTGCGCGTGCCGACGGTTGTCACCTTCCTCGAGATGCATCAGAAGCCGTCGGCGCTGCCGCCGCCGCAGCCGAAGGGCAAGATCGCAATCCTCAAGGCGGAAAAGCCGCCCGTGCACTTCTATCGCTATCTCTACGATACGGTAGGCGGCGAATACAAATGGGTCGACCGCAAGAAGACGAGCGATGCGACGCTCGCCGAGATTCTGAACGATCCGCTGGTCGAGCTTTTCGTGATGTATGCGGACGGATGCCCGGCGGGCATGGCCGAGCTCGACTTCCGCCTCGAGAGCATCGGCCAGCTCGCCTATTTCGGCCTCCTGCCCGACTATGTCGGCCGCCGCCTCAGCTACTTCTTCCTTTACCATACGACGATCAATGCCTGGCTGAAGCCGATCACCAAGTTGCTGGTGAACACCTGCACGCTTGACCACCCCAGAGCGCTCCCACTCTACCAACGGATGGGCTTCGTGCCTTACGCCCGCGAGGACCGCTACATCGAGATGCCGTAAAGGACGCGGGGGGAGGCCCATTCCCTTCCCCGCAAGCCCAAGGCATGCTCGCGGCCGTCACAAAAGATAGTGGAGTATTGGGGGATGACGACGATGGACGCAGCCGCGCCCAAAGAGGCGACGCTGTTCGGCCACCCGCGCGGGCTGACTTTCCTGTTTTCGACCGAGATGTGGGAGCGCTTTTCCTACTATGGAATGCGCGCGATCCTCGTCTATTCGCTCGTCAACTATCTGCTGCTCCATCCGACCGTGGATACGATGATCGGCTACCACGCGCTCAAGCGCGGGCTGGAGCTCGTCTTCAACGCCGGACATCCCTTGGCGCTGCAGCCCCTTTCGTCGAACATCTACGGCACCTACACCGCTTTCGTGTATCTCACTCCTGTCTTCGGCGGCATGATCGCGGACCGCTGGATCGGCCAGCGCTACAGCGTGATCATCGGCGGCATCATCATGGCTCTCGGCGAGTTCGCGCTGATGCTGCCATCGACATTCCTCATCGGACTGCTGCTGATCATCACCGGCAACGGCTTCTTCAAGCCGAACATCTCGACGCAGGTCGGCAATCTCTACAAGGCCGGCGACAGCCGCATCGATCGCGCCTACTCGATCTTCTATGTCGGGATCAATGTCGGCGCGACGTTCTCGCCGCTGGTCTGCGGCTCGCTGGGCGACGCCTACGGCTATCACTGGGGATACGGCGCGGCCGGCATCGGCCTGATCGTCGCGTTGATCGTCTACCTGTCGGCACTGCGCACGCTTCCCGCCGACCGCATCGGCAGGATCAAGGCGCAGGTCACGGAGAAAAAGCCGCTGACGGGCGAAGATTGGAAGGCGGTCATCGCGCTTGTCCTGCTCGTTATTCCCGGCAGCCTTTTCTGGGCCGCCTACGAGCAGCAGGGCAATACGATCAGCCTCTTCGCGCAGGACCTGACCGACAAGCATCTAATTCCGGGCCTCATCAACTGGCAGATTCCGGCGGCCTGGTTCCAGGCGTTCAACCCCGCGATGATCGTGGCGTTCACGCCGCTGGTCGTCGGCTTCTGGGGGTGGCAGTCCAAGCGCGGCAAGGAGCCGAGCGTGCTTACCAAGATGGCGCTCGGCAATTTCATGCTGGCGCTGTCCTACGTCATCATGGCGGCGGCGATGTATTTCAGCGGCGCCGGCCAGATCTTCTGGCTCTGGCTGTTCTTCTACTTCGCCGTGATCACGATGGGAGAGCTTTACTTCTCGCCCATCGGCCTTGCGCTGACGGCGCGCGTGGCGCCCGCCCAAGTGCTCTCCATGATGATGGGCTTCTGGTTCATGACCAACTTCTTCGGCAATCTGCTTCAGGGCTATATCGGCAGCTACTATTCGAGCATGTCGAAGTCCTCGTTCTTCCTGCTGTGCGCCGCAGTGGGAGCGGTCGCCGGGGTGATCTTCTGGCTCTTCAACTTTCCGCTGAAGAGCACCCTGCACAAGGAGAACGGTCCGTTGCCGCACGCTCTGCCCCACGAGGAATAGCGGACCCGACATGCGCCGGCCTTGTCACCGCCCGCCGCGGGACCGATAAGGCGGACTTGCGAGGACGAGAGCCATGGCGAAGGAAAAACAGAAAACCGAGACGACGGCGGTTCACGCCGGACATATGAGCGCTGAGCATTTCGGCGTCGTGAACACACCGGTCTATCGCGCCTCGACCATCCTCTATCCGACGCTGGAGAAGATGGAGGCTCGGGATGCGCCGTTCACCTATGGCCGCCGCGGCACGCCGTCGTCGAAGAGCCTGGAAGAAGCGGTGAACGCGCTCGAAGGCGGCGCGCGTACCGTGCTCTGTCCCTCCGGCGCCAATGCCATCGCCACGGCGATCCTCGCCGTCTGCCGCGCCAGCGATCATCTCCTGATGGTCGATTCCTGCTATGGCCCGACACGCATCTTCTGCGACAAGTTCCTGAAGCGCTTCGGGGTCGAGACGACCTATTACGATCCCCTGATCGGCGGCGGCATCGAGGCGCTGTTCAAGCCGAACACCAAGGCCGTCTTCTGCGAGAGCCCCGGCTCGCTGACTTTCGAAGTGCAGGACATTCCCGCGATCGCGCGCATCGCGCATGCCAAGGGCGCCAGCGTCCTGCTCGACAACACCTGGGCAACGCCGCTCTATTTCAACGCGCATGCGCACGGCGTCGATCTGTCGATCATGGCGGCGACGAAATATGTCGGTGGCCACGCCGACCTGATGATGGGCTATGTCTCCGCCAATGCTTCACACGAAGCGCGGCTCGCGGCGGCGCATGACGAACTCGGGCTTTGCTCCAGCGGCGACGACTGCTTCCTCGCGCTGCGTGGTTTGCGCACGATGCCGCTTAGGCTGAAGCAGCACTACGAGAATGGTCTCAAGCTGGCCGAATGGCTTTCGGCGCGCCCCGAGGTCGAACGCGTGCTTTATCCGGCGCTGGAGAAGGATCCCGGCCACGCATTATGGAAGCGCGATTTCACCGGCGCGACGGGACTTCTGGGCGTCGTGCTGAAGCCGGTGTCGCATCGGGCGCTGGCCGCTTTCATGGGCAGCCTCGAGCTGTTCGGCATGGGATTCTCCTGGGGCGGCTATGAAAGCCTCGTCGTCACCTCGCACACGCATCGCACGGCCGCGCCGTTCCACGCAGACGGTCCCCTCATCCGCTTCCACGCGGGCCTCGAGAACGCGGACGACCTCATCGCCGATCTGGCGCAGGGCTTCGAACATATGCGGCGCGCCTCATGAGCGAGACGATCTCCCGCGAGGAATTTCTCGCAGGCGTTTCGTTCGACGCCGACGGCCTTGTAGCCGCGATCGCGCAGGATCACCGCACGAACGAGATCCTGATGCTTGCCTGGATGAACCGCGAAGCGCTCAGGCTGACGCTCGACACCGGCGACGTCACCTACTGGTCGCGCTCACGCCAGGAGCTCTGGCGCAAAGGCGCCACCTCCGGCCACACGCAAAAGCTCGTCGAGGCTTACATCGACTGCGACGGCGACGCGCTGCTGTTCAAGGTCGAACAGACGGGCGCGGCGTGCCACACGGGCAACCGCAGCTGCTTTTACCGGAAGCTGGGACAGTAGACCGACGCACTTCGGGAGACGGAGAAAACGCCAATCCTCCCCCGCGCGAAGCGTGGGGGAGGTGTCGAGCGTAGCGAGACGGAGGGGGCATCGCCGCACACTGTGCCAATGTCGGCCCCCTCCACCGCTGCGCGGTCCCCCTCCCCCACGCTCCGCGCGGGGGAGGATTTGCGGTGAGCAATTACCGCTTGCCGCTCTCCGGCGGGGTCATGACGACATGCACCGTGCGCTTGCCGCGCAGAGGTTCGCGGTAGCTGAGATCGAGTGGGAAGGCGACGATCATCACCGCCACGGCGGCGCCGATCGCGGCGCCCATGAACAGCGCGAGCGACGTGTTCTGATCGGCGAGCCACGCAACGATGACCGCGCCGATTCCGATGCACAGTGCGAAGATACGCGAGTGACGCATCTTGAACGCTCCAGCAATGCGCTATGCAAATATATCACGCAAGTAAGCATTCAAGAACTTATTCGTAGGGTCTAGTCTGCGCCGCGTCGCCAGAAATTCGCCATATTTCGGGTAAAGCGTTTCCAGCTCTTTCGCCGTCCGCGTATGCATCTTCCCCCAATGCGGACGGCCGTCGTAAGTCCGGAAAACCGCTTCGCAGGCTGAAAACAGCACCGACGGGTCGACGCGGTGAAACTGGTGCACGGCGATCGTGGCGCTGGCGCGGCCGTAGAACGGGCTCATCCAGACATCGTCCGCGGCGACCGTGCGGAATTCGAGCGGGAAGCCCGTATTGATTCGCTTCTTGCGGATCAGCTCGACCAGTTCGCAGAGACAGTCCTTCGCGCGGCTGTACGGAACGGCGTATTCCATCTCGTTGAAGCGCACGACGCGCGGACTCGGAAACGCCTCGTGGCTCCAGCGCACGCGCTCCGGGCCCTGCATGAAATCCGAGAAGAGACGATGGGTCGGTTTCAGCAGAAAGGGCGCATAGGGAAGGATGGCGCCCATGCCGGCAAAGACGCGCGCGTCCCAGCTCGTCTTCTCGCCGCGTCTGAACATCTCGTCGGAGCCGCGCGGCGCCGGCGCGTCCGCCGTCGTCTCATTCAGCGTCTTGCAGACGACGTTGTCCGCATAGGGAAACCAGAAGAACTCGAAATGCCGGTTGGTGGCGACAAGGCGGTCAAGCTCCTTTAGCACCTCTTCCGACGACATCAGGAACTGCTTTTCGACCAGCTTGTAGGCGGGGCGCACCTGCATGGTGATCTCGGTCAGGACGCCGAAGAGGCCGAGCGACAGCCGTCCGGCCGCGAAGATGTCGGCATTCTCGGCCGGCGTGCAGTCGATCACCTCGCCGGTCGCCAGCATCAGCTGGAAGCCGGCGACGTCGGCCGAGAAGGAGCCCAGCGTCGGCCCCGTCCCGTGCGTGCCGGTCGACACGACGCCGCCCAATGTCTGCCGGTCGATGTCGCCCTGGTTCTTGAAGGCGAAGCCCAGCGAGCAGAGTGCCGGACCCGCGTCCCACAGCGGGGTCGCGGCGGCGATCGTGGCGGTCTCGCGGGCCGGATCGGCGCCCCGCACGCCCGTGAAGGCCGCGAGATCGATAACCGTGCCGTCGGTGGCGTTGATCGGCGTGAAGGAATGGCCGGTCCCGGGGACCCGGATAGGCCCATGGCCCTGCCGGATGGCGGCCGCGAGTTCCACCTCGTCCCGCGGCGCCACGACCTGGCGGGGCTTGCACGTCACCCGGCCCGACCAGTTCGACCACCTGCCGCCAACGATCTTCAAAGTGGTCCCGCCGGAATTCCGCGGGCGGCTTTGTACAGGCCGCACCTTTGAGGTCAATATTGACAGACGGGAGGAACACCATGAGCGACTATCGTGACATCCTGTTCGAGACGCCGGAAAAGCACATCGCGCAGATCACACTGAACCGGCCAGCCCAGATGAACGCCTACACCGGCCGCATGTGCAATGAGCTCGTCGACGCCTTTGCACGCTATGTGGACGACGATGCGCTGCGCTGTCTGATCATGACAGGCGCCGGCCGCGGTTTCTGCTCCGGCGGCGATGTGAGCGGCGCTGAAAAAGATCGTCCCGACTACCACGACCGGCAAATGGGCTTCGCGCAGGAGATGCGCATCGGCATGCAACGCGTGAACGCGACGCTGCACCGGATCGACAAGCCCGTCATCGCCATGATCAACGGTGCGGCCGTTGCGGGCGGCCTGACGCTGGCGCTGGCCTGCGATTTCCGTATCGCCGCGGACACCGCGAAGCTCGGCGACACGTCGGGACGCTTCGGCCTGCTGCCGGACGAAGGCGGCGCCTGGTTCTTTCCGCGCGCGATGGGGCTCGATCGGGCGCTGAAGATGACGCTGCTGCACGAGGTCTATCCGGCGGCGGAAGCGTTGAAGCTCGGCCTCGTGACCGAAGTCGTCCCGGCCGCGGAGCTGAAGGCGCGCACGCTCGATTTCGCCCGTGCCATCGCGGCCAAGGCGCCGCTCGCGGTACGGCTCGCCAAGAGCATGATGCGGCACGGCCTCGATGCGACGCTCGATCATTCGCTGAACGACGCGGCGCTTGCGGTGATGATCGCCAATCCGAGCGAGGATGTGCGCGAAGGCGTCAAGGCGTTCTTCGAAAAGCGCACGCCGGAATTCAAAGGCCGGTAAAGCTTCGAAGTTTCGGGATACTCAAAAAGCATGTCATTCCCGCGCAAGCGGGAACCCAGGAGAACGTAAAATGCAGAGGTCCACGCTCTCTGGGTCCCCGCTTTCGCGGGGATGACAATTTTGGGTTTACCCGAATACAGTTCGGCATCGACGCGAAAGGGGGATGATATGCGGGCCTATCTCGCCATCACGGGGATGATCTTCGCGCTGCTCGCGGTCTTCCACCTGCGCCAGATCATCGCCGACTGGAGCGGCTTCGACGCCGGGCTTTGGACCCTGCTCACCACGATGTTCCTCTGCGCGGCGCTCGCCTGGTGGGCGTACCGCCTTTTCACGCACCTGAACCGGCAGGCGTAAGCGTCACTCCATATCGGGATAGGGCCCCTTGCCGCCGTCGGCGATGAAGCGGTCGATGCGCTGATCGAGAACCGGCAGCGGCACGGAGCCGAGTTCGAGCACCGCGTCGTGGAAGGCGCGGATGTTGAATTTCGGACCCAAGGCCTTCTCCGCCCGCGCGCGGTTCTGCCAGATGTCGCGTGCGCCGAGATAGTAGCTGAGCGCCTGCCCCGGCCAGCTGATGTAACGATCGACTTCGGTTTCGATCTCGTGATCGGTAAGCGCGGTGTTGTCGTGCAGATATTTCTGCGCCTGCTCGCGCGTCCAGCCCTGCGAATGGATGCCGGTGTCGACGACCAAACGGCACGCACGCCACGCCTGATAGGTCCACATGCCGAACATGTCGTAGGGCGTCTCGTACATGTTCATCTCGACGCCCAGTTTCTCCGAATAGACGGCCCAGCCTTCGCCGTAGGCGGAGATATATACTTCGCGGCGGAATGCCGGCTGGTCCTTGTGCTCCATCGCGATGGGAATTTGCATCGCATGACCGGGCGCGGATTCATGCAGCGTCAGCGCCGTCAGATTGTAGAGCGGCCGCGACGGCAGATCATAGGTGTTGACGAGATAGACGCCGGGTCCGCCGCGGCCCGATGTGTAGAACGGCGCGATATCGGCCGGCACCGGCTTGATGGCGAAACGCTGGCGCGGCAGATAGCCGAAATATTGCGACGCGACGCCGTCGAATTTCTTCGCGATCCACGCCGCATCCTTCAGAAGTTCTTCCGGCGTCTTGGCATAGAACTTCGGATCCGTGCGCAGGTAGTGCAGGAACGCCGGGAAGTCGCCCTGGAAGCCCGTCTGATGCATCACATCGAGCATGTGCTGATGGATGTCGGCGACTTCGGAGAGGCCAAGCGAATGGATCGCCTCCGGCGTCATGTCGAGCGTCGTGAATTCTTTGATCTTCGATTGGTAGTAGGCCTTGCCGTTCGGCAGATCGTCGGCGGCCAGCGTCGTGCGGCATTTGGGAATGTATTCGTCGCGCACGAAGACGAACAGCTGCCGATAAGCGGGCAGCACGTCGTCCGCAATCGCCTTCTTCGCCTCGGCGCGCAGCTTTTCCTGGTCTTCCGCCGAGATCGTGTCCGGCATCTTCTTGAACGGCTCGTAGAACGAGCTCTTCTCGGGATCGGTGACGTCGCTGGTGACCGACACGGATTTCTCGTGTCCCAGCATCGTCACTTTCGGCGGCGTGAAGCCGCGTGCGAGGCCCGCCTTCATATTGGCCGTCTGCTCGCGGAAATAACGCGGAATGTCGTCGAGGAACGAAATGTAGTGGTGATAGTCCTCGGCGGTCTTCAGCTTGCGCTGTCCGACGCCGGCGATGCCGGACCAGAACGACGAATCGGAATTCGCCGGCATTTCGTAGTCGCGATAGATCTGATCGTTGATGAGGACCTGGATCTGCGGCTTGTAGACGGCGTAGTCGACCTCAACCGGTTGCGACAGCTGCGACGGCTTGATCGCGTCGAGCTCCTTCATCACCGCCTGCCAGTAGCTGAGCCGCATCGCCTGCGTGGACGGATCCACCTTCGGCAGATGGTCGGGCATCTTGCGGCGGCTTTCCGTGTCCTCACCGGCGAACTGCTGCTCGCGCCACGTCCATTCGCGCGTGTAGATCGCCTTGAACCTGGCGTCCGCCGAATTGTCCGCAGCTCCAACTGGCGTCGCTGCAACCGCGAGCACGGCCGCGCAACCCAAAACCCAACGACGCATCGCGCAAATCCCCTCTTCGAACTGCGATCATGGTCCCGAAGTTGAAGGGCGGCGCAAGAGGCAGAATGGGGTTTCCCGGGCGGGCGGGTTTCCTCTAACGTCGATTTCATCCGACAGGGGGCAGTATGAGCTTTCTCACCCGGCGCAAGCCGCTAGACGCGATTACCCATCAGGACGCAACCCACAGGCTGAAAGCCACATTGTCCTGGCCCCATCTGGTGGCCATGGGAGTCGGCGCCATCGTGGGGACCGGCATCTACACGCTGACAGGAGTCGGCGCGGGCCTGGCCGGCCCGGGCGTGATTCTCTCATTCCTCCTGTGCGGCGTCCTCTGCAGCTGCGCCGCGCTCTCCTATGCCGAGATGGCGACCATGATCCCCACCGCCGGCAGCGCCTATACCTACTCTTACGCCGTGCTGGGCGAATTTCTCGCCTGGATCATCGGCTGGAGTCTTGTGCTCGAGTACACCGTCGGCTCGGCGGCGGTCGCCGTCGGCTGGTCGGCGCACATCGCCGAATTCCTGCACGGGCACGTGCCGTCCCAGTTTCTCTACGGCCTCGCGACCACCGATCCCGCGACGGGGATGCGCGGCCTCGTCAACCTGCCCGCCGTCCTCGTCACGCTGGCCGTGACCGCGCTTCTCGTCATCGGCACCCGCGAGAGCGCGACCGTCAACCTCGTGCTGGTCGCCATCAAGATCTCCGCGCTCGTCCTCTTCGTGGTGCTGGCGTCACAGCGCTTCGATATCTCGCATTTCCATCCCTTCCTTCCCTTCGGGCTTGGAGCACAGACCGATCCCGACGGCACGAAACGCGGCGTGCTCGCGGCAGCGGCGATCATCTTCTTCGCCTTCTGGGGATTCGATGCCGTATCGACGGCCGCCGAAGAAACCAAGAACCCGGGCCGCGATCTTACCATCGGCATCATCGGCTCGATGGCCGCCTGTACGGTCATCTACATCGTCGTGGCCGCGGCCGCGCTGGGCGCTGCGTCCTACACGGTGATCGCCAAGACCGCCGCGCCGCTCGTCTATGTCCTCAACGGCCTCAACTATCCGCTGGCCGGCGAGATCATCGCACTCGCCGCCGTGATCGCGCTGCCCTCCGTGATCCTTGTGCTGCTCTACGGGCAGAGCCGCATCTTCTTCGTGATGGCGCGCGACGGGCTCATCCCGCGCAGTCTGGCCGCCGTGCACAAGACGCGCGGCACGCCGGCGATCATGACCACGATCACAGGCATCGTCGCGGCCGCGTTCGCGGGTACCTTCGACATTTCGCACATCGCCGAACTCGCCAATGCCGGCACGCTGACCGCCTTCGTCGCCGTCTCGCTCTGCGTGCTGATCTTGAGGATCCGCGAGCCCAACCGCGCGCGATCGTTCCGCATGCCGCTCGCATGGGTGCTGGCGCCGCTCTGCATCGCGGGCTGCACCTATCTCTTCATCGTGGGCCTGCGCGACATCACCCACCGGTTTTTCCTCTACTCGAACCTGATTGGGATCACGGTGTATTTTCTCTACGGCGTGCGCGCGAGCCGGCTGGCGAAACAGCCCTAGTCCTCGGCCGCTACGCTGTCGATGGGTTCTTCCGCCTCTTCGGGCGCGCGGCCCCTTTCCGGCTTGTAGGGATATCGCAGGAAACGCACCCACGCGAGGCGCGCGGCCTTCGCATCTGCGGCGGTCGAACCTTTGCCTTCGCCGCCGCCCGCTTCCGACACCACGCCGGCGATGGCGTGCAGCCCCAGCGCGAAGACCGGCACGAACGCATCGAGGAAGGTGCCGAACAGCTGCAGCGTCAGCCACTGGACGCCGAAGAGGACGAGGATCGCGACGATCACTGCGAGGATTCGAGCCCATAACGCCACGATGCCGGCAAAAACGAGCGCCGCGAGCATACCCGCCGCGATCTCCAGCCCCCCGAGATAGGGCGCCGGCAGCGCGGGATAGATGCGGTTGCTCATCAGGGCTTCGGCCATGTTCTCGTGAATGAGCGAGCCGTTGATGGCGCCGATGGGCGTGTCGTGGATGTCGACCAGAAGCCCGCGTCCATAGGAATGAAGGTGCCAGCCCGCGCCGATGATCACCGGCGCGCCCTTGACGACTTTGCTGGCGGTCCTCGGATCGCGGATCAGGTCTCCCGCCGACAGCGTGACGTTGGGATTGTCGGCGACTTTGTCGGTGATGTAGGTGCTGTAGTAATCGCGGTTCTGCAGGCTCGGCGGATGCGCCGGATCGTTTGCGCGCACGATCGCGAAGGGGAAGGAATCGAGCTTGCCCTTCTCCCCCGAAATCTTGATCGGCGGCGGCACCAGCCGCTTGTCCGACATCAGCGCGATGTAGCCGCAGAAAATGTTCTTCTGCGCCTGAGGCGTCAGCGGAAATTCCTTGGTGCCGGGATTCTTCCAGCTGCCGTCGCGGTTCAGTCCGTTGCAGATGCCGTAGGCCTGAAAGGCGTCGCCTTCGAAGCGATAGCCGCCGTCGTCGCCATAGCCGAAGGTTTTGACCAGCACGATCTTGCGCCGCTTGGCCACGTTATCGATGACGCGCACGAGCTGATCGGTTTCGTCGCGATAGGGTTTGTAGGGATCAATGTCCTGGTAATCGCCCGGTGTCACATTGGCGTCGGGATCGGGCACGCGCAGATCGAAATCGAGCGCGATGATACGCGCGCCAGCTTGGTCGAGCGCGCTGACGACTTTCGAAAGATAGACGCGGTCGGTCGGCGTCCGGTGATGCAGGCTTCCGAACCAGAACTCGTCGTCGTTGATGAAGACGAGCTTCACGCTGCGGGCGACGTCGGGATTTGTGACGCTTTGCGCGAGATGCTGGAAAAGCCAGTTGCGCACGCCGTTGAAGTTGAAGATGCCCTCGATCGAAGGGCCGAGCCAGGTCGAGACCGCCAGGATCACCGCCGCGGTAATCCAGTAGCCCACATCGTGGCGCAGAAATTCATGGTACCAACGAGATGCCTCACCCGGCGGCTTTTTCGGCAATGCGCCTTTCGACATGGTCCCCAACTCTCGGCCGGCGGCCGTACCCTACCGGTCTTGTATACGACAGGATTCAAAAAGTTCGATGTGCGCCGGCGATCAGGCTGTGATCTAGTTCATTGTAAATGGGGGCGCGACCTACTTAAATTGAATTCGAAACCTGCTTCGCACTCGCGGAGCGAGAACGGGGACTTGCTGACCGAGATGCGAAATTATCCTTTTTCCCATTCCCTTTGGGGGCGGCGCGTAATGGGCGCCATGGCCGTGTCATTGCTCGCGGGGGCGAGCATGGCCGGGCCCGCGACGACGAGCGATCCGGCGGCGACGGGCGACGGAGCCGCGGTGATCGACGATGCGGCTACGGCGACCGATACCGCCGGCGCGACTTCGACATCGGCCACGACGACGGCTGCCCGCGCCGTGACGCACGCTGCCAACAAGCCCGCGGCCAAAGCGGCGAAGCCTGTCAAGCAGGCCTATACCGTCGTCGAAGCCAGCGGCATCAATATCGCTGCGCACAGCACGTTCGACCTCAACAAGCCAGTCAACCTTAAGAAGGGGCAGATGCTCATCCTGAAGTCGTCGTCCGGCCAGATGATCGAGGTCGACGGTCCACTTCAGGGCAAGCCGGCGGATCACTTCACCGCGATCTCCGACGGCGGCACCATGGGCTTCGATGCGAAATCCTTCACGCCACCGGGCGGTCACGGCCACTGCTCCGGAGGCGGAGCGCCGCATCCGGCAGGCGGTCCCAATCCGGACGAAACCGGCGGCGCCGAAAACCAGGCGACGCATTGCCAGTAAGCCTGGGCTCGGGGACCAAAGACGCTCGCGTGATCGTCCGATCGCGCGGGCGTTTTCGTTTGCGAGGATTTCGTTATTGGCGACCCCGGCGTGACTCGAACACGCAACCCCCTGCTTAGAAGGCAGGTGCTCTATCCGGTTGAGCTACGGGGTCAGCTTTGCCGACCAGAAATCAGATATCAGAAATCTGAAGTCAGATGAACTCGGCGTCGCAGCGAGTCATTCCGGCTTCCGATTTCCGGCTTCCGGTTTCTGACTCAGTGCGACCACGGCTCCTTGCGGTCGAAGCGAAAATTCTCCGCATAGGATTTCGGGCGCGCAATCGGACGATGCGGCTCGAACACCTGATAGGGGATGTTGTGCGCCTTGCAATAGGCGACGGCTTCGTCGGCCGTGTCGAACTGGAGCTGCACTTGCCGGCGCATATCCGAAGAGCTCGTCCAGCCCATCAACGGATCGATTTCGAGCGGCGTTTCCGGTTCAAACTCGAGCAGCCATCTCTTGGTGAGCGCCTTGCCCGATTGCATCGCCGACTTGGCCGGCTCGAAAATGCGCGCGCGCATAATTCTCTCTCCGCAGGTCCCTCATCGGAGGGTGGTCGGGGCGGCGTGATTCGAACACGCGACCCTCTGCTCCCAAAGCAGATGCGCTACCAGGCTGCGCCACGCCCCGATTGAACAGGTCGCGACGACGCATCCGTCGCCGCGGGCGGAAAATGGCGGGACCTGCCCGGCCCGTCAACCCGCTTCACCGCGACGCGGGAGCCCATCTTTCGCCGGGCGACTTCGCGGCGTAATAGCTCGCGGTATGATTTCCTCCCCGAGCGTCAGGCAGTTGCGGACCTTGCGCGTGCTCACGCGCCGCTGGCAGCGCCGCATCATCTTCGTGGTCGGCGGACTGGTCGTCGGTCTGGCCGCGATCGGCCTCGCCGCCGCGTCGGATTATGCGCAGCAGCTTTTCCGGCATTTGCTCGGACGCTTCGAATATGCCGGGCTAGTCGTCACGCCGCTCGGCTTCGGCCTTGCGGTCTACCTTACCAACCGCTTCTTCCAGAACACCCAGGGCTCCGGCATTCCGCAGGCCATCGCGTCGCGCCAACTGGAATCGCCCGAGGCGCGCGAACGCCTCGTCGGTTTGAGGACCGGCATCGGCAAGATCCTGATGACGCTGCTCGGCCTCCTCGTCGGCGCTTCGATCGGCCGCGAAGGTCCGACCGTGCAGGTCGGCGCATCGGTCATGTTCGCGATCGGAAGGCTTTCACCCAACCGCCAGCCCGGTCTCATTCTCGCCGGCGCAGCTGCCGGCGTCGCCGCCGCCTTCAACACGCCCATCGCCGGCATCGTGTTCGCCATCGAAGAGATGGGACGATCGTTCGAGATGCGGACCAGCGGCCTCGTTTTCGGCACGATCATCCTGGCGGGGTTCACCTCGCTCGCGCTGGTCGGCAACTACACCTATTTCGGCTCGACGACTGCGACATTGCGGGCCGTGGACTGGCTGGCGGTTCCGGTTTGCGGCGCTATCGGCGGCCTTGCCGGCGGGCTGTTCAGTCGGGCGCTGATCGCTGTGCCGACGCAATTGCCGCAAATTGCGAAGACATGGGTCCAAAAGCGCCCAGTATTATTTGCCATCGTGTGTGGCATTGGTGTCGCAGTCTGTGGATATCTCTCGGGAGGCGCTGCTTACGGCACCGGTTACATTCAGGCGCGCGACGCGCTGCATGGTGCCGGGAATGTCTCCTACTTTTACGCGCCGCTGAAATTGCTCGCGACGACGCTGTCCTCCATCGCCGGATTGCCTGGTGGCATATTTTCACCGTCGCTGTCGGTAGGCGCCGGGATTGGTGCGGATATCGCCGGATTTTTCCCGAAAGGAGCCACCGGAGCGGTGGTTTTGCTCGGTATGGTTTCCTATTTTACCGGTGTCGTGCAGGCACCGATCACGGCGTTCGTGATCGTCGAAGAGATGACCGGGAACCACGGGATGCTGGTTCCGTTAATGGCGTCGGCTTGGATCGCCAATGCTGCCTCGCGGCTTGTTTGCCATGAAGGCGTCTATCATGCCCTGTCGAAACGTTATTTGCCTGACAATTGAGAGGACAATGCTCCTCGCGGAACGCGCGTGCGGCGTTGCGTCCGGGCAACTCTGACGGGTTCCGTCGCCCATCCCCTTGGAAACCAAACGATAGTGCAAACGTTTTTCCTCGGAGCGAGGAAAGCGATTGGTGTCATGCCAGCACTAGCGATTCGGCGTGTCCCGGAGTTCGAGCCGGAAGAAATCGTATCAGTCGAGGTTGCCGAGCAACCCCGAGGGCTCGCGAACGGGATCGTGATCGGGGCACATGCCGACTACTGCCGCGACGATTTCATCTTCCCGCGCATGCAGTCGCGGGCCATGCAGGACACGCCGTGGGGACACCGCATCAAGCGGATGAGGTCCTGGAGCGAGATCGCGGGCATCGGCCTGCTGTTCGGCGTCGCCAGCTGCGCATTGGTGCTGAGCACCGCGTTCATCTGAAGTCACGGCGGGGGGTAAACGCCGAGGTCTGCGTGTCGAGTTCAAAGAGGCGTCCCGAAGCAAATCAGCTGCCGTCGCGTCCGGCAGACGAACATGCTGCTCGGGCGGGACCCGAGCCTCAGAGTCGCAACTATGGGCCGCCGCAAACCGTGCCGGACGTCGACGCTGTGCGGCTGTGGCTGAGACTTGTTCGCATTTCCTGACGTCAGTTAGCGCGGCTGGTTCGCCAGCGCATTTCCGAAAAACGCGTGATGCACGACCTGATCGGGTTCGATGCCGAGCTGCGCGGCTCGGCCGCCGTTGAGTTCGAGAACGGCGCGTACCGGCTCCATCGACGGAATCGTCGTGGTCGAATACGGCACCGCGTCAGGTGCGATCGACGAGATCGTACCGTTGGCGCGAATGAAGATGATGTCGAGCGGCAGGATGGTGTTCTTCATCCAGAAATATTCCATCGCCGGCCGAGGAAACTCGAAAATCATGCCGGCATCCGGCGCCATCGCCTTGCGGAACATCAGCCCCCTCTCCTGCGAGGCCGGATCCGCCGCGATCTCGACGCGGAAAGCATGCGGTCCGTGATCGGTGTCGATGACGATGGTCGTCGTCGGCAGCGCCTTGTCCTCGGCCAGCGACGCGGAGCCGAGCACGAGCCAGAACGATGCAGCCAAAGCGGCCAGCGATTTGGACATGGAGGTCACATCAGAGGGCATTGCCGCCCAAGAGTGTGCCCGGCATCGATCGTTCGGGCCAAGCGCTTCTTGGTCGCGAAACGTCTCAGGCTTCGAGAACGGTGATCTCGGCGGCCAGCTCGCCCTTCGGCCCGTCTCCGGCCCGCACGCTGACCTTCTGGCCCTGCCGCAATTCGCGGATGCCGCAGCGTCTCAGCGTCTCCATATGGACGAAAATGTCCGGCGTGTCCGGCCCGCGCGAGACGAAGCCATAGCCTTTGCCCCGGTTGAACCATTTGACCGTGGCTTCGAAAGCCGGTCCGCGCGGTTCTGCGAGGTAGCGTGCCGTGCGCTGAAGCGTGGCCGCCTGCGGCGAGGCTGTGGAATTGTCCAGCGACAGGAGCCGCTTTGCCTGCAGCCCCTTGGGACCCTGCACCGCCTCGCAGACGACCTTGGCACCCTCGTAGGCCGCTTTGAAGCCGGACTGGCGCACGCATGTCTGGTGCAGCAGGATGTCGCCCTGCGAGCCGCCGGCGGGCTTTATGAAGCCGTATCCCTTGGAGATATCAAACCATTTGATGAGCCCTGCCACTTCGAAGGCGGCGGGAGCACCGGGACCTCCCAGGTCCAAAACGCTTGTTTCCATCCCCTAATGTCCCGAAAATACTCGACAGTAAAAATAAGGTTAACACACGAGTAACCTGGGGGGAAGCAAATTGCGCGCAAACAGTACGCGCGATTACTTCGTTCTGCTGTGATGCACTAAGTCTCTGTTTCAAAATTCTTTCCAGCGTGAGAGACCCAGTCCTATGGAGTTCAAAGGCCGCTATCTGATCCCTGCACCGCCGCAAAAGGTGTGGGACGCCCTTAACAATCCACAGGTTTTGCGTCAGTGCATCCCCGGTTGCGAGCGCATGGACAAAACCGACGACACGCATTTCAGCGCTGCAGCCGTGCTGAAGATCGGTCCCGTCAAAGCGACGTTCAACGCAAACATCGCGCTTTCCGATCTGGATCCGCCACGCCATTGCACCATCAAAGGCGAAGGCCAGGGCGGCGTTGCGGGCTTCGCGCGCGGCGATGCCAATGTCGTCTTG
>DATKON010000089.1:0-26426 GCA_035524575.1 Rhizomicrobium sp.
ATTTCTCGCGGCCGAACGGCGCGTCCACGGTGACGGTGTTGCCTGTGATTTCGATCATAAGAAGATTCACCACAGAGGCAGTGAGGCAGTGAGACAGTGAGATAACGAGCATGCCTACGAGATCTGGGCTCGCTCTTCGCAAATAGACGGCGCGCTTCGCGCGCAACAAAACCTCTACAAGATGCACACCCGCGCCAGGAGCAGACTCGTAATCTCACTGTCTCACTGCCTCTGTGGTTCAATTTTCTAATACGCCGTATCCGGCGGCGGCACGAAGTCGTAGGCGCGGCGGTGCTGGAGGTTGTTGTAGACGTTCTGGCAGGTGGCGAGCGTCTTGTCGCAGCCCTGCTGCGCGGTGAAGGCGTCGCCTGCGGCCGGCACTTCATAGAGCGGATAGGCGAGATTGAGGCCCGACGAGTCGCCGTTCATGATCGTGCGCGTCTGACCGGCGCAAGCCCCGCTCGTGAATACGATCACGCCGTTGGCATAGAGCGCCGCATTGGCGGGCGCCGTGCCTGACCACGGAATGAACGCCGCCGTCGCGCCGGAGCCGGCGGTGTAGCCCGCCGTGAAGCTCGCTGCGTTCAGCGTGCAGTTCGCGTCGCAGAAATTATGGCTGCAGCCGATCTGATAGATGTTCCTGGGCGCGTTCTGGTCGAGCAGGTTGTTCTTGCCTTTGGCCGTGATGGTCACTTTCGCGCCGGCGATAGTGATCCCCGCCACCACACCGCCGAACAACGCGATTGCGCCCAAGGCCGCCAAAGAGCCGGGCGTCGTCATGAAGGCGCGGGACAGAAGCACGCTCGCGCCGTCGAAGAGACCGTTATGGATCTGCGTCTTGATCTGCGCCGCGCCGCCGAATTCGCCGTTGCCGGCACGCAGGATGATCTCCAGCGACGGCACTTCCATCGTATTGGTCAGGCCCCATTTGGAGCGCTGAAGCCATGGCGCCTGCGAGACGTAAGTCTGCCCGCCATAGACGAGGCCGTTGGCGCCGTCCCATGTCGACCAGAAGAAATTTACGCCTTCGATTGTCGTGAACTGAAAAAGATCGGCGGCCCAAAGCGGCACGCCGCCTTCGAGCGCCGCGATCAATGCCGGCGATGCGGGACGGAGGATCGACATTTTGACAACCTTTAACGCTGTGAAGCGGACGCCGGTGCGGTGCTACAGGCGGAAACCACGCAACCTCGCCATCTCTGCGCCTTTGCCTCTCGGCGGTGAATCCTTTCTCACGCGCCCGGCCGGCAGGATTTGATGCTGATCTTCTGCAGCATCCAGAGACGGTCGGCGACTTTCTCGAAGGTGTTCGCGTTCTCCGCGAACTTGCAATAATAGAAATAGGCGAAGTCCAGATAGACCGGCGTTCCGGCTGTCGGTGCTGCGGCAAACGTGATCGTCTGATTGAGCGGTGTCGTCGTGTTGAGCGCATAGGTCGATGCCGGCTGCACGCTATTGCCCAAGCGCACGATCACAGTCTGCGTCGTGTCGATCTGCCCGACCGGTTCGCTTGCGACATAGCCGTTGGCGCCGAAGTTGCGCACGATGGGGCCGAACGTCGTCGTGACGCCGTCGCCGGTGCCGATCAGCTGCGCGGCCACGAAACAATCGTCGGGGTTCTTGAACAGGAATCGTCCCGCCGTGCCGCCCAGCATCAGCCAGAAGCCCATCAGCGTCCTGAATTCGAGGCTCGCATTGGCTGGTGCGCGCCAGCTCCGGAGGAAATTGTAGGTCAGCTCGAAGGTGTGCAGCGGATATTGCGCCAGCGCCAGATCGATATCGGCGCCCGTCGCCGTCGTTTCCGTCGCCAGATTGAAGAACTCCGGCGACCATCGGCTCGAAAAGCCGAGGCCCTTGAGCAGCGTCTTGTCCGGATAGATCGGCAATGTCGTCATGAACAGTCACCGCAAAGACGCGAAGACACAAAGTTGCCGGCGGACGCGCATTAACCGGCAACTAAGCTCTGTCGAGTATCATTCCAATCCAAGCATTCAGAGGGGTTGGCCATGCGAACGCTTGGAATAATCTTGTTGGTTGCTTCTTCCACCGTCGCCGCCGCGGAATCCGTTTCGTCCGCCGATGTCGCCGTCTACAACGCGGAGCTTGCGGTTTCGGGACGATTGCAGGATCCGGATGCCGCCGAATTCCGCCACGTCGCCGCCTATCGGCCGGACGCTTCCATCCGCACACCGCAGGCCGTTTGCGGCCAGGTCGGCGCAAGAACCGGGTTCGATCGCTACAACGGCTACCGCAGCTTTGTCTGGGTTCCCGCGGACGATGTCGATCACGGCACGGCTTATATCGGCAACGAGGCGAACCGTTTGCAGTATCTTTGCAGGAACGCCACGCGTTAGTCGCTGCCGTGCGGAAGCGGCGCTATCCAAACCGCATGCTGCCGCCGCGCGACAGGCCGCGCACGAAGGACGCGAATTCGGCCGCGTTGTTGCGAAGCTCGTCCATCACGTCGCGTTCGGCGACGCCGTGAATGGTCGGCGCGTAATTCCAGTGATGCGTCGTCACGTCGGACTGCGAGCGATGGAAGGTGTCGCCGCCCTTCGGCACGTTGAAGTCACCGGCTGAAAAGCTCGCCAGCATGGCGCGCGCGCCATGCGCGGCCCATCCCGGCCACACCATCTCGTCCTTGTGCAGCATGGTCGGCTGCTCGGCGCTCGCGACGCGCAGCTGCCCGCCTTCGGCATAGGCCATCACGGCCGCCGCCGCCGTCGCCGCTGCCGCCGGCGCGATCAGCCAGCCGACATAGGGAATCTGCGACGCCGACGAATAGGCGCCGGACGCCGCCTGGTCGGCATCGCTGGCGATCACTTGCGCTTTGCTGGCGGCCTGCTCCGCGAGGCTCATCGATTTGGCGGCGCTTTCGACGCCCTGGCGCGCCGCCGCGCCGCCGATCGCCGCCGCGGTCTTGGCGGCTTCCGAGGCGGTGAATGCCGCCTGTTCGGCGAGCCAGACGCCGAGCTTGTAGAGAAGGCCCTCCTGCGCCGTCGCCTTGTCCGACGTCAGCATGCCGAGATTGGCCATCTCGTGCGCGGTCAGCGTCTTCAGCGCGTTGGCGACTTCGCTTTCGGCGAGCCGCAGTCCGATCTTCTCGAGATCGACGGCGAGACTCTGCCGCTTGGAGAAAATATCCGCGACCAGCTGGCCCTCCGCGCTGAGGATCTCGCCGCAGACTTTTTTCCAGCCGTCGACCTGCTTCTGTCCTTCCTTCGTCTGCGCATCGGTCTGCTTCGCGAACGCATCCGCGACGGCGCTCGAGGCCCTTTCCTGTGCGTCGGCGATCCGGTCGATCTGGTCCTTGGCTTTTCCGGTCGAGGCCAGAAGCGACGCATCGACGACCGCGCCGATGCTGATTTGGATTTTGGGATCGGCCATGATCAGAGCTCGTATTCGGGGAGATCGGATTTCGGCATGTCTTCGGCCGCGGCTTCATCGGGCGCGCGCGGCGGATGCCACCACCCTTGCGCTTCGAACCAGGCGGCAAGGAACGCTTCGACCGGCGGGCGCCGCGCCAGCTCGGTTTCGTGCGCGAGATGAAGGCGGAGCGTCAGCGCGTTGTCCCAATAATCGGGCGTAGCGCCGAAATAGCGCGTGGTCTTGACGACTATTCCGTCCCAGTCGGGCTCGGCTCCGCTTCGGCTTCCCCCACAGGTCGCGCCTCGTCTTGCGGTGTGGTCACGAAAAGGCCGGACTGGCGGCGCACGACGAGGAACGCCTGGAAGATCTCCATGTCGGTCGCCGCAAGATCGAGGAATTCTTCGCGGGAAAGCTTCGGATGAGCGCGCGAAAGGCCCTGATAGACGATCTCGACCATCTGTTCGTACTGCGCCGTCGAAAGCTTCATCACGCGCTCGCCGGTCGTCTCCGTCCCGGTCGCCGCGATCTGGTCGGTCAGATCGATCAGCGGCCGGCGCACGACGCGCAGCTGGCGGATGGCGAGCTCCGGCACCGGCCATCGCCGTCCGGCGAGGGTTACGGTGGGCGTATCGGGGTGATGGTCTGCCGGGTCGGTCATTGCGGGTCCCAAAAAGATTCACCACAGAGGCGCAGAGACACAGAGGCTTCTCTGAGGATTGAGCTCGCCGTGTCGAAGTCTGTCTGCGCGCGCGTTCCTCCTCACCGGTTTCGCAACCTCGGTAGAACGCGCGCAAGAAGCTTTCCGGAGATGACGAACAGCCTCGGAGACAAGTGGACTCTGTGTCTCTGTGCCTCTGTGGTAAATCTTTTTTTACGCAAACCGCATCCGGTGTCCGACGTCGCGCACCGCCCCGACGCTGTCGACCTTCTGCAGCGCGATCTTCGGCAACAACAGCTCGCTCGAAAGATAGTGATCGCCGAGCTTGCGAAGCGTGTCGAACAGCGCCAGCCGGTTGAGCCTGATGTCGAGGAGCGTGTCGCACGCGACGGGCGGCGCCGCATGCGGCGAGCCGTCGGCGCAGCGCCGGAAACGGTATTCCTTGATCTTCCGCGCCACGAAAAAGATCTCCCGCTCGATCTCCGCCGCCGAGCGCCCGAACGGCGCCTTCATCGCCTCGATGTCAACGCCGTTGGCGTAGTTGGTGAAGATGAGCCGGCGGTCGCTGGCGAGATTCGGCGTCATGGGTAGCATCTGTATCGAAAGTGCATAGCGGGGACGGACAGAACATGCGCGTTGAGCAAGTCATGTCGGAGCGCGGGCGTCCCCGCCCGCATCTTGTCCTTCGGCATGTGCGTCGGTTGAGAGGACGATGCGGCCGGGTCCCCGATTTGATCGGGGATCGCGCTCCGACATGACTCGCTATTCGACGTCGCGAACGCTTCGGCACGGCGCCCGTTTTAGGAAGCTTCCGCGAAGCTGAACGTACCGAGATTGCCGTTGGTGTCGCAGGCGGCGGTGAAGGCGAAGGAGGGTTTGGCGTAGTCGCCGGTCTTGGTGGCGATCTCGGCGTCGGAGGCGATGCAGGAATTGAGTGTCAGCACGTCCTGCTCGACGGCGTTGCCGGGATTGGTCCAGGGAAAGACATAGACCGCCGCGAAATCCGAGACCTTGCCTTGCGGCTGGTTCGAAAGCGCGACCATCTCGCCGGCGCCGGCATTCGCATAGAGATAGGAGATCTTGAAGGTCGTGCCCGTCTCGCCGCTGGCGAAGCGATAGACACCGGCCGCCACCGAATAGGACACGCCGGCCGTCTCGGAGCCGGATGCCACGCATTGATAGCGCGCGCCGCTGGTCACGTTGACGACGCCGAGATCCGTCGTCCAGGCGGCGTGGTTGGCGACCGTGATGGTGCCGCCCGCGATGGTGCCGAGCTCGTTGTCGGCTTCCAGCGTCTGGCCGGTCGTGGTCGCCGCGCCGAAGAGCAGCGAGGCGATGACGCGCGCGTTCGAGGTCGCGTAAGACACCTTGCCGGTGACGTCGAGCTCGCCGCCCGAGACGTCTTCTGCCAGCTGGTTCTCGCCGTACAGCGATTTGACGCCGCGCTTGAAGGTGACGCTCATGTCCTGCGGCACGGCGAAGCGCGCCGGCGTTGGACTTGCAACATTGTTGATGCCGAAAAAACGTCCGGCGCCGAAGATCTTCTTGCCGTTGAGGGCGGGCATGGTGTGGTCCTTTCATGGAAATGGATAAGCAGTGTCGCCATCCGGCGAGCTGCTCGTAGGCGCGAAGGCTTCACCGGGACCGCGGACGTCACGTCCGCGCACAGCGGAGATGCAGCACCACGCGGACAAGATGTCCGCGGTCCCGGTGAAGCCTTCAATCTGGAGGAGCGTCGAGGGTGGTCGGCCGATCGTTCACCCCAGAATGATTTCGATCGGGATCGACACTTCGGACTGTCCCGACAAGCCTTCCGCGATCGTCACCTCGCCGGTGATCGCGGCGTTGTAGACGAGGCCGCCGAGCGTCTGGCGCTCTTCGATGTCGGGCGGGGCGAGCGCGGCGACGACCGCATCGATCAGATTGTTGATCTGCGTCGCAACGGGACTCGTGGGATCGTTCGACTCGCAATAGAGAAAGAGCTTCGCGCGCAACACGACGGGCTGCGGCGGCGTGCCCGGCTCGGCCCATTTCTCGCCCAGCTCCACCTGCAGGATCGCCGGCTGCGTTGCCTGGTCGACTTCGGCGTATTCCTTCACGCGCCGCGTGGCGGTGACGAAATCGGCGGCAGTGCTGACGCGCGCGAACAGCGCCGCATAGATGGCTTCGCGAGTCATGATCCGATCTCCGATATCGCCGCCGCGAGGTCGCCGATGAACTGCGGCGTCCTTTCGTCCAGCGCCGGTGCGAGCGACGGACGCGCCGGCATGTCGATCTCATGCGCGCTGGCGTGCGCGGCGAAGACGATTTTCCCGCGATAGGGAAAGGCCAGAACCTTGGCGGCGACGGGCGCGATCTCCGGCACGGCGATGCGGCCGCCATATTCGCGCAGGCGTGCGAACGGTGCGTCGCTGGTGATCGTGGCCGTGGCGCCGGCCGCGGATGTGTCGAGCATCAGCCGCATGCTGTCTGCGAGCTTCGCCGGCACCCGCGCCTGAACGTCCGCGAGAAGCGCCGCGGCGTTGCGCGCGACGACGTCGCCCGCCTTTGCCGCGACATCCGGTGCGAGCGCGTCGAGTGCGGCCTCGGCGCCCGTCGTGTCGATATCGATCGCGCTCATAGCGGCGGAATGTTCCGGTAAGGCTGCAGCAGCTGCATCACCAGCGGCGTGAACCGCGTCGTATCGAACGCGACGGTTTCGTTGCCGCCCAGCGAATGCGATTTCTCGCCGATGCGCTGCGCATAGCGGTAGCGCTCGGCCACCAGCTCGATGCAGGCATCGGCCAGATCGTAGGGCACGAAGCCGTAGGAGAAGAGAACCGTGGCGGCGAGATCGCCGGCGCTGAAATCGTAGATGCCGGCGATGGAATCGAGCGCATATTGTCCGGCGGTCGGATTGCCCGTGGTGGCGATGAGCGCCGTGCCGCTGGCGTAGGTCACGCCTTCGTCCGACGCCCACGGACCATAGGGCGCAGTCGCTTCCACCTGCTCGTCGAGCACCACATGCGGCTCGGCGGTGACGCGATAGCCGGCTTCGTACGTCACTTCGACCGGACCGCCGAACAAATAGCCGCGCAGGCGCAGCGCCTGCATGCGGCCCGGCGGCACGCCGTTCCACGCATCGAGCGCCCAGCCGGGCGATTGCCGCGCGGCCTGTGGGATGGCGAGACCGTCGACGACGACCGACGACACCGACAGCACCGGCCATTCCTTCAGCACAAGCACGCTGCCGCCGGTGCCGGTATGGGTTTCGCTCACGCCGTGCGGCAACAGCAGCGGCCGCTGCAGCCAGGAACAGATGGCGCGGCTGGCGCGCGTGACGAGCGAGGCGAGCAGCGCATCGGAATTCGTATCGGTACGCCCCAGCCAGGATTTCACATCGGCGAGCGTGGTCAGATCAGTCGCGGCCATCGTAGGCCTCCGCAAGTTTCTCGCCGGCCAGCACGATCGCCGCCAGCGCGCGCAATTCCTCCGTCGGCTTCACGAACAGGTTGCCAAGCCCGCGGCCTTTCAGGAGCTTGAGAAGATCCTTGCGGGGAAGCTCGACTGGAAGCGCGGGCGTCCCGCCCGCATCCGCCGCTTCCGGCAACGCCGCTGCGGACATCCCTGGGACTGCGGACATCTTGCCCGCATCGGCGCTGCCGGATGTACGGGATGCGGACGGAACGTCCGCGGTCCCGGTGAAGTCTCGCTCGTCCGTAGACGGAGCGTCCTCTTCCACCTGCCGGAAGCCGTGCGCCGCCAGATGAAAGGCTTCGGCATCGGTGACATCGAGCGTTTCGCCGGGAGCAAGCGCGCGGCCGCGCCAGCTCGCGCCGTGAGGGGCGATCAGTTTGGGCATGGGGGACCTCAGAAAAGCCCGGAATTCGGGGGAATGCGGAGAAAAATCTCGTTAATCTCCGCACAATCTGCGGAGATTATTCTTGCCTTTGCGGAGAATATGTTCCCTAATCTCCGCAAGAGGTGCGGAGATTATGGGGACCTATATCCACGAACTGCCCGGCTGGCCCCATTTCCGCTGGAGCCAGCAGACGCTCGCCGACAGGCTGGCGGCTGTCCGCCACCGCCAGGGACGCCTCCTCGGCCGGCTCGAAGGCTTCGGCCTCAAGCTCCGCGACGAGGCGGCCCTGCAAACGCTCACCGAAGAGATCGTCAGTTCGAGCGAGATCGAAGGCGAAGAGCTCGACCAGAACCAGGTGCGCTCCTCGCTTGCCCGCCGGCTTGGGATCGACATCGGCGCGCTGACGCCGGCCGACCGCGCTGTCGAAGGCTTCGTGCAGATGATGCTCGACGCCACGCAGAACTACGACATGCCGTTGACCGCCGCGCGTCTCTTCGGCTGGCACGCGGCGCTGTTTCCCACCGGGTGGAGCGGTCTCAAGAAAATCGCTGTCGGACGCTGGCGCGATGCAGAGGCCGGCGCCATGCAGGTTGTCTCGGGGCCGCCGGATCGCGAACGCGTTCACTTCGAAGCGCCGGATGCCGCGCGTGTCGACGAAGAGATGACGGCGTTCCTCGCCTGGATCGACGGCGGCAACGACATCGATCCCGTGCTCAAGGCGGCCATCGCGCATCTCTGGTTCGTCACCATCCATCCTTTCGAGGACGGCAACGGCCGCATCGCGCGCGCCATCGCCGACATGATGCTGGCGCGCTCCGAGAAAAGCGCGCAGCGCTTCTACAGCATCTCGGCGCAGATCCGCAAAGAGCGCGGCAAGTATTACGATCATCTCGAAGAGGCGCAGAAAGGCGATCTCGAGATCACCGCGCATCTCGGCTGGTTCCTCGACTGCCTCGACCGCGCCTTCGACGGCGCCGAAATCATTCTCGCCGATGTGCTGCGCAAGGCGCGTTTTTGGGAGCGCCATGCGGATGCGAGCCTCAACGCACGCCAGCGCCTCGTCATCAATCGTCTGCTCGACGGCTTCGAGGGCAAGCTCACCTCGTCCAAATGGGCGAAGCTGACCAGGACCTCGCAGGATACGGCTGCCCGCGACATCGACGATCTCGTGCAGCGGAGCATCCTCGTCAAGGAACCGGGCCGCGGCCGCAGCACGAGCTATCGGCTGATCGTCACGCCGGCCGATGCGCTCGGCGTGATCGCGGACTATGCGCGGGCCTACGCCCACATGTTCGTCCGCAACGGCACGGCGATGCTTTCGCCGGAAGAAACCGACAATCGCAAAGCCGACATCGAAAAGATCGCCGCCGAAATCGACGCGCTGGCCGGGTCACCCGAGAAAATTGTCTGCCGCGATTTCGAACCGCTGCTCGAGAAGCTTCACAAGGCCGGCTTCTTTCCGGACGACCAGCTGATCGCGGCCTTCGCACAGGCAGCTGCGCAAAAATGATCGACCGTCACAGGACTGGGATCCGCGAGAAGAACCAGTACGGTGCGGGTCACAAATTGATGACCGTGAAGCCGACATTCTCGCCGCTCGGGAGCGTCGAAGTGGGGCCTTCCTGAGCGCGTTTCCTACTGATCCTTCGGCAGATCGACTTTCGTCAAGACACGTTTCGCATCGAACGTGAAGCCGACGCTCATGCGCCGCACGAGGCCCATTGCCGCCATGGGGCTGTTGGTCATCGCGACGGGATAGTCGAGCGTCGTGCTGCCGTCCTTGTCGGTGAACCAGACTTCCGGCGCGCCGAGCGCCTTCACCACTTCGGCCTTGGTCGTCACGCCGATCCTGAAGCCCGTATATTTCGCTTCGTCGTAAGCGGGCACCATTTCCTGCGGCGTCCCGAACATCGCGCCGCCCGAACCCGAATATGGATCGTCGGATGACGCGGTCGCCTGTTGTTGCGCTTCGCGATTCTCGCGCGCCAGCTCGTTCGGCTCCGCGACCACATGCGCCTTGAGATCTTCCAGCAGCTTTCGCGCATTCTCCTTCGCAGGTCCCGGCGGCGTGTACGCATCCGCGTGGCTTTGGTCCCAGGCGAGCGCCTTGTCGATGGCGGCGCGCAAACGCTCCGCATCGCGCGCCGGATATTTGTTGATCTCGACGCCAGCCCCGGAAGATATGCGTTCGAACGCGTTCTGTTCGGCCGGATCCCTCGTCTGCATGACGAACGTCATCCAGCGAATCTGGCCTTCCGCGAACCAGAACAGCGCATCGTCGTGCCGGCCGCCCTCTTCAAGCCGCTTGGCCAGGATGATCATCGCCGCAGGATGCATGTGTTCGATGTTCTTCTCGAGCGCATCGAGCGGCTCCCCCGAAGCCTCTTTGATCGCCGCCGTGATGGCCGCGTTACCCGAAGGGGGAAAAAGGCCCTGCGCCGGCATCGGCAGCGGTGCACCGGGCGGCGTTCCTTGCGGCGGCGGCGGTATCGCCGCGGCAGCTCCGGGCGCACTCAGGTCCGCCATACGGCGATAAAGCGCGTACATCGCCTGGGCGATGTGCTCCGTCGGATTGGCCGCGCACCAGGCGCGGAAAAAACCGACCTCCTCCGCCGGCTTCATCACCGCGAAATCGACATGCACGCTCTCGCCAAGCACGTGATGGTCGTCGAAATAATGCATACCCTGCACGACAAGGCCGTCGAAAATAGTTGCGGCGAGTTTCGGATCCTTTTCGTAAAGCGTGTTGATGTCGGAACATGGGAGGTTCACGTCGCTGGGCTTTGATGGGGTTGGCAGCCCCTCCAACTCGGCCATTTTTTTGTACAAGGCCAGTTCGGCGTCCTGATACTTTGCATCAGGATGGGAGTAGCAATAGGTCGCCAGCCAACTCCCTTTGTCGTCTCGGTTCATGACATTGGGATTGACGTTGGTCCCTGCCCCGAGCACGTGGCGATCGTTCAACGGCGCAATGCCGTCTTCCGCGAGACCGCTGAGAGCGTCGATTCCGCCCGGCCCGTCCCGCATGGCCATCAATTCAGCGCAGCTTGGATTGGAGGACGTCTCAGCCATTGCCGGCCAACCCGCCAGCACAAGCAGACACACCAAGACGCTGCCCTTCATCGCCGCCCCCGCCGCTTTTCTCCCGAGAGTAGCGGCGGGCACGCCGTCGAGCAATCGCCTCACCCGTTCCCGATATTGGTGATGATGCCCATCGCGAACTGGGCGTAGACGGCCAGGACCTCTTCCGCGTAGATGCCGTATTCGCGGCGGCGCGTGCGCAAGGGCCAGTCGACGCGGTAGTAATCGCGCCGCGTGATCACTTCGGCGACGTTGGGCACTTCGTTCGACTGGTACCATTCCGGCAGCCGCTCGCAATGGGCGAAGAGCGTGCCCGGCACGAGATCGGGATGGGGCACGATCGGGATCGTCACGCCGTCGCCGTCGAAGGGGTTGTAGTAGTATTTGATCTGCCCGCCAGCGGTGATCGCGTAGGGCTCGCCGGGCGTCGCCGTCACGTCGTAGCGCAGCAAGGGGCCTGACGCATTCGACAGCACCTTGTTGGTGATGTTCTTCTGCTCCTGCGAGGAGACGAAGATCACCGTGGGGCCGAGGCGATAATTGTCCCACATCGCCTGCAGCATGGTGTCGATCTCGACGATCGAGCCGCGGCCCGAGGCGGTCAGCGGCACACCGGCGCCATTGGTGCCCGTCGGCAGCGTCGTCACCGTGCCGCCTTCGAAGGCGTTGATGAGGAAGCCGTCGAACGCCAAACCCGCATTGGTGGAGTTGTCGGCGGTGACGCTGGTCGCCGCCTGGCGGCCCGTCGCCAGCGCCGCGTTGAAATAGGCGCAGTTGACGGTGGTGATCGACTGCAGCGTTTCGGAGCCCGCCGCGCCGACGAACCAGGCGTACGCGACCGCGCCGGTGACCGGCGTGACGCTGGCGGCGAGGCCGTGACCCGATGCGACGGCAAGCGTCGCGTTCGGCGAGCGGTTCGAGTTGCCGCCGTTCAGCGTGTAGGTCTGGCCGTCCATGCCGGTGATGGATTTCTGCGGAATGAAGCCGGCCACCGCATTGCCTTTGCAGTTGAGCCAGCCTTCCGGCGACAGCGCGACGACAATGACCGAATAGGTCGCGGCGGGAATCGTGGAGCCCGCATCGGTCGGCGACGACAGCGTCGGGATCGAAGGCGTGCCGAGCGCCAGGCTCGCATTGCCCGCGAGAAGACCGGTCTCTTCTTTGCGCATGGTCTTCTGCAACAGGCGCAGCGACACGGTGGAGTTGAGGTCTTCGAAGCCCTCCGCCGCCGATTCCGCTTCGAAGGTCAGATAGTCTTCTTCGCCGAGCGTGACATAGGCGGCGGATTTGTCGACTTCGGTGTACGACATCGTCCCCGAACGCTGGCCTTCCGGGATCCAGCCCATCGCGTCATAGCCGGAGCCGGTGAGCGCGGTGATCTGTTTCCAGTGCGCGGCGGTGCCGTAGCCCGACGGACGGCCGACGCGCGGCGTCATGTTCCTGAGCTTGGTCACCGTCGGATAGAGGTTTTTCGCGGGGCCGACGAGGTCGTAGAAGTTCAGGCCCGTCGAGGTGGTGACGGCTTTGGCAAGATCGGTACGCCGGGAGGACAGCGCCTCCTTCATCAGCGTCATGGTTTCCGCCGTGATGTTCATGGCTTCGAGTCCTTTCATGGGGGTGGGAGCAAACAGAAAAATGATTCAGCGCCAAGGACGCCAAGGTTTCGCAAAGAACGCCAACGAGCCTCGCGCGCGAAGTGCAAAAATGATTGCACAGAGAGACGGTGAGTCAGGGAGCACATCTCACCGCCTCCGCGTCTCTCTGTGAATATTTTCACCGCGCTAACGCGCGCGATCGTTTGAGACGTCGGCGCTTCTGTAATCACGCGCGAAAACACCTTCGCGTTCTTGGCGCTTCTTGGCGTCCTTGGCACTAAGAAATGTCAACGACTGATCGGATTTCTGAGCGCGAGTTTGGTCAGCAGATGCGCGCGTTCGGCGGCGGACAACGACTCGAGATGCCGCTGGAACGCCGCGAAAGGATCTTCAAACGAGATGCCGCCGTCGCGCGGCGCCGATCAATAGCCTTGCGAGCGCTTTTCGGCGACCATTTCGCAAAACCCGTCAAACAACTCGCTGACATCGACCTTTTCGCCGCGCTCGATTCTTTTGGAGATGGCAGTCAGCGGAAATAGAATGAGTGTTGAGCCGGGCACTTCGAGAGAGGGAGTACGTCCAAAATCGTCCTCCACCGCGATCCAATTAAGTCCGAGCTTCTGCGCCAGAGCATCGCCCAAACAAATGCCAAGACTTTGCAGCATCCATTTTTCCGTCGGCTCGATCCAGCCCGCGTCAAGGATGTTTTGAAGGAGCCGAAGTTTTCCCTCTATGGTCTCGTAATTGTGGCGCGCGTGTTCTTCGAGGGGGTAGCCACGGACCCATGTGCGCTGGCGTTCGACATGATGCGCGTCCTCGTCGGATAAGGGTTCGATTTTTTGTTCCATGCGACGGCAACCTGTGATCCGCTGGGACCTGAAGCCTAACCCGGTTTCGCCCCGCGTGAAAGCATTCACGCTTACGAGGACGTCACCGGATTGCGCAGGGCAAGCTTCGTCAGGAGATGCGCGCGGGCGTTGGCGGGCAGCGATTCCAGATGCCGCTGGAAATCGGCGAGCGGGTCTGCCGACAAAGACGCTGCGTCGCGCGGCGCCATGTCCATCGCCTTGGTGACGGTCACGAAACTCCGCACCGGTCCGCCGGGCATCGGCTGGGATTCCAGATGCTCGAGACGCTTGGCGAGATCGGCGACGCGCGCCGTGACGCGATCGATGCGGGGCGTCAGCGCCGCGAGCGCTTTCTTGAGCGCGCCGTGCGCGAGCTTGTCGGCGAAGGCACCGGCGTCGTCGGTGCCCGTCATGTCGTCTTCGTCGCCGTCCGCGTCGTCGTCGTCTTCGTCGTCGTTCGTGGCACCCGCGTCTTCATCATCGACTGCGCCTGCGCTTTCGCTGTCGTCGCCGGCGGCGTCCATATCGCCCGTGTCGTCCGCTTCATCGTCGTCATTCGCGAGACCCGACGTCGCCTGCTCGACCAGCGAATTGAGCAGCGCCACCAGGCTCTCGATCGTCGCCTTGAGCGAGCCGAGTGAGCCGTCGCCGACGGAAGGATCGTCGAGCTCGCCCGCGATCTGCGAGAGATCGTCGATGATGAGCGCCAGCTGCGAGACGTCGCCGAGATTCTTCGCGAGGATTCCGCCGGCGTTCTTTCCGGCCGCCAGCGGCGGCCCTTTCTTGTCGATCTTCGCTTTCCAGGCCGCCACGATCTTCTGTTTGATCGCCTGGAGCTGATCGGCCGTGTAGGGCGTCTGGTTCTTCGCATGATGGATATAGCCCCAGGCCGCGCGGATATGGGCTTCCGTGTCGAGCGGATAGCGCTTCTTCCTGTCCTTCTGATAGCCGGGATCGGCGAATTCCGCCGCATCGCGCGCCACATCTTTCTCGGCCGCACTGCGCCGGAACTTGCGCAGCTCGATCGTGCCGTCCGCCTTCACCACTTCGAACGTGGCCGAGGGGATGCAGGGATGATCGACGAGGCTGACTTCCATCGGTTCGGGTGTGTAGCGCGTCAGATGCGGATGCTCGGGATCGGGCCAGCGCCGCGCATAGCGCCCGCCCATGGAGAAGCCGGTATAGACGCCTTCCAGCACCTTCTTCCATTCGGCATCGTCGACGACCTTCGCCACCGTGGCGATGCGCCTGGCGTCATCGTCGAAATGGATCTGATCGAGCTTGCCCGCCGCGACGCTGCCATGCATGGCTCTGAGGTTGCCGACGCTTCTGCCGCGCGAGGCCTTTTCGATGTCCTGCGACCAGGCTTCGAACATCGGCTTCGCGCTCGCGTAGTCCATGATCTCGTCGGCGTGATCGGGAATCTCTTCCGCGATCGTGCCGTAGACGAGCCTCTGGGCCACGTCGATCTTGGTGATGGGAATGAAGAGCTGGAGGTCCATGGGTGTCCTCGTGTCGGAGCGCGCTCGCACGTCGATGCGAGTGAGGGTTATCGAAGGTGTCGGGATCGTGATGCGCGTCATGTCGGAGCGCGGGCGTCTCGCCCGCATCGCGATGTCTGCGGATGCTTCAAAAACAATTTGTCGAAGTTGTCTCGACAGATGCGGACGAGACGTCCGCGCTCCGACATGATTTGAATGTTCTGGTGAGTTTCACGCGTTGCGCGGCACAAACGACCCCAGGCGCAGCTTCGCGATATAACCAATTACGTATGCATTTTGATCAAAATGCGCAAGGGGTCTCTCGCGCTGTTGCCCAACGTTTCGCATTTCGCCGCGCAAGTGTTTGATTCTGCGTCGCCGAATTCGCAACATGTTCACGCCCGCGAGCGCTGTTGTTCGACATCGCGACGATACCGGAGACCGGCGTTCTCTCCGCAGCCAAGCCGGTCACCACAAACCCGCCACCATGTTCTGATACATCGGCCAGGTACTGAACGGCTCCCGTTCGGCCATTCCGGGTGTCATGATCGGGCTGCACAGGAACACAAGCACACCGACCGCGATCCACCGTCCCGGCGCGCGCAAGTTTTCCCACGCGACGCCGCTGATCCAGCGGAGAAATATGGCGACCAATCCCGGCCAGGCGAACAGGACGATGATCGCGGGCAGGAGCGCTCCAATGACGCTGTAAGGAACCCAGACGGTCAGGCAATCGCCGAGACCGAAGACGATGGACCAGATGAGGCTGACCGGGCCGCCGAGCACAGGCACAAACATGCCGAGGCAAAGCGGAACGAAAGTCCACAAGGATTGAAACACGTTCTTCGGCAACCCTTCTCGCTCTTCCATCACTTCGGCCAGCGGCTTTCGTCCATCGCCATCAAGAAGAACCCTGCGATGGCGGGATTTGGATACTAAAGGACGAATGCCATCCCGTTGTGTCGATTGCGTCGCGATTTGTCACCTCGGCGAAATTATCGGTGTAGGGTCGAACCGCGTCCGCCGGGTCGCGCTTCGGATTGAACAGGCGAAGCGCCGTCAACATGGCTTGATTTCGCGAGTTTCGCCGCGGGTGCCTGCGGCTTCGTCGTTTGCGTGATCGGCACATAGCCCGCGCCCGTCGCCACCATCAGCCTGTCGCCGCCGGGCAGCGGATCGAGTCCGCGCGACATGCGCACTTCGTTGATCGTGCGGATGCCGGCTTTCACGTCGGCCACGTCGATGGTGTCGGCGGACGAAGGATCCATCTCGCGGTCGTCGATCCAGACGAATTCGAGCTCGGCGAGGCCCAGATGCCGCTGCAGCAGCTGATCGAACAGCCGCTTGAACCAGGCGAGCACGGGGCCGAGGCCCTCTTCTGTCGCTTGCGCTTTCGCGGTCTCGGCGGTGGCGCGGTTGACCTGCGCCACGAAAGGCTGCGGGCTCACCGAGAAGCAGAAGCAGACGATGCGCGCGAGATATTCGTCGAATGCATCCTTCAGCACGATGTCCTTCAGCGGCACATATTTCGTGCCCTCCGGAACCCAGGTGCCGTGGCGCCGCGCGCGCAGGTTTCCCTCGAAGAGCGAGTCCCAGAATGTCTGCCACGCATGGATCTGATCGCCGGTCCAACCGGTGGGCGCCGTGAACACCGCGTCGGTCAGATTACCGTCGGTGTAATAGGCAAGCTGATGCAGCGAACGGCGCAGCACGATGTTGGCGGTGAGGATGATCTGCTCGACCGGCGACTGGCCGTAGACATGGCCGGGCCGCGTGTTGCGCGGATAATAGATGAGCTCGTCGCTCGTCATTTGAGCCAGCCCCGGTCCCTGCGCAGGCGCGGATGATCCGGGGAATCCGGAGCCTCGCGCATAATCCGCCGCCGGCACGCCGTGGAGGATCTGCTGATAGGCCACGTCGGGCGGTTGCGGCGCGCGGCCCCAGGCATCAATGCGCGGCGCGATGGTCGACCCGTCGATGATCTCGAAGGCGCAGACGCGCCCCTTGCGGTCGCGGCGCTTGTAGAGCGACGTCGCGTCGATCACGAACATCTCTTCGGCGATCGCCCGCGTCCATTGGGCGAAATCGTGCTCGCGATCGGGACAGGCGAGAAAGCTTTTGGCGGCGGCGATGGCGCTTGCGAATTGCCTGGCGCGCGGCCGCGTGCCGTCCGGCTGCTTCCTGGGGCGGATATCCCAGTCCTGCGCTTCGATCTGGTCCTTGCGCGTCTCGATGACGAGGCGAAGGATGTCGCAATTGTCGGCGAGCGCGCGCAGGTCGGCGAACGACACCGGCTCATAGGCGCGCGGCCCATAGTTGAGATTGTAGCCGGTCGGATAATCGAACCTTCGCCCGGCGACCTCCGCCGGCGCCATCGGCGCGAGCGGCTGCATCGGCCCGAACCAGGTGTCCGGCGCCACGCCCGTGATCGCATAGCGCACACCTTGAAGCGCACGGGTCACGATGGATTTCGGGATGGGGCGCGAGCGTGCGCCCGCGGAATCGGTGAGGGACATGGGAGAAACTCCGGATAGCAAGATGAAGTGTTTGAGCAAAGCGCGATGCCGAGGATCACGCGGTGCCGGCGGCGCGAATGCCCCGGGAGCGCGGGCGCCCCGCCCGCACTTCAAAGCCTTCGGCAAACTTCGAAAAGATGCGGACGAGGCGTCCGCGCTCCGGCGCCATCGTTTTCGCACCGAGCCTGTGCGTCTTGAGCCGCGCTTGCGGCTCTCGCCTTACGCCACCTTCGGCAGCGGCAGCGTGCCGGATTGTATGGCCGTCAGGAGTTGCGCCGCTTCGAGGCGGCGGCGCGACGGAAACGTGTCGCCGAAATTCATCAGGTTGTTGTAGGCGGCCTGCCATTCGCAGGTCACGACCTGCTTCCAGAAATGGGGCGTCGCACGCGCGAGGTTGGTTCCGTATTGATAGGCGACGCTGACGATGGCTGTCTGCGCGCCTTGCGCCAGAGGCTGGAATTGCACGCCGCCCGCGTCCGCGTTGTAGTTGGCGGCGACGGCATTGTAATAGGTGTTGAACGCCTGCGCGTCGATCGCGTCGCGCTGCGCCGGCGTGATCATGAGCGGCGCGGCGTTGAGCGCGCTTTGCGCCGCCGCGCCGCGCAGTCCCAGATACGGCGTCAACAGCGCGACCAGCGCGGGATCGAGGCCGAGCGCCTGAAGACCGGCGACGTTGCGTCCGCCCAGATCGAAGCCGACCGCGATCGTCACGCCGCTGTTGGCATCCGGATTGCCGCTCGCATCGCGCGGCACATAGCCGGTGAGCATCGCGCCTTCGCGCGCCGCGATGAAATCCCAATCGACGCCGGGCGGAAAGGCTGGAACGCCGCTGTTCGACATGATGATGCTCCCCCGAGAATCAGGTGCGAATTTTGCGCGCTTTGCCGGCGGTGCGCCAGTGAGACGATGCGGACGGGACGTCCGCGCTCCGGCGCCATCGTGTTGGTGGTCGCGCCTCTATATTCGGGGAGCGCGTTCGTGGAGCGGTCGCGCGGACAGAATGTCCGCGGTCCCAGTGGAGTCTTCAATTCCGTCGGGATCGAGCCTTCGAGGAACAATGGCCGCGATGTTTCTCCAGCACGAAGACTTCACCGGGGTCGCGGACGTCCAGTCCGCAATCTCACCGCCCCTTCATCCGCTGCCGCGCATAGTCGAGCCATCCCGCCGCATCCATCGGTGACAGCATCAGCTCTATCAGCGCCCAGATTGCCGCGTCGGCGCGGTCGGGGGAGGCTTCGCCGACATAGCCCGTCGTCGTGAAGCCGATAAGCTGGTCTTCCAGCGCGGGAAACCCGCCCCAATGCCGGATGCGCTTCTGCTCATACAAAGCCGCGACGGGTTCGGCGCGCACGACTTTCCGCTGCGAGGCGCGCACCAGTTTGACGGGCACGCGCGTTCCCGCCGCGCAGATGACGCTTTCGACCATGGCGCCGCCGAAATTTTCCTCGGCGATGATGCGCGAGGCGCCGAACTCCGCGGCCGCCTCCGCGACGCGCCTGCCCCAGCCGGCCGGCGACAGCGCACAAGTGTAATCGCCCAGGATGTAGCCGAGCCCGTCGATGCCGCGGCCCGCCGCAATGATGCCGATGGAGCTGCGTCCGTCCATTTTATCGAGCCCGTCGCCGCCGCGCGCCCCTGACGGATCGACCGCCACGACCACACGCACCATCTCCGGCAGTTTCGAATCCTTCGCGAGCAGCGCCGCGTCGATCATCGCCCGCGTCCACAAGCCGCCCGGCACATCGTCGAGCAATTCGGCATGGATCTCCTGGCGGCCGAAACGCGTGCCTTCGTAGCGGCGGATCACGTCCCGGAAGAATGCCGGCGCGAGATTGTCGCGATTGTCGTGCGTCGAGCCTCGCGTCAGCACCGTGTCGCCGCGGGTCATGATCGCCCTGAGGCCTCTCTTCGTGCGCGGCGTGGTGGTGACGGCGACCTGCGGCCGCGTGCCCAGACGCAGGCCCAGCATCAGATTGTCGAACGTGGCATCGAGATGCTTCCACTTCGCGAGCTCGTCGCACCAGGCCGTGTCGTTCTGCGTGCCGCGCAGCATGTCGGGCTCGTCGTCGGAGAAGAGATGCGCCACCGCGCCGTTGGGCCACAACACGCGGCGGTTGGATTTCTCGTAGCGCGGGCGATCGAGCGGCGAAGAGATCGCGAGCAGTCCCGATTCACCCTCGATCATCACGTCGCGCGCTTCGGAGAGTGTGGCGGAGACGAGTGCGATGCGCTTTGCGCCGCCCGCGTTGACCCTGGCTCTGACCCATTCCGCGCCGGCGCGCGTTTTGCCGGCGCCGCGGCCGCCCAGATAAAGCCAGATGGTCCAGTCGCCCTTCGGCGCCAGCTGCTCGGGCCGCGCCCACAAGTCCCAGGCCGACAGCGCCAGCAGCGCTTCTTCGTTCGAGAGGCTATCCAGAAACCTCTTCGTCGCCGCCGAATCGCAGCTGAGCAATTTTGCCCGCGAGGGTTTCATGCGCCTGCTCCAGCCTTTTTTTCAATGCGGCGTCGCCGCGCTCGCGCTTCTTCTTCGGCGCGGGCTTCCGATGCAGGTAAGCCGTCGCGCTTTTCGCCATCTGGTCGCGGCGCGACGGCGTCGCCTTCGGATCGCGCATGACGCGCAACATGTAGTCGACAGGCGTCTCGTCGCCGGCCGGCGGGTCGGCCGCCGAGGCGCGTTTTCGCGGCCGTGTGTTCGCCATCCCGGATCGTCCGAAGTGATCGTCTGTGTGCGGAGGACCGGAAATGAAACGCCCGGCCAGTCGTCACGACCGCCGGGCGCATGTTTCCGTTATGGCGAAATGAGTATGCTTTTTGATCAAAACCGTCAATCGAAAAAAGCTCAGGTTATCGAACCTTTCGCATCGACATCCCCAATCCCCGCGGAAAGGCTGGCCCCGTGTTATCGTTTTTGTACCGATTTCCGAGGGTGATTTGGCGCGCTTTTTCGTGCCATACTGACGCCTCGCCGGAACTCGCGCGCATTTTCGATGGTCTACTGGCTCAAACGATTCGAGACTCTTTCGACTCCCGTCGTCGCCGTTGTGACGGCTGTGCTTCTGAGCTTTGTCGGCGCGCTCGACTTCGCGACCGGCGTGCATCTCTCGTTCTCGGCCTTCTATCTTCTGCCGGTTTCGTTCGCGGCCTGGACGCGCGGCTCGATCGCGGGATTTGTGGCCGCCGTGCTGTCTGTCGTCATCTGGGCCGCGGTCGGCGTGTCGAGCGGCGACATCAATTTCGTCACGCCTTACATCGTCACCTGGAATGCGGCGATCCAGCTTCTGACCTGCATCGTCGTCGTGTTCGCGCTGACCAGCCTGCACGCGCTCCAGCGCGAGCTCGAGGCGCGCGTGGCGCAGCGCGCGGCGGCGCTGACGGCGGAGATCGCCAACCGCGAACGCCTGCAGCGCGAGCTGCTCCACGTCAGCGAGCGCGAGCAGCGCCGCTTCGGCCAGGATCTGCATGACGGCCTGTGCCAGCATCTCGCCGCCACCGCCATCGCCGGTCAGGTGCTCGGCGACAAGCTCGTCGCGCGCAATCTCAACGAGGCGAAGGACGCGCGCAAAGTCGTCGAGCTGATCGAGCAGGGCATCATCCTCTCGCATCAACTGGCGAAAGGTCTTCATCCGGTCGAGATGGATGCGGCGGGCCTGATGCAGGCGCTGCAGGAATTCGCCGCCAACACTTCCGAGCTGCACAAGGTCTCATGCCGCTTCGAATGCGACTCGCCGGTGCTCATTCACGATCCCGGCACTGCCGAGCACATGTTCCGCATCGCGCAGGAAGCCGTGCGCAATGCGATCAAGCATTCCGGCGCCAGGGAGATCGTCATCCGCCTCGAGGCGGTCGACGAAGGGCTCCTGCTTCTGGTGGAAGACGACGGCTCGGGCATCAAGCCCGATCCTCAGCGTACGGCCGGATCCGGCATGGGGCTGCGCATCATGGCGCACCGGAGCCATGTCATCGGGGCCATATTCGAGTTGCGCGACCGGCCGCAAGGGGGCACCATCGTCGCCTGCCTCCTCCCCGCTTCAGCCCAGGACGCTCCCCGTGAACAAGCCTTCGTCTAAAGTCTTTCTGGTCGACGACCATCCGCTCGTGCGCGAATGGCTCACCAATCTCATCGACCAGCATGACGACCTCACGGTCTGCGGCGAAGCCGAAAGCGTGCAGGGCGCGCTCGACGGCATCGGCGAGACCAATCCCGATGTCGCGATCGTCGATCTGTCGCTGGCGGGCGGCTCGGGGCTGGACGTGGTCAAGAACGTGCGCGTGTCGCGGCCGTCGACGGCGGTGATCGTGCTCTCCATGCATGACGAGCGGCTCTATGCCGAGCGCGCGCTTCGCGCCGGCGCCCGCGGCTACATCATGAAGCGCGAGACGACGTCCAATATCATCGCGGCGATCCATGAGGTCTTGAGCGGCAAGATCCATGTCAGCCCGCAGATGAATGCGTCGCTGGCCGAGAAGTTCGCCAACGGGCGCACGCCCAATCTCGCCTCGCCCGTCGAACAATTGAGCGACCGCGAGCTCGAAGTGTTCCAGCTTCTGGGCCAGGGCTTCGAGACGCGCCGCGTGGCGCAGGTCCTGGGCGTCTCGATCAAGACGGTGCAGGCCTATTGCGCGCGCATCAAGGAGAAGCTCGAGCTCGCCAACGCGTCCGAGCTCCTGCGCGAAGCCGTCCGCTGGAACGAACGGTCGTCGACGGCGAATTAGAGCTTCAGCATCGCAATCCCGAGAATTTTCTTTGCGCAGGGTGCGCAGTGGATGCGTCGTGGACGCAGTGACGGCTGCGCGCGCGGCAATCGCGGACATCGCAAAGCACGGCGACTTCGTGAAGGAACAGCCGCGAAGCCAGAGTGCTTTCGTCGTTGCGGACCTGATCAGGACCTCGCTCTGACCGACGCAAGCGTGTGGTGGATGAGCACGAGGTTTTTCATAAAGATCTCCGCCTCGACATCGGGGCCGCCGCGTCTGCGGATGCCGTCCAGCAGCTTCGCCTGCTGAGCAATCTTGTCTTTGCAGCTCTCAATGCGACTGTCGAGAATATCGCGCCGATGCTCCAGCAGTTCGAACTGGGCGTAACGATCTTCTTCCGCGACCAGGAGCTTCTGCAGCCGCGAACGATCGGCGTCGCTTTCCACCTGCTCCAGCAGCGTGATGAAGTGATCGACATTGTTGTCGGTGATGCTGGCCCAGGGCATGCGCACTCCGTCGGGCGACTGCAACTCAATCTTATTCTCGACGGTTGTGTGCCGACAATCCCGTTTCGCGAATGTCGGGTTGTGGTCTTTGGCCTTACAAAATGGTCGCAATCCTTTAGGCGATTTCGAAAACTTTTATCTGTCGCTCCAGCGTCTTTATCCCTTCGGGATGTGCGAGATCTGTGCCCGGTGACAGCAAGGCTGCCGAACCGGCCGCGACGGCGGTGCGGAACGCGTCGCACATCGTGCGGCCTTCGACGAGCCCGAATATCATCGCGCCGAGAAAACTGTCGCCGGCGCCCACGGTCGAAACCGCCTCGACCTTCGGCGCTTCGGCGCGCCAGGCCCGTTCGCGGGTCGCCAGGATGGCGCCTTTGTCGGCCAGCGTCAGCGCGATCGCGCCGACATCGTTCTTCGCGGCCAGCGCGCGCGCCGCGTCGGCGAGTTTCGCGGGCTCCATCGACTTCTCGCCGACCAGCTCGGCGAATTCGTTCTGATTGGGCTTGATGAGCGCTGCGCCGTCGCTCAGCGCCGCTTTCAATCCCGCACCGGACGTGTCGAGCGCCAGCGGCACGCCCAGTGCTTTCAGGCCGCGTGCGGCCAGCGCAAAGATTTCCACGGGCACGCCGGGCGGCAGGCTGCCGCTGATCGCCGCAAACGCGGCGCCCTTCGCGTCTTCGAGAAACGCATCGAGACAGGCGCGCCATTCCGGCTCCGACAGCGTCGGCCCCTGCTCCACGAAACGGAACTGCTTTCCGGTCGAGGTTTCGAAGAAGGTGAAATCCTCGCGCGTCTCCCCGGCGATCGGAACGGTATGGCTCCTGACGCCTTCGTCTTCCACCAGCTGCGCCAGCGCCTGGCCGACGCAGCCGCCGACCGGAAAGACGGCGCCGGTCTCGCCACCCAATCTCCTGATCACGCGCGCGACATTGATGCCGCCGCCGCCGGGATCGCGCCGCATACCGCCGCATCGCAGTTTTGTGAAGGGTATGACCTCGGCGACCGTGGTCGAGAGGTCGAGCGCCGGGTTCACGGTCAGCGTGACCACGCGGGTTTTCGTCATTTCTGTCCAAGGCACGGCGCGACCGTCCGTTCCCCCTCTGAAAAGGGTGACCCTTGGGACCATGGCGGCAGGACCATCGAATATGCAATGCTGCGCGCGGGGGAACGCGGTCGCCCACGGCGGCCGTGCCGCCGCAATGGCGGAGTGCGGGAAAGACCATGAGGCGATTTGTCGGCGCGGCGATGCTGGCGGCGTGCGCGCTGCTGCTGACGGCCTGCGCCCAGACGCCGGAAGCGATCGCCGAGAACGATCCCTTCGAGCCGATGAACCGCGCGGTCTACAAATTCGACAAGCGCGTCGACCAGTATGTCGTGCTGCCGGTCGCCGGGCTTTACGTCTACTACCTGCCGCCGCCGGTCCATCGCGGGCTGGAGAATTTCTTCGTCAATCTCGATCTGCCGGTCACCTTTGCGAACCAGGTGCTGCAGGGCGATATCGGTTATGCGGGACAGACGCTCGTTCGCTTCACGCTGAACTCGACCTTCGGTCTCGGCGGTTTCGTCGATCTGGCGGCGCGCATCGACATCCCCTATCGCTCCGCCGATTTCGGACAGACGCTCGGCAAATACGGCATGCCGGAAGGACCGTTCCTCGTGCTCCCCGTCGTGGGCCCCAGGCCGCCGCGCGATCTTCTGGGGGCCGGCGTCGACATCGCCGTCAATCCGCTGATCCTGCTGCCGCCCGGCGCGCCCCTTTATCAGCATGTGCTGGTTTCGGCGGGACAGCGCTTGCTCAGCCCCTTCGAGCAGCACGCGCGCGACATCGTGCTCCGAAACGAGCTCGAGAAGGGCTCGGTCGATCCCTACGTCACCATGCGCAGCGTCTACCGCCAGCTCCGCGAGGATAAAATCCGCAGCGGCCCGCCCGACGAAGAAACTCCGGCGAAGTAGCCGGACGTCCGCCCTTTCCACTGAGGCCGCACGAAGCGCAGCAAAAGTTATTTCACAGCGGGACGGTGAGACAGGGAGATACGCAATCCTCATTGGCTCGGCGTGTCGCGAGGTGGGGATTTGCGAGGCGCGCCCGGATGGTATTTGATTCCGCCCGCGCGCCGTTCCGCCGCCTTGTTGTTCGTACACAGATCATTGAGAGGACCTCTCCCCGTGAAATTCGTCAAAGTGTTTGTGGCGGCATCGATTGCGCTTGCCGCTTCGTCGACGGCGTTCGCCGACCAGCCCGCGAAGCACCACATGGTGGCGGCGGCCAATCCCTATGCGGCGCAGGCCGGCATCGACATGCTGCGCGCCGGCGGCTCGGCCGTGGATGCGGCGATCGCGACGCAGATGGTCCTCGGTCTCGTCGAACCGGAATCCTCCGGCCTCGGCGGTGGCGCCTTCCTTGTGCTTTACGATCCCACGCACAACAAGGTCACGACGTTCGACGGCCGCGAGACGGCACCCGCCTCGGCGACGCCCGACATGTTCCTCGACGCGAACGGACAGGTGCGCCCCAAGTCGCAGGTGATCCCCGGCGGGCTTTCCGTCGGCGTGCCGGGCGTCGTCGCGATGCTCGAGATGGCGCACAAGAAATACGGCAGGCTTCCGTGGGCGAAACTGTTCGAGCCCGCGATCAAGCTGGCGCGGGACGGCTTTCCGGTCGGACCCAAGCTCGCCGGCACGATTGCGGCCAGCACTTCGGCCGCGCGGATGCCCGACATCAAGCGCACCTTCTATCATCCCGACGGCACGCCCTATCAGAAAGGCGAAATCTTCAAGTCGCCCGCCTATGCCGCGACGCTCGAAGCGATCGCCAGGCATGGGGCGCGCGCCTTCTATACCGGCGCCATCGCGCAATCGATCGTCGACGCCGTGCACCACGCGCCGGTCAACCAGGGCGGCATGACGCTCGCCGATCTGAAATCCTATCATGCGATCGAACGCGCGCCGGTCTGCGGCAGCTATCGCGGCGACAAGGTCTGCTCCATGCCGCCGCCGTCCTCCGGCGGTGTCGCGGTGCTGCAGATCCTCGCGATGCTGGAGCGTTTTCCTCCCAGCGATCTGCAGCCGGGCACGCTCTCCTATGCGCAACTCTTCACGCAGGCGAACCGCCTCGCCTTCGCCGACCGCAACGAATATATCGGCGATCCCGCCTTCGTCTGCGTGCCGGTCGCAGGCCTTCTCAATCGCGATTACCTCGCGGAGCGTTCGGCGCTGATCGATCCCAAAAAAGATCTCGGCACGGTCGGACCCGGCGCGCCGCCGGATCGCGACCAATGCTATGCCTATGCGCCCCAGCGCACGCCGCAGCGCCACGGCACCAGCCATCTGTCGGTGGTCGACGATCGTGGCGAAGTCGTGTCGATGACGACGACGATCGAATCCGGATTCGGCTCGATGATCATGGCGAGCGGATTCCTGCTCAACAACGAGCTGACCGATTTCTCGCTCGAGCCGATGCATGACGGGCGTCCCGTCGCCAACGCGCCCGCCGCCGGCAAGCGGCCGATGAGCGCCATGGCGCCGACGATCGTTTTCGGCCCGGACGGAAAATTCCTGATCGCCGCCGGCTCGCCGGGCGGACCGGTGATCATCTCCGACGTGGCCGGCGCGTTGATCGCGCTGATCGACGGCGGGCTGACGCCGCAGCAGACCGCCGCGCTGCCGCACATCTTCAACATGAACGGGCCGACTTACGTCGAGAAGAACACGCCGCTCGAAGCGATGGCGCCGCAGCTAGAGGCCATGGGCCACACCGTGCGTGTCGTGCCGATCTATTCGGGCCTGCACATCATCGAGAAGACCAAGGACGGCTATATCGGCGGCGCCGATCCCAG
>DATKON010000090.1:0-6395 GCA_035524575.1 Rhizomicrobium sp.
TCTATGAAGGCGAGAGCAAGGACGTCTCGGTCGATCCCGTCGTGCTGCACAGCAAGGACCAGACGCTGCCCATGGTGCAACGGGCGGTGAGCTTCTTCGAGACGGAATATTTTCTCGTCGACGCCGACGGCACGGTGACCAAAGTGGCGCTGCCGCGCTCCGCCGTGCTGCAAGGCCTGCAGGCGGGACGCCTGATCGTTCTGATGCGCGAAGACTGGACGCCGCCGGGGCGCGCGACCATTCGCAAAGGCTCGCTGATCGCAGCACCCATCGGCGATGTGACGAAGGCGGATGTCCTTTATGCGCCCGGTCCGCGCGCGTCCGTGGAACAAGTGGCCGTCGGGCGCGATGCCGTCTATGCCGCGATCTATGAGAACGTCGTCGGCCAGGTGCGCGCGTTCCGTTTCGAAGGCACAAAATGGAGCTCCTCGACGCTGGCGCTGCCGCCCAACGGTTCGGCCAACATCGTTTCGACCAATATGCACGGCCCCGAAGCGGAATTCCGTTTCGAGAATTTCCTGACGCCGACGACGCTCTTCGCCGACAAAGGCGACGACAAGCCCGTCGCGATCAAATCGCTGCCGCCGCGTTTTGACGCGTCGGGACTCGTCAGCGAGCAGTTCGAGGCGACCTCGAAAGACGGGACGCAGATCCCGTATTTCGTCACGCGGCCGAAAACGCTCAAAGGCCCGACGCCGACGGTGCTTTACGGCTATGGCGGCTTCGAGATCTCGCTGACGCCATCCTATTCCGCGAATTTCGGCCGGCTTTGGCTCAGCAAGGGCGGAATCTATGTGGTGGCCAACATCCGCGGCGGGGGAGAGTTCGGGCCGGCCTGGCATCAGGCGGCGCTGAAGGAGAACCGCCAGAAAGCCTATGACGATTTTCAGGCGGTCGCGGCCGATCTTGTCAAGCGCGGATTCACCACGCCGAAGCAACTCGGCATCATGGGCGGCTCGAACGGCGGGCTGCTCGTCTCGGCGAACATGGTCGAGCGCCCCGATCTCTTCGGCGCCGTCGTCTGCCAGGTGCCGCTGATCGACATGATCCGCTACACCCATATCGGCGCCGGCGCGTCGTGGATCGGGGAGTATGGCGATCCGGCGGATCCGAAGGCGCATGCGTATATCTTGAAATATTCGCCATACCAGAACGTGAAGAAGGGCGTGACCTATCCGCCCGTCTTCTTCGTCACGGCGACGAGCGACGACCGCGTCTCACCCGTGCACGCGCGAAAGATGGCGGCGAAGATGATGGCGCAGGGCCATGACGTGATGTTCTACGAGAACACCGACGGCGGCCACGCCGCGGCTGCGGACCATCGGCAGGCGGCCGAGATGTGGGCGCTGTCGTTTGTATATTTGAAGAGAAAGCTCGGTCTCGGGGCGTGATCATGTCGGAGCGCGGACTTCTCGTCCGCCTTTCTTCCTCGAGCACCTCGATTGCGTAAAGAGTTGATGCGGGCGGGACGCCCGCGCTCCGACATGATTTGACTCCTCCCCTTCCCGGTCCTAAAACCCGCCCACTCGGAAAGACCACAGGCCTTTCCGGTCCCGGCCGGGTCCGGGATCGCCCCCAGGCAGCGCAGGTGCGCCCCCTGGGGCTTTTGTGCTTTGGAACTGGTGATTGGATGTTTGACAGTCTGCAATCCCGCCTCGGCGGGGTGTTCGACAAGCTCAGAGGGCGCGGTGCGCTCACCGAGGCCGATGTCGATGAAGGCCTGAAAGAGATCCGCGCGGCGCTGATCGACGCCGACGTGTCGCTGCCCGTCGTCGAAGACTTCATCCGCCAGGTCCGCCCGCAGGCCATCGGCGAGAACGTCATTCGCTCCGTCACGCCGGGCCAGCAGGTCGTCAAGATCGTGCACGACGCGCTGGTCGAGACGCTCGGCCACGACAACGCGGCGCTCAATCTCGGCAGCGCGCCCGCGCCGATCCTGATGGTCGGACTGCAGGGTTCGGGCAAGACGACGACGTCGGCCAAGCTCGGCATGATGCTCCAGAACAACGAGAAGAAACGTGTGCTGATGGCGTCGCTCGACGTGCGCCGTCCAGCCGCGATGGAGCAGCTGAAGATCCTCGGCGAACAGGCGGGCGTCGCGACGCTGCCGATCCTTCCCAACCAGATGCCCGTCGACATCGCCAAGCGCGCGCTCGCCTCTGCGCGCGTCGGTGGCTATGACGTCCTCATCCTCGACACCGCCGGCCGCCAGCACATCGACGAAGCGTTGATGTCGGAAGTGGCGCAGGTGCGCGACGCGGTGAAGCCGCATGAAACGCTGCTGGTCGCGGACTCGCTTACAGGCCAGGACGCGGTCAACATCGCCAAGTCGTTCAACGAACGCGTGGCGCTGTCCGGCATCATCCTGACGCGCGCGGACGGCGATGCCCGCGGCGGCGCGGCGCTGTCCATGCGCAAGGTCACCGGCGCCCCGATCAAGTTCCTGGGCCTCGGCGAAAAGCTCGATGCGCTTGAGGCTTTTCATCCCGAACGCGTGGCTGCGCGCATCCTCGACATGGGCGACGTCGTCAGCCTCGTCGAAAAAGCGGCCGAGACCGTCGACAAGGAACAGGCCGAAAAGCTCGCCAGGAAGCTGAAGAAAGGCGAGTTCGACATGAACGATCTCGCCGATCAGCTGAAGCAGATGCACAAGCTCGGCGGAATGCAGGGGGTGCTGTCGATGCTGCCGGGTGTCGGCAAGGTGAAGGACCAGCTCGCCCAGGCCGGGTTCGACGACAAGATGCTGAAGCGCCAGGAAGCGATCATCTCGTCGATGACGAAAAAAGAGCGCGTCAAGCCCGACATCATCAACGGCTCACGCCGCAAGCGCATCGCGACGGGCGCGGGCGTCGATGTCTCCGAGGTCAACAAGCTTCTGAAGATGCACCGGCAGATGTCGGACGTGATGAAGAAGATCGGCCGCGGCGGCCGCATGCCGTTTGGCATGGGAGGCGGCATGCCGCAATTGCCTCCGGGGATGTTTCCGGGGGGACGAAAGTGAAGGAAGCGGTGAATGGTGAATGGTGAGTGGCGGATCGAGTCTTTTCACTACTCACTATTCACTGCTCGGAAATACGAACTGACTGAGACAAGAAAGGACTTTCAACAATGGCACTCCGTATCAGACTCTCCCGCGGCGGCACCAAGAAGCGCCCGCACTACAACATCGTCATCGCAGATTCGCATTCGCCGCGCGACGGCCGCTTCATCGAGAAGATCGGCTTTTACAATCCGCTGCTGCCGCGTGATCACGCCGACCGCCTGAAGCTCGACATCGAGAAGGCGAAGGTGTGGATGGCGAAGGGCGCGGTCGCGACCGACCGCGTGCACCGCTTCCTTGCGGATGCGGGCGTCCTGAAGCCGCTGCAGAAGAACAATCCGGACAAGGCGAAGCCCAAGAAGAAGGCGCAGGAACGCGCGGCGGCGGCAGCCGCAGCAGCGGGCGCGGCGCAGTCCTAAGGCCTGAAGGATGTCGCGCGACATCCTCCTGGGCGTCGTCATGGGCGCGCAGGGACTGAAGGGCGAGGTGAAAGTGAAGACCTTCACCGAAAGCCCGGAAAGCCTCGGCGCTTACGGTGCGCTGCATGCGAAGGACGGACGCGAATTCGTCGTGCGCGCAGCGCGCAATGCCAAAGCTGACATCGCCGTCGTGCGCTTCGACGGCGTCAATGACCGCAACGCCGCCGAAACGCTCAAAGGTCTCGAACTCTTCGTCGCGCGCGATGCGCTGCCGCCGCCCGAGGACGAAGAGTTCTACCATGCCGACCTGGTCGGCCTTGCCGCGCATGACGCGGAAGGCCGTGTGCTTGGCACGATCAGCGCGATTCACAATTTCGGCGCCGGCGACGTGGTCGCGATAAGGCGCGCTGATGGCGGAGACATGTTTCTGCCCTTCACGCGCGCCGTCGTGCCCACCATCGACCTCAGCCACGGCTTCGTCGTCGTGGCCGTTCCGGAAGACGCGGATGACGACGAAGACTGGAAGGCCGGGCCGTGACGTGGAAGGCAAGCGTGCTGACGCTGTTCCCGGAGATGTTTCCGGGAGCGCTCGGCATTTCGCTCGTCGGCAAGGCGCTGGCCAACGAACTCTGGTCGCTCGAGGTCCGCAACATCCGCGACCACGGGCTCGGCAAGCATCGCTCCGTGGACGACACGCCGGCCGGCGGCGGCCCGGGCATGGTCATCAGGGCGGATGTCGCCGCGGCCGCCATCGATGCGGCCCGCGCCGCGGGGCCTGAGCGCCCCTCCATCTATCTCTCCCCCCGCGGCAGGCCCCTGACCCAGGCGCGCATCCGCGAGCTGGTGGCCGGCCCCGGCGTCATCCTCTTCTGCGGCCGTTTCGAGGGGCTGGACGAGCGGGCCATCGAGGCGAGGGGTCTGGAAGAGGTTTCGCTGGGCGACTTTGTGTTGGCCGGGGGCGAGATAGCGGCCATGGCCCTCATCGAGGCCGCCGTCCGGCTGATCCCGGGCGTCTTGGGTGCCGAGAGTTCCCCGGCCGAAGAGAGCTTCGAGACCGGCCTTCTCGAATACCCCCAATACACGCGGCCGCAGAGCTTCGAGGGCCGGGATATCCCGGAGGTTTTGACGGGCGGTAACCATGTCGAAATCGCAAGATGGCGCAGGCGGGAATCCGAGGCCCTGACGAAACGCCGCCGCCCAGACCTCTGGACCCACTATGAAAAGCCCAAAGGCTAGGCTATACGGCGCCCCTTCATTTGCCTTTTTGACGCTCCGGAGACGGCCATGAACCTTTTGCAGCAGCTCGAAGCCGAGCAGATGACCGCGCTCCGCGGCTCCAAACCCCATCCGGAATTCCGTCCAGGCGACACCGTGAAGGTGAACGTGAAGGTCGTCGACGTCTCCTTCGACGAGAAGACGAAGCAGACGAAGACGCGTGAGCGCCTTCAGGCCTTCGAAGGCGTCTGCATCGCCCGCTTCGGCACGGGGCTCAACGAGAGCTTCACGGTCCGGAAGATCTCCTATGGCGAAGGCGTGGAGCGTGTGTTCCCGGTGTATTCGCCGCTCGTCGATTCGGTGCAGGTCGTGCGCAAGGGCAAAGTCCGCCGCGCGAAGCTCTATTATCTGCGCGGACGCAGAGGCAAGTCGGCTCGCATCGTCGAACGCCAGGACCGCGGCGACGCGGCAGAAGCGTAAGCCTTCTCCGTACGCACGCGGGCAACGTTCAAAATAAATTCCCGCGCAGGTCTTTTTTCTTAACGCTCAATCTTTAATCTGCGCCGCCCCACGGGGGTGTCGTGACTCGTCATATCGTCCCGGATGAAGTGCTGACGCGGCCGGAAAGCCTGGCCGAAGCCAAACCACTCGCGCGCTTGCCGACGACGCCGTTCGCTTTCATCTGGTATCTCGTCAAGACGCATTTCCCCAGGCGCGTAGCCACGCTCGTCACGCTGGCCGCGTCGGCGGCGGCGATCGATGCCTTCGCGCCTTACGCGCTCGCCAAGCTCATCAATGCAGTCATGGCGGCCTACGCGAAGCATCTGAGCTTTGCGGGGAGCGTTCTGCCCTGGATCGTGGCGCTCGGCGCCATCTGGCTCGTCTCGGCGAGCGTTTATCGCGGCTATGAAGCGGTCGACATACAGACCGCGCCCCGGATGCGCGCGCTCGCCCAGAAGTACCTCTTCGTCTACATGCTGGGCCACAGCCCCCGCTACTTCCAGGAAAATTTCGCCGGCAAGCTCGGCCAAAAGATCAAGCAGGCCGGCCAGGCGACCGTTTCGATTCTCAACATCATCTGCCTCGACTCGGTCCGCGTGTCGGTGTTGGTGCTTGTTGGTGGTGTGCTCATGTTCAATGCGCACGCGACCTACGCGGTGATCCTCGGCCTTTGGACGGTCCTTTATCTCTCGATCGTCGTCTCGCTGGCGCGGCGCTGCGTGAAGCTTTCGAAAGCCTTCTCGGACGAAGTGTCGACTTCCACGGGCCGTCTCGTCGACGCCATCACCAATGCCGACCTCGTGCGCGCCTTCGCCAAGGCGGCCTACGAACGGCGCTTCCTCTCCTTTTTCCTCGAAGACGAGATGAACGCGTCGCGCAGACTGCGGACTTTTCTCGTCATGATGCGCACCTTCATGCAGCTTGCCACGCTCGCCTTGCGCGTGGGCCTTGCCTTTGTGTCGGCGATGGATGTCCTCAACGGTTCGCTGTCCGTCGGCGCATTCGTGATGGTCTTCTCGCTGGGCAGCCAGATCGCCACCAGCGTGCAGGAGCTGTCCTTCCGCATGCTCGATTATTTCGAGCAATTGGGAACGCTGACCGAAGCGCTCGAGCTTGTCACCTCGCAGCACGAGATCGTCGACGCACCCGACGCCAAGCCTCTTGTCGTCAATGTCGGGGACATCCGCTACGAGCACATCCGTTTCGCCCATCCCGACGGC
>DATKON010000091.1:0-21940 GCA_035524575.1 Rhizomicrobium sp.
CGGTAGCTCAATCCGAGCTGTTCGGCGCGGCGCCAGTTCCACGCATTCAGCTCACATCGAGCGGCGGGCCGCCATTGTGCCCAATCGTTGGGCGACGGCTGCCGCCAAATCCGCCACCGGCCACTGCATGCGAGACGCGCATGGCCGTTCATCCCGCGCTCGGCATCGATGCGATGGTGCGTGCGATGCGAGGCCGTAGTAAATGTCGGATCACGGTACAAGAGTCGCGCGCATGCAGAAAGACGGGATCGCAAACGGCATCGTTGTGCGCGATGCGGTCGAGGCCGATATGGCTGCCGTGCAGGCGATCTACGCCTTCCATGTGCTTCACGGCCTTGCGAGCTTCGAAGAGACGCCGCCGTCGCTCGACGAGATGCGCGCGCGCAGAGCCGATGCCGTTGCGCGCGGCTTTCCCTATCTGGTGGCGGAGAGCGACGGGCGCATCGCCGGCTACAGCTATGCCGGACCCTATCGCACGCGCCCCGCCTATCGCTACACGATCGAGGATTCGGTCTATGTCGACGAGCGGCAGCATCGTCGCGGTATCGGGACGTTGTTGCTGAAGACATTGATCGAACGCTGCGAGACGGGGCCGTGGCGGCAGATGGTGGCGATCATCGGCGACAGCGGCAATCAAGGCTCCATCGCGCTGCATGCGCGCTTCGGCTTTCGCCATGTCGGCACGCTCACCGGCGTCGGCTTCAAGCACGGCCGCTGGGTCGACACGGTCTTGATGCAGCGTGCGCTGCGACGCGCGGAAGAATCCTAGTCCCGGGGGCGCGGCCTGCCTCCCGCGAAGCCGGAGCTTCGCTTCGGCGAAGGTAGGACGTCCCGTCCGCATTTCGGCTGCGAAATTTGCTTCCTCTAATCCTCCCCCGCGCGAAGCGTGGGGGAGGGGGACCGCGCAGCGGTGGAGGGGGCCCCCTCCGTCACGCGACTTCGTTGCGCGACACCTCCCCCGAACTTCGTTCGGGGGCGCATGTGTGCGACGCGGTGTGCTCCCGTGCTTGTGAGCCGACCCTTAACGCCTTGGAACCAAAGAAGGACTAGCGCTTGACAGCACATAACCGTTATGGTAGTATATACCGTACTGGTAATACAAAGGTTCGTATCTTGACGCTCCTCTTCGCCATCCTCCGCCGCCTCGGGCATTTCATCTGTGTACTGATGGAATTGGCCCTGCGCCGCCCTGCTTTTCGACGTGGGTCGACGGCCGGGCGCGCCGGAAAGCCTTGCGCTGCGGGCCCCGGATGCATTTCGGCGGCGGGCGCAGATTTTTCTGCCCCTGCATTTTCCCCTGATAGCAGGGGAGCAGCGCTAGCCGCGCGTCAAAAGATCGAGCGTCGACAGCGCCATCACCTTGGCGGACGCCACCATGTCGGCGATGCCGACCCATTCGTCGGGCTGATGGGCGAGGTCGAGCACGCCCGGGCCGTAGGCGATGCAGTCCTTCAGCTTGCCGATGCGGTCGATGTGCTTCTGGTCGTAGGTGCCGGGCGAGCAGACGATCTGCGCCTCCTTGCCGAGGATCTCGCGCACCGCCTTCGCGGTTGCCGAGGCCACCGGCCCGTCGCGATCCGCCATGGTCGGCGCCACGCTGAACAGCTCGCGCAGATTGTAGCGGAAGTTCGGACGGTGCGCGGCGAGATTGTCGAGCAGCGTTTTCACTTCGCCTTTCACCTGGTCGAGGGCTTCCTCGATCAGAAAACGGCGGTCGATGACGATGCGGCAGGAATCGGCGACGCAGGGCGCCGGCAGGCCCTCGTAATCTTCGCTTTCGCCGCCATGCACGGAGTTGATGTTCATGGTCGATTGCTTGGCGCCGTCGGGCACCACCGGCATGTCGGAATGCCGCGCGGCGAGCGCCGGATAAAGCTCCGTCTCGAATTTCTCCAGCACCGCCGTCATGTGGCGGATGGCGCTGTCGCCGAGGAACGGCATCGAGCCGTGCGCGATGCGGCCGAGCGTCTCGATCTCCGCCCACCACACGCCGCGATGGCCGATGCAGACGCGGTCGACGTTGAGCGGCTCCGGGATGATCACGTGATCGACACGCGGTCTGGAGAACCAGCCGCGCTCGGCGAGATAGGCGACGCCGCCATAGCCGCCGGACTCCTCGTCGACCGTTCCCGAGATCTCGATGGCGCCGGGCAGCTCGATGCCGGAATCGATCATGGCTTCGACCGCGACGATCGCCGCCGCGATGCCGCCTTTCATGTCGCAGGCGCCGCGGCCATAGACCTTGCCGTCGCGGACGACGCCGCCGAACGGATCGACCGTCCAGCCCGCGCCCGTCTGCACGACGTCGAGATGGCCGTTGAAATGCACGCAAGGGCCGGGGCCTTTGCCTTCGTGGCGCGCGATGACGTTGATGCGCGGATATTTGTCGCTGTCGCCCGGCGCGCCTTCCGCGCGCACATATTCGATGGCGAAGCCGCGGCGGGCGAGTCGCTTGCCGACGAACTCCGCGCAGGGCTGATAGACATCGCCCGGCGGATTGACGGTCGGGAAGCGGATCAGATCCTGCGTCAGCGCCGTGATGTCGTCCGCACGCGCTTCGATGTCGCGAAGCAGCTTTGCGATGCGAGGTTCGGCGATCGGTGCGTTCAAGGCACTTCTCCTTTTCCGTCAGATGCAGCGGCCGCCGTCGACTTCGAGGGCGACGCCGGTGATCATGGACGCTTCGTCGCTGCAAAGGAACAGGGCCGCATTGGCCATGTCCTCGGGCGTCGAGAAGCGGCCGATGGGGATGGAGGCGAGGAATTTCGCCCGGATTTCGGGCGTGTCCTGGCCCATGAAGGTCGCGAGCAGCGGCGTTTCGCCGGCCACCGGATTGATCGCGTTGACGCGCACGCCGAACGGCGCCAGCTCGACCGCCATGGCGCGCGTCGCGGTGATCATCCAGCCCTTGGAGGCGTTGTACCAGGTGAGGTTGGGGCGCGGGCTGACGCCGCCGGTCGAGGCGACGTTGAGAATGGCGCCTTTATGCCTCGCCTTCATGCGCGGCACGATCTCGCGCGCGGTCAGGTACACCGACTTCGCATTGATGGCGATGATGCGGTCGAACGTCTCTTCGGAGATGGCGTCCAGCGGCTGCGGCGTGTGGCCGATGCCGGCATTGTTGACGAGGATGTCGATGTCGCCGAACTTTGTGACGGCCGCGTCGGCCAGCGCCTTCACGTCGGAGGGCTTCGAGACATCCGTTGCGACCGCGAGCCCGTCGATCGCGCGCGCGATCTTCTGCGCCGCCTCGTTGTTCAGGTCGGCGATGACGACCTTGGCGCCTTCGGCCGCGAAGCGGCGCACTATGCCTTCGCCGAATCCGGACGCGCCCCCGGTGACGATCGCGACTTTGTCCTTCAAGCGCATGGTTTGATCCTAACCGTGAAAGGCGGCCACCGTCTTCAGCCGCGTGAAGGCATAAAGCGCCTCGAAGCCTTTTTCGCGGCCATGACCCGAGCGGCCAACGCCGCCGAACGGCAATTCCACGCCGCCGCCGGCGCCATAATTGTTGATGAAGACCTGGCCGGTGTGAATGGCGCGGGCCATCCGCATCGCGCGGCCGCCATCGCGCGTCCACACGCCGGCGACGAGACCGTATTCCGTGCCATTGGCGATGCGGACGGCGTCGGCTTCGTCGTCGAAGGGAATGACGACCTGCACGGGACCGAAGATCTCGTCCTGCGCCAGAGGGTGATCGGGCGCGACGCCGGCGAACAACGTCGGCGCGATGTAGTGACCGCCTTGCGGCGCGTTGCGCTCGACGCGGCCTTCGGCGGCGATGGAAAGACCGTCCTTGCGCCCGCGCGCGAGGAACTGTTCGACGCGCGCCTTCTGCTGCGCCGAAATGAGCGGACCGACATCGAGATCGTCTTTGGCGGGACCGACGCGCAAGCTCCGATAGCGCTCGGCGAGGCGCTCGAGCAGTTGATCGTAGATTTTGCGCTGGACGATCAGGCGCGAGGCGGCGGAGCAGGTCTGTCCCGCATTCTGGATGCCGGCATTGACGAGGAACGGCAGCGCGCGTTCGAGATCGGCATCTTCGAACACGATCTGCGGCGATTTCCCGCCGAGCTCCAGCGTGACCGGCACGGCGTTGCGCCCGGCCGCCGCCTGCACCAGCGCGCCGACCGCGGTCGACCCCGTAAAAGAGAGATGATGGATGCCCGGATGCGACGCCAGCGCCGCACCGGTCTCTTCGCCTTTGCCCGTCACGACGTTCAGCGCGCCGTCCGGCAGCCCTGCCTCCTGTGCGATGCGCGCGAAGGCCAACGCCGTCAGGCTCGCTTCTTCGGCCGGCTTCAGGACGGTCGCATTGCCGGCCGCCAGCGCACCGACGACGGAGCGCCCGATGATCTGCATCGGATAGTTCCACGGAATGATGTGCGCGGTGACGCCGTGCGCCTCGCGCAGCGTGTAGACGGTGTAGTCGGCGAGATAGGGAATGGTTTCGCCGTGCAGCTTGTCGGCGGCGCCGGCATAGAATTCGAGATAGCGGGCGAGGGCGACGGCATCGGCGCGCGCCTGCTTCAAGGGCTTGCCCACGTCGCGCGCTTCGAGGTCGGCGAGCGTATCGGTTTGCGCGGCGACGGCTGCGCTCATCTTCATCAGGATGCGCCCGCGTTCGGCCGCGGTGAGCTTGCCCCAGGCGCCCGCGGTGGCATCGCGCGCGGCTTTCACCGCCGCATCGACATCGCCCGCATCGCCCGCGGCCAGCGTGCCGATGGTCTCGCCGGTCGACGGATCTTCGATCGGCAACGTCGCTTTCGCGTCGCGCCAGCGGCCGCCAATGAGGAGCTTTTCGTGGATCATCCCGCATTCTCTGTGCGCATCGCGAACATGCAAGCGCAGGGCGGGCCGTGGGTCAATGACGCAAAAAGGAAAGCGGGAGCGGCTATCCGCTCCCGCCTTGAGAAATCAATATTTGTAATCGAGCCGCACACCCACCGTCGCCGGTTCGCCGCGCTGGGCGATGTTCAGCCCCGGCAGGAAGAAGTTGCGGGTCGTGTCGTAGTTGGTGTTCGTGCAGTTGTGGCAATAGAACGTCGCCTGCCACGGTCCATTGTCCGGCGACAGCGAAAGGTTGATATCCGCCAGCCAATAGGAGTGGACATAGAACGTCGGACCCAGCAGCAACGGGTTCAGGTGATCGTGGAACACCCAGTCGCCTTCCGCGGTGAAGGTGTAGCCGGGAAACAACTCCCAGAAATAGGAGATCGAGCCGTTGTAGCTGAGCGGCGGGAAGCCGAGGCGCGCGCCTTTCTCGTTGCTGTTGACCGGCGTACCCAGGGGCGGAACGCAGTTCTGGAATTTCCCGGCTGGGCACTTCATTTCGGTCGCGGCGATGTTGAGGAAGTTGTCGAAGACGTCGAACTTGCCGTCCTTCCAGCCGACGGCTTCCGAGAACTTCAGATTGTCGATCGGCGCCCAGATGGCTTCGAGTTCGCCGCCATAGACGTGGGATTTCGGTGCGTTGACCAGCGAGCCCACCGGCCCCGTCGTCGTCCACACGGCCGACTGAATCTGTTCGTCCTCGTAGTGGTAATAGAAGGCCGAGCCGTTCAGCTGAAGCGTGTCTTTCATAAGATTCGACTTGAAGCCCGCTTCATAGGCCCACAGCACTTCGGGCTTCAGCGGCGGCGCGGCCTGCGAGCCGTTATAGGTCGTGAAGCCGCCCGATTTGATGCCCTCGCTGATGCTGGCATAGAACATGATTTCGTCGCTGGGCCGGTATTCGAGCCCGCCCTTGCCGGAGAGGCGGTCGTCCTGGATCGCCTGTCCGACGCTGGGTGTGAGCGGAATGTTCGGGAAGCCGGGCAGGAAGACGCCGTTGAGAACGAAATTGCCGAGCGAGCGCTTGTCGTCGTCGAAGCGCAGGCCGCCGATCGCCTTGAGCTGGTCGGTGATCTTGTATTCTTCCTGCGTGAACACCGCTTCCGTCTCGACGCGCTCCTTGTAGCGCGTGTCGGTCGCCAGGCCGAGCGAGTCCGCAAAGTCGGAATCGAACCGCTCATCCATGAGCTGGTGGCCATAGTAGAAGCCCAACATCCAGCTGAGCGGATCGGTGTCGTCCGATGCGAAGCGCAGCTCTTCGGAGAAGACGCCCGCCTTGGTGTCGAAATAGGTGCCGGCGAAGGCGTAGGACGTCGCGTCCCAGTCGTTGTATTCGCGGCGGTCGAGGATCTGATACGAGGTGATCGACGTCACGTTCATGAAACCCAGATCGCCGTGGACCTGCATATTGCCGCCGCCGGCTTTGGTGTTGTGGAACGGCTCCGCGTTCGGTGCGATGCCCGTGAGCGTCGTGAATGTCGCCGAACCGCCCCAGGCCGTTTTCGTGTTGTCCCCGAACGCCGGGATGGTCGTCAGATTGTCGTACAGACCGGCGGGAATCGGGTCGAAAAGGTAGAGGCCCACAGGGTGGGATTTGTCGTAGCTGAAATCACCCTCGAACAGGATATTCCAGTCGTTGTTGATATCCCATTGCACTTCGCCGCGGAACGAGCTGGTATTCTTGTCGCCGTAGCTCTGCCCCGTGTCGCGGTTCTTCTGCCACGCGCCGCCCTGATCGGTGATGAAGGCGAAGCGATAGTCGAGGCCGTCGGTGATCGGCCCGGTGACATAGCCATTGCCGATGAATTCGCCGTGGCTGTCGTAATCACCCGTCAGCCCGAGGCCGAATGCGTCGGAGGGTTTGTTGGTGACGAATTTGACGGCGCCGCCCGTCGTGTTGACGCCGTAGAGCGTGCCTTGCGGGCCGTAGAGAACTTCCGTCCGCTGAAGATCGAAGATCGTGCCTTGCGTCTGCGCGGGGATCGGGTAGGCGACGTCATCGACATAGACGCCGATGGTCGAAGAGTTGTTCGACGCGTAGTCGTCGAAGCCCACGCCGCGCAGGCGGAATTCCGGCTGGCCACTGCCGAAGGCCGGCACGACTTCAAGGCTGGGCGTCGCATATTGAAGTCCGTTGACCTTGGTGATGCCCTGGTTCTTCAGATCTTCGGATGTCAGCACCGTCAGCGCGATAGGCACGTTCTGTGCCGACTCTGCGCGCTTCTGCGCGGTGACCGTGACGGTCTCGATGCCCGACTGTGGCGCCGTCTGCGCGGATGCGGCCGAGCCGAACGCGAGCAGCAACGCCGTTGCGGAAACTCCTAGAAGCAGTCGATTCATGTGAACGCCCCCATGCGACGCCGCACCCCTGCGGCAACATCAGTGTCGGCGTACCGTCACACAATTGTCAACGCGGGAAGCGATGAGGGCAGTGACAACACAGGCCGCTATTGCGCGCCCGCAATAGTACGCACACGTATGATCCTGCCTTCAGCGCTGCGGAAAATCGGGTGCGGCGCGCGGTCGCCTGGCAATGATCGGCGTGCGTTCCCGACCCGGCGACAAATATAACGCTGCGAAGACGATCGCGAAGTTGACCAAAAGCCCAATGAAACCGGCATTGATTCCAGCAACGGGAATTTTGAGTTCGAAAATCCAGATCGCCACGGCGTCTCCCGCCACTAAACCGGCAATAATCGCGAGCGGCCGCATTCTGCGAAGAAACAGAATCCCCAGCACTCCCGGCAGCGACTGGACAATTCCGAAATAGAAGAGGTTGTTGATCGTGGTCAGCAGCTGCGACGATTTGGCCGCGCCTATGACGGACAGCAGCAGGTAGAGCGCCATGACGACTTGCGACCAGCGCCGCTGCTGGTCCCCCGTCAGTCCCGGCACGAGATTGCGCGACACGAGCGGGCCGATGGCAAGGCAGATGCCGGTCAGGATCACAAGCGCCGACAGCACCGTTCCGGCCATCACGAGCCCGACGACCGGAGCCGGAAGCAGCAGATGCGCTACCGAGAGAAAGACTTCGTTGGGCGCCTTTACCGCCAGCCCGTGCTCGAGCGCGAAATAGGCGACCAGCGTAAGGAACGGGAACATCACCATGTAAAGCGGCATGGTGATCTGGGCGCGCCGGACTGTGTTGGCCGAGCGCGCCGTGAATATATAGGCGCAAGTCTGCGGCACGATGCAGAAGCCGACGCTTTGCAGGAGAATGGTCGTGATGGCGAAGACGTCGTCCTCGCGGGTCGGCGTCGCGATGTGGTGCGCAAAGGCCGCGCCGGCATGCGCAACGCCCCAATGGGCCAGCGCCGCCAGTCCGGCCAGGAGAACCGACGCGATCAGCAGAAGGTCTTTCAGCACGGCGACATAGGCCGAGGCACGGATGCCCGAAATCGCGATGTAAATGAAGGCGAGAACGCCCGCGAGGCTCGTCAGCATCCAGGGCGAGACGGCCCAGTCGAGCTGTTTCAGAACGGTCTCGAGTCCCAGAAACTGGCTGGTGCCGAGGGGCACAAGGAAGATGAGCGAGGCGACGGTCACCGCGAGCTCGAGCGCGCGGCTTTCGTAATGGCGGCGGAACAGGTCGGGCAGCGTCACGGCGCCGTGGATGCGGCCCGCGCGCCAGATCAGCGGATTGAGGAAGTAGCCGACGACGAAAGCGAGAAGGATATAGCCCAGGAACCAGATCGCCGTTCCCGTGCCCTTGGCATAGATGCCGCCCGGATAGCCGAGGATTGTCGTGATGCTGTAGGTCTCGCCGACCGCCAGGAAGAAAAACAGGATCGTTCGGAACTGCCCGGAGGCGACGAAGAAGTCTTCGGCTTTCTGCTGCGCGTGACCGCGCTTCGACAGGACCGCCAGCACGAGTGAAAACGCAATGAGGCCGAGGAAGACCGCCGTCATCGCTCGCCCGCGTCGTAGTCGGCTTCGATGAATTCGTCCGGCTGATGGCGGTCGTGCGCGAACCAGCAGACGGCAAGGCACAGCGATGCCAACGGAATGCAGCCGAACAGCCACCACAGCGCCAGCGGCACGCCATAAGGTGCAAATTCGAGATGGCTTAGCAGCGGCACTGTCGGGATGACCGACAGGAACGGCACCGCTATGCCGATGGTGTAGCGCAGGAAGGGCGACACGAAGCGGGCGCCGTCAGAGCGTATGCCAGGTCTTGCCGTCCTGGCCCGGTGCGAGCGTCGCTTCGAAGACTCCGCGTGCGACGGCGCGCGACAGGACGTCGGCCGCCATCGAGCCGATGCGCGCCACCGTGTAGTCGGCCATCGGTCCCTTGATCGGCTGCTTGCCGGTCGAAAGGCCGAAAACGACGTCGCCGTCGAACGGCGAATGGATCGGGCGGATCGCGCGTGCAAGACCGTCCTGCGCCATCATGGTCGCGCGCTTCATCTGGTCGATGGTAAGATCGACGTCGGTGGCGATGCAGGCGATGGTCGTGTTGGCGCGCGCGGCGGGATTGGCTTTCGACTGTCCCCAGTCTTCGCCGACGACACGCGCGTTGGAGGCGCCCAGCCCGCCGAATTCGTTGCCGATTTCGAAGGGGCCCGACCAGAAGTTCTTGGTGCCCGGCACGATGACGGAGCCGAGGCAGTTGACCGCCACGATGGCGCCGACCGTGATGCCGTCTTTCGAGACATATGATGCCGATCCCGTCCCGCCTTTCAGCGATCCCGCTTCCGCGCCGTAGCCTGCGCCTGCCGTGCCGAGCTTGAAGTCGCGCGATGCGGTCTCGACCGCGTGGACACCGAGGTGGCGATAGGGTGGTTCGAGTCCCCACGCCTTGTTGCCGTGATTGGCGAGGTCGTAAAGGATCGCCGCCGGCACGATCGGCGAGGGCGGGACTCCCGGGCTCGGCATCATCGCGTAGCCACGGCCGCGGGCGCCGAGCCAGGCGGCGACGCCGTCGGCCGTGGCCAAGCCGTAGACCGAACCGCCGGACAGCACGACCGCGTCGACCGAATGGACCAGATTCCACGAATTGAGCGCGTCGGTTTCGCGCGTGCCGGGACCGCCGCCGCGCACGTCGACGGCGCATGTGGCCCGGGCGTCCGGAAGGATGACGCTGACGCCTGTGCGGGCTTTCGGATCGTCCGCCTGGCCGACCTGAAGGCCCGGAACGTCGGTGATCAGGTTGCGCGGACCAGGTGCTCCGCCTGCGGAAGGTTCGGCCAGCGCGACGCGCGCACCGGATGCCACCGCGGCCGCGCCCAGCGACAGCGACGCGAGCAAGGAACGTCGATCCATGAAATGAACTCCCTGATCACCGGTCGTAACGAACCGGACCTGAGTTCATTAACGGGGCCTCGCCGAGGCCCGTCAAGCGGCGGCGGCGACGCGCGCGCGTGTTGACAGGCGCAGCGTATCCAATTCCGCGTCAGGCCTCGATGCCGGCCGGCACCGCATAGCCCGCCCGCGGCAGGAATGCGCGCAGCAAGGGCCCCGTCATGACGGTCGTCACCACGGCCATGATCACCAGCATCGTGAAGACGTTCTGCGGAATGAACCCGAGATCGAAGCCGATATTCAGCACGATCAGCTCCATCAGCGCGCGCGTGTTCATCAGCGAGCCGAGGATCGCCGACTCGTTGTTGCTGAAACTAGACAGTTTGCCGGCGACGAAGACGGGGATGACCTTGCCGAGAATGGCGGCCGTCAGGATTGCACAGAGCCAGTTGAGATCGGTCAGCGTCGAAAGGCCGAGCACGTTGGTTCTGAGGCCGGTATAGGTGAAGAACACCGGCAGGAAGAATACGAGTACGAACTGGCCCACTTGCCTGCGCCACGCCGTGACGAAATCCCTGTGGGCATGGAAGAGGAGGCCCGTCAGGAAGCCGCCGAAGATCGTGAAGATGCCGAGCTTATAGGTGCAGATTCCGACCACGAAGATCATCGTGATGACGATGGTGATGAGATTGGGCGGAAGATCGCCGCCGCGCACCGGATGGGCCTTGATCAGGCGGTCGACCAGCGGGCGGAGCACGAACCACGCGAAAACAAGCAGCGCCAGGATGCCGCCGATCTGGATCGCCATGTCGGTCAGCGAGAGCCGTGCGGAGGCGTAGGCCGAAATCCCGGCGAGCAGCACCCAGCCCGTCACGTCGTTGATGGCGGCGGCCGAAATGGCGACGACGCCGATCTCGGTATGCGTCAGATCGAATTCGCGCAGGATGCGTCCCAGGATCGGCACGGCAGTGATGGCGAGACCGACTCCCATGAAAAGGCTGTAGGTGAGATGATCGATTTTCGGCGCCAGATAGGCGGCGGACAGTTGACCGATCACGACGCCGAGCGCGAGCGGAATGCAGACCGAGGCGGCGGCGATGCCGACCGTCGCGTTGCGGTTTCTGGCCCGCGCCAGATGGCCGAACTCGAAATCCATGCCGATCTGGAACATCAGCAGCACGAGGCCGATCTGGCTGATGATGGTGATGGGCGTGGAGGCGGCTGCGCCGAACAGTGCGAGGGAAACGCCCGGAAAGAAATGCCCGAACAGCGACGGGCCGAGAACCAGGCCTGCGATGATTTCGCCGATCACACCCGGCTGGCCGAGGCGGCGCAGGAGCTGGTTGCCAAGCCGTGCCGCGCCGATCATGACAATCAGCTGCATCAGCGTGATGAACAGAAGATTTTCTGCGGCGTGAACAGACCCCTGCATAACCTTCGACTCCCCGAATTACCCGCCTTCAGCGATGCATCAATTCCGTCGTTGGAATCGCCTCTTCGCGGGCCGCGATCGTCGGTCCTGCATGGGCCTTCTTCGGGCGGAAACCGGGTGTGTAGACCTGGTCGAGCAGCGCGCGGTGATCCGGCAGCGCCTTGACGGCCTGATGCGATGCGGCCTGCACGCGCCGGAATTCCTTATGGGCCTCTTCGGTGAACGGATAGGCGGATTCGTTGCCGCGCATGTCCGAGCGGAAGCCCATCCCGAACAGGATGTACTGATAGCTCTGGTATTTGAACGCCTCGTAGGTGGTGTCGAAATCGAGCGAGGTCGGCGGACGGCGCTTCCACAATTCCAGCTTGTCCTTCAGCGCGTCGCTGGCCGTCTCGGGCCGCGTGTTGTCGATCCAGAACGCGTTGTCGGTACGCTTGGAGAGGTAATAGTGCAGCTTGAGGAAATCGACCGCGAGCTCGAAGCGTTTGGCCATGATTTTCGAGAAATGCGCAGCCACCCGCTCCATGTCGCCGGCGCGCGGAAAATATTCCGCAATCATATGCGCGGCCGCTTCGATCTGGATGATGCCGGTCGATTCCAGCGGCTCGAGAAATCCGGCCGAAAGGCCGATGGCGACGCAGTTCTTCACCCACTGCCGGTCGCGATAGCCGACGCGCATCTTGAGTCGGCGCGCATTGCGCCCTTCCGACGCCTTGCCGATATAGCGGCGCAGGACTTCTTCGGCGCCGTCGTCGTCGGTATGCTTGCTCGAATAGCAGTAGCCGATGCCGCGTCGCGTATCGAGGCCGATATCCCAGGTCCACCCCGTCTCATGCGCGCTCGACACGGTCGCGGGAACGATCGGCGCATCTTCGCGGTCGTAAGGCACCTGCATCGCCACGGCGCGGTCGACGAACAGCATGTGGGTCACGTCGCGCCACGGCTCGCCCAGCGCGCGGCCGATCAGGATGCCCGCGAAACCCGTGCAGTCGATATAGAGCCCCGCCTTCAGCGAGCCGTGCTCTTTGGTGACCAACTCGGAAATCGCACCCTGTTCGTCGAGCTCGACCTTCTCGACATTGCCGATCAGATGGCGCACGCCCAGCTTGACGCCAGCGTTCTTCAGGAATGCCGCGAGCTTCGCCGCGTCGAGGTGATAGGCGTAGTTCATCGGGCCGTCGTAAGGCGCGTCATCGATGCGCTTGGGCGCCTTCAGCGCGTCGACGACCTTGTCCTGCAGCGTCGTCGCGTCCGAGAAGGGCACATTGCCCGCGCTGCCGAGCGCCCAATACGGCGCCATGTCGGTCGCCATCGACATCAGATGCGGCACGTTGAACGGGTGATAATACTGCGTGTGCCGGCCGTTGATCGGCGCATGCTCCCAGTCGACGAAGCGTATCGCCTGCTTGAAGCTGGCGGAGCATTCGCGCATGAATTCGGCTTCACCGACGCCGATGGTGCGCAATGTGCGGCGGAACGTGGGAAAGGTGCCTTCGCCGACGCCGATCGTGCCGATATCGGTCGATTCGATCAGCGTGATCTTGACGCCGTTGGGCTTGTCCGCGCCCAGCCGCTTCGCAAGAAGCGCGGCCGTCAGCCAGCCGGCCGTGCCGCCTCCGACGATGACGATGCTGTCCAACATGATATGCCCCTCATCCTTACCCGACACCTATTTGCCCAGCGCAGCCGCCTCGCTTGCGAGCTGGGTGATGGCTTTCCAGTCCCCGTTTGCGACGAGCTTCTCCGGCGCCAGCCAGGAACCTCCGACGCACAGAACATTGTCGAGGGCGAGATAGTCGCGCGCATTTGTCGGCGTGATGCCGCCCGTCGGACAGAAGCGAACCTTCGCGAACGGCCCGGCGAAGGCTTTCACGGCGGCGGCGCCGCCCGAACTTTGCGCCGGAAAGAACTTGAAATGCGCAAGCCCCGCGTCGAGACCGCGCATGATCTCGCCCGCCGTCGCGACACCGGCGAGCAGCGGGATGTCGCTCTGCTTCGCGCTCGAGAGAATCTGATCGGTGATCCCGGGACTGACGATGAAGCGCGCGCCGGCGTCCGTCGAACGTTTGAAGTCGGCGGCATTCAACACCGTACCGGCGCCCACGACAGCCTCCGGAACCGCCTTCGCGATGGCCGTGATCGACGCCAACGCGGCGTCGCTGCGAAGCGTCACTTCCAGCACCCGCAATCCGCCGGCCAGCAGCGCACGCGCCAGCGGCACGGCGGTCTCCGCGGAATCGATCACCAGGACCGGAATGACCGGCGACAGCGTCATGATGTCCGCGGCGGATTTCATGGGGCGGCTCCGAATATCGTCGCGCCCTTGTCGGCGGCGCCGACGCGGGCGCGGAACGGTGCGAACAATTCGCGGCCGAGGCCCCAGCCCTGCTGCGCATAGTGCTCGGGCGTACGGTTCGCGAATTCGCGCGCATCCACGCGCACTTCCAGCGCGCCCGTCTTAGGATCGATGCGGATTACATCGCCGTCGCGGAGCTTGGCGATCGGCCCCCCCTCGGCGGCTTCCGGCGTCAGATGGATCGCGGCCGGTACTTTGCCCGAGGCGCCCGACATGCGCCCATCCGTGACGAGGCCGACGCGGAAACCCTTGTCCTGCAACACCGACAGAGGCGGCGTCAGCTTGTGCAGCTCGGGCATACCGTTGGCTTTCGGTCCCTGGAAACGCACCACCGCGATCAAATCGCGCTCGAGTTCACCGCGCTTGAAGGCGTCGAGGAATTCCTTCTGGTCGTGAAAGACAGTTGCCGGCGCCTCCACGACGCGGTGCTGCGGCGCCACGGCGGAGATCTTGATCACCGCGCGGCCGAGATTGCCCCTCAGCAGTTTCAGTCCGCCCTCGCGATCGAACGGATCGGATGTGGGCCGCAGGATGTCTCGATCGAGCGTCTCCTTCGCGGCATCGCGCCAGACGAGCTTGCCGTCTTCGAGGCCCGGCTCCGTTGCGTAGGAATGAAGATCACCGGCGACCGTCGTCGTGTCGCCATGCAGCAATCCGGCGGCGAGCAGCTCGCGCACGAGGAACGCCATGCCGCCGGCGGCGTGGAAATGATTCACATCCGCCGAACCGTTGGGATAAATGCGTGCCAGGAGCGGTGTCACTTCCGAGATCTCTTCCAGATCCTCCCATTCGAGCTGGATGCCGGCGGCGCGCGCGATGGCCGGCAGATGCAGCGCATGATTGGTCGACCCGCCCGTTGCCATCAGGCCCACGACGCCGTTGACGATGGCGCGTTCGTCGATCACGTCGGCGAGCACGACTTTGCCATCGCGCGCCAGCGCGGAGGCCCGATGGGCAGAGGCGCGGGTCAGCGCATCGCGAAGCCCGGTGCCGGGATTGACGAAGGCCGTGCCCGGCAGATGAAGGCCCATCACCTCCATCAGCATCTGGTTGGAGTTCGCGGTGCCGTAAAAGGTGCAGGTGCCGGCCGCGTGATAGGACGCCGCTTCCGCCGCCAGCAGTTCGCTGCGTCCGATCTCGCCGCGGGCAAAGGCTTCGCGCGTGCGTGCTTTTTCCTTGTTGGAAATCCCGGACGTCATCGGGCCGGCAGGCACGAAGATGACGGGCAGATGGGCGAAGGACAGCGCGCCGATCAGAAGTCCCGGCACGATCTTGTCGCAGACGCCGAGGCAGAGCGCCGCGTCGAAGGCGTCGTGGCAGAGCGCCACGGACGTCGCGAGCGCGATCACTTCGCGGGAGAACAGCGACAGTTCCATGCCCGGCTGGCCTTGCGTGATGCCGTCGCACATGGCGGGCACGCCGCCTGCGACCTGCGCCGTGCAGCCTTCGGCGCGCGCGGCTTCCTTGATGATGTCGGGATAGGCGCCGAGCGGCTGATGCGCCGAGAGCATGTCGTTATACGCCGTGACGATCCCGATATTGACGGCCTTGGCGTCGCGCAGGCGCAGCTTGTCCGCCATCGGCGCCGCGGCGATGGCGTGCGCGAGATTGGCGCAGTCGAGATGCGTGCGTGACGGACCATGCCCGCGCGCTTCGCCGACATGCGCGAGGAATTCGGTGCGCGTCTCTTTGCTCCGCTCCCTGATCCGCGCGGTCACCTCGGCGATGACGGGATGGAGCTTCGTCATGGCGACCAATAAACCTCGACCGGCGTGCCGGACTGATGCAGCATGGCGCGAACCGGCATGTCGAAGATGTCGTCGCCCGCCAGCGCGCGCCGGTACGTCTCCATCTTCTCCGCGCCGCGGATCAGGATCACGATCAGCCGTGAGGCGAGGAGGGCCCGCAGGCTCAGCGACATGCGCGGGCCCGTGGCGGCAATGTCCGCCGGCGTGATGGCGCGCACCAGTGACGGAGAATGCAGATCAAGCGCCGCCGCCAGTTCTTTGGCACCCGGAAACAGCGAGGCGGTATGTCCGTCATTGCCCATGCCGAGAAGCGTCACGTCGAATGGCCGTGGCATCGCGCCGATGGCGCGATCGAGCTCTGTCTCGGCTTCGGCCGGCGAAGCATGCCCGGTCATGAGGGGAACCAGCGTGGCGGAGGCGGCGCGGTTTTTGATCAGCCGCGTGCGCACGAGCTTCTCGTTGCTGCGGTCGTCGTCCGGCGAGACCCAGCGCTCATCCGTCGTGGTGACGAACACGCGATCCCATGGCGCCTCGCGCGTCGACAGCGCATCAAACAAAATGCCAGGCGTCGTGCCGCCGGAAGCGACAAAGCTCGCCGCATCGCGCCGGCGCACGCCGTCGGACAGCCTGGTGGCGATCTTGTCCGCGAGCGCAGACGTCAACGCATTCGCGTCGTCGAATCGGATCACCGAAGGCTCGAAGGCGACGGGTTCATTCATACCAGCTGTGCCCATTGCGTTCCGTCAATGCGAATGCGCCGGCCGGGCCCCAGGTTCCGGAAGCGTAAGGCGCGGGGTCGTAACCCTGGCGCTGCCATCCCGCGACGATCTGATCGATCCATGTCCAGGCCGCTTCGGATTCGTCGCGGCGCACGAACAGCGTCGGCTTGTTGGCAAGCGCTTCGAGCAACAGCCGCTCGTAGGCGATACGGCGGCGCTTCGGCTTGAACGCGTCGCTCAGCGAAAGATTGAGCGCGAGCGGTTTCAGCTCCATGCCGTTGCGCTCCAGGCTCGGCGTCTTGTTCATCAGCGTCAGCGCGATCTCCTCTTCCGGCTGCAGCTTGATGATGAGCCGGTTGGCGAGAAGGCGAGTTCCCGGAAAGATCGAATGCGGCACGCCGCGGAACTGGATGATGATCTCCGATTTGCGCATCGGAAGGCGTTTTCCCGTCCGCAGGTAGAACGGAACGCCCGCCCAGCGCCAATTATCGATATGGGCGCAAAGCGCAACGAATGTCTCCGTCGTGCTCGCGTGCCCGCCGGTTTCCTCGGTGTAGCCGGGAACGGACTGACGGCCCGAAACGCCGGCCTGATACTGCCCGCGCACGGTGTTGCGCTCGACCGAGCGATCGGTGATCGGCCGCAGCGAACGCAGCACTTTCACTTTCTCGTCGCGAACGGAATTCGGATCGGCCGGCGGCTCCATGGCGACGAGCGCCAGAAGCTGCAGGAGATGGTTCTGCACCATGTCGCGGATTGCGCCATATTGATCGTAGTAGGACCAGCGATCCTCCACGCCGATGGTCTCCGCCACGGTGATCTGCACGTGCTCGACGCTGACCTTGTTCCACAGGGGCTCGAACAGCGTATTCGCGAACCGGAGGGCCAGCAGGTTCTGCACCGCTTCCTTGCCGAGATAGTGGTCGACGCGGAAGATGTGGTCCTCCGCGAAGGCACGCGAAAGAAGCTCGTTGATCTGGCGGCAGCTCGCGAGGTCGTGGCCGATCGGCTTTTCGACGACGACGCGGCTGTTCTCATGGACGAGGCCGGCGGCCTGCAGATTGCTGCAGATGTCGCCGTAATGGTCGGGCGAGGTCGACAGATAGAACACAAGTTCGGGAACACCTTGCAACGCGGTCTTCAAGGCGCCGAAGGAGGCGCTGTCGGTGGCGTCGACGCTGACATAGGACAGCCGCGCGCAGAATTTCTTCCAGCTGCGCTCGTTGATGCCGTTCTCGGCGCGGGCGCGGACCGCCTTCTCCACGAAAGCCGCGAAAGCATCCGCCGACAGCTTGCTGCGAGCGCAGCCGACGATGGTCACGTCGTTCGGCAGAAGTCCGTCTTCCTCGAGGAAATAGAGTGAGGGGAATAGCATGCGTTGCGCCAGGTCGCCCGTGGCGCCGAAAAGGACCAATGCACAGGATGCTGCGGTCACGCGCTTTCTCCCGTACGGCCGTCGATCCAGCTGCGGACCACCGAAAACGTGTCCGTGACAAGAACGAGATTAGCGCGAAGGCCACGGGCAATCCTACCCATTTCGCCGCCGAGACCGAGAAAAGTCGCCGGGTTGCGGCTCGCCATGCGCGCGGCGCTGTGAAGATCGAGCCCCATGAACCGCATTGCGTTGCGAACCGCGCTCGCCATGTCGAGATCGGTTCCGGCCAGCGTGCCGTCTTCAGCGACGCAGGCGCCGTCCTCGGCGCGGATGAGGCGGCCGTCGAGCCGGAACGTCTTGTCGCGCGCGCCGACGCTCGGCATGGCGTCGGTGACCAGCATCAGCTTGTCGGCTGTTTTGCAGCGAAGTGCCACACGCATCACAACCGGATGGATATGCCGTCCGTCGACGATGATGCCACACATGCTGTCGCGATCATCGAGCGCGGCGCCGACCACACCGGGCGCGCGGCTGGCGAGCGGCGACATTGCATTGAACAGATGCGTGAAGCCGGAGAGTCCCGATTCAAGCGCGAGCTGCGCTTCCTCGTAGGTCGCATCGGTGTGGCCGGCGGAGACGATGACGCTTGCCTTGTGCAGAGAAGCAATGACGTCCGGGGTCGTCTCTTCCGGCGCCAGCGTGATCAGCGTCCGGCCACGCTTGAGGGACGATATGAGATTGAGCGCGCCTGAATCGAGCTTGCGGAATTTGGAGGCATCGTGAATACCTTTGCGCAGCGGGCTGATGAACGGCCCTTCGATATGAATCCCCGCGACGCCTTGAACGCCGGTCGCGATGGCTTCATCGACCGCCGCGATCGCGCGCGCGATCACGTCGAGATCGCTGCTGATCAGGGTGGGAAGAAACGCGGTCGTGCCGAAGCGGCGATGCGCGGCGGCGATGGTCTTCAGCGTGTCGACCGTCGGTGCTTCGCCGAACAGAGCGCCGCCGCCGCCATTCACCTGGATGTCGACGAAGCCGGGAAGAAGAAGGTGTCCTTCGAGATCGAGTTTGGCGGCATCGCGCGGCACTTCGGCAGGCGGCACGAGCTCGACGATGCGCCCGTTGTCGATGAGCACATCGCGGCCCTCGAGCACGCCCTGATCGGTCAGGATCCGTCCATGGGTCAGGGCGGTGAGCATCAAATCGTCTCGGTGATTTTGTTGAGGAGCCGCGGACGGTCGGGATCGAATCCGCGAGCCACGGACAGCGCCGCGGCGAAGCGATAGAAGCTTTGAGCCATCAGCAGCGGCTCGAGCGCCGGATGCGTCGCGATGGTCGGCAAATTCACGGCACGCGCGTCATTCAGGCCCGCCAGCATGACGTCGGCGCCGGCGCGGATGAATTGCTGCGCCAGCGTCTCGACGCCGGCGCTGGTTTCGTCGCCTTGCGAAAGGATCAGGGCAGGGAAGCCCGGCCCCACAAGGGCCATCGGACCATGCTGCACTTCGGCGGCGCTGAAAGCCTCGGCGTGAAGGCCGCATGTCTCCTTGAATTTCAGTGCGGCCTCCTGCGCGAGACCGAAACCGAGCCCACGGGCGATCACATAAAGATCCTGCGCCTTGGCGAGATGGGCGATTGCGGCGCTCCAGTCGAGCGCCCAGGCTTTTTCGAGAAGCGCCGGCAGGCGCGCGATCGCGGCGCGCAATTCGTCGTCTTCGGTCCAGGCCGCAACGAGACCGACGATGGCGGCGTTGGCCGCAAGATAGGTTTTTGTGGCGGCGACGCTTTTTTCGGGCCCGGCGCACAAGGGAACGACGTCATCCGCAAGCTCGGCGAGCGGCGAGTCTTCCGCATTGACGAGCGCAAGCGTGAAGGCGCCGGCCTTCTTTGCGGCCGTGACAGTCGCGAGCAGATCGGGACTGCGACCCGATTGCGAGATCGCCAGCAGCACCGAACCGTCGAGGGGCGGCTGCGCGGTGTAGACCGAGGCGATCGACAAGCCCTGCGACGACGTCAGCGTTCTTGCGCGAGTCTCGATCAGGTAGCGCGCGAAGGTGGCAGCGTTGTCGGAGCTCCCGCGCGCGACGGTCACGACGGCTTTTGGCCTGATGGCGCGGAGCTTGTCGCCGAGACGCTGCATCAAGGATCGATTGCGCTCGAGCTGTGCGGCAATGCGCTGCGGCGCTTCCCCGGCTTCGACGAACATCAAGGTCTTGCCGGGCCTATCGCGCGGCGCGTCCTCCGCCACTAGCTCTGCTCCGCATCGCTCAATTCGGCCACGAAGTCGTAGGTATCGCCGCGGTAATAAGACTGGGAGAACTCGACGGCGCGTCCGTCGCGCAAAAAGCCCCGTCGTTCGACCAGGAGACCCGCGTCGCGTTCCTGTGCGCCGAGCAATGCGGCCTGTTCGGCGGTGAAAAGCACGGCGCGCAAACGCTGCAGCGCGCGCACGGGACGATTGCCCGCACGCTCCATCGCCGCATAGAGCGAAGTCTCCACCGCATCGATCGACGGCAGGCAGAAAGCCGGAACGGTGCAAAGCTCGAGTGCCATCGGTGCGTCGTCGGCATAACGCAGGCGGTGGAAACGGTAGACCGGTGTGCCGGGGCTTAGGCCCATCGTCAAAGATTCCTCGGGCGTCACGGTACCCGACGATTTGCGCAGCCACACGCTCCTCGGCGTCCGGCCGCGCGCCAGCATGTCTTCGGAAAACGATGTGAGCTTGGAAAAGTTCTTTTCCACGCGGCTCGTGACAAAAGTGCCGGAGCCCTGCCGGCGGGTGAGCAGCCCTTCACCGACAAGACCGTCGAGCGCTTTGCGCACGGTGATGCGCGAGACCGAAAATTCCTCGGCGATCTCGCGCTCCGGGGGCAATGCGTCGTCGGGCCCCAACAGCTTGCTCTGGATCGCATTTCGCAATGCGCGCTGCAGCTGCTGATAGAGCGGCAGGCTGTCCGCTTCGCTGATGCGCCCGATGAGGCTCACTAGGGACGTCAAGCTCTTCTCCCGGCCGGTTCGCCGACTCGAATATTAGTACCAATTGCATACCACATACTTCTATGTCGGCGTCAATTCAAGTTTTCATGGCAAAAATGGTCTTGACAGAGGTATCCAATCGATAAATGGTATTACATTGGCCTTGTGATGGTGATGCCACCATGAGGCCCCGCGTGGGGATGCACGCGGAAGGCGAGCAGTTTCGGGCGAGTCTCGATTCTTTGGGAGGGTTACATGTCATTGAAGGGGCTATTGGCGGGCTCAACGAGCGCGCTTGCGATGTTGACGGCCATCGCGCCGGCTTATGCACAGGCCGACAACTCGAATCAGCCTGAAACGATCGTGGTGACGGGGCTGCGCTATTCGCAGCAGGAGTCGCTGGATCTGAAGCGCAATGCCGACACGATGGTCGACGCGATCGTCGCGTCCGATATCGGCAAGCTCCCCGACAAAAACGTCGCCGACGCGCTGCAGCGCCTTCCCGGCGTTGAAACGTTCTCGCAGTCGTCCGGCGAAGGCGGCTTCGATGAAAACGACCGCGTCGCATTGCGCGGCACCGATCCAAGCCTGACGCTGACGACGATCGACGGGCATTCCGTCGCGACCGGCGACTGGTACATTCTCGATCAGTTCCAGACGGTCGGCCGCAGCGTCAGCTACGATCTTCTGCCGTCGGAAATCGTCAGCTCCGTAGTTGTGCACAAGAGCCAGCAGGCCGACATGGTCGAAGGCGGCACGGCAGGCACGGTCGACATCATCACGAGAAAGCCGCTCGACTTCGCCCAGCCGCTGACTTTCGAAGCCTCGGCGCAGGCGGAATATTCCGATCTGCCGCACACGACGGAGCCGCAGCTCAACGGCCTTATCGCCTGGCACGACGACAGCAATCATTTCGGCATCATGGTGCAGGGCTTCTATGAAGAGCGCGACCTGCTGCGCGAAGGCCAGGAATTCCTCGGCTACAACACGATCACGGCCGCCGCCGAGCCTGCGCTGGTTGCGGCTCATCCTGATCTCGCCAACGTACTCTATCCGACGCTGATCGGCGCGGCGTTGTTCCAGCAGCATCGCGAGCGCGAAGGCGGCGCCGCGACGATCCAGTGGAAGCCGACGAGCACGCTCAATTTCACGGTGTCGAGCTTCTATTCGCGCCTCAACGCCAGCGACACCAACAACAATTACATGGCGTGGGTGCAGAACGAGATCGCCAGCCAGAATGTTCCGTCGAGCTATACG
>DATKON010000092.1:0-20486 GCA_035524575.1 Rhizomicrobium sp.
CGGCGGCGCGAAGCTTTCAGCGCTTTTCAGATTTCGAAATCCGCACGACGTCGACGAAATAGCTCCAGCGCCAAAGCAATGCCCTGGGAGCGCGGGCGCCCCGCCCGCATCTTGACGCCGCTCACAGCATCGCTGGGATGACTCTGTCCGGCGGTTTATGTCCGTCGGCGAAGGTCTTGATGTTGATGATGACCTTCTCGCCCATGTCGATGCGGCCTTCGATCGTGGCCGAGCCCATATGCGGGAGCAGCACCACGTTCTTCAGCTTCAGCAGCTTGGGGTTCACCGACGGCTCGTGCTCGAAGACGTCGAGGCCGGCGCCGGCGAGCTGGCCGGCTTCCAGCATGCGCGCCAGCGCGTTCTCGTCGATGACTTCGCCGCGCGCGGTGTTGACGATATAGGCCGTCGGCTTCATCAGCTTCAGCCGCCGCGCCGACAGGAGGTGATACGTGCCCGGCGTGTGCGGACAATTGATCGAGACGATGTCCATCCGCGCCAGCATCTGGTCGAGGCTGTCCCAATAGGTCGCTTCGAGCTCGTGCTCGATCTGCGAATGGACGGGCTTTCTGTTGTGATAGTGGATCTGCAGGCCGAACGCCTTGGCGCGGCGCGCCAGCGCCTGGCCGATGCGGCCCATGCCGACGATGCCGAGGCGCTTGCCCCAGATCCGCTGCCCCAGCATCCACATCGGCGACCAGCCGTGGAAATGCTCGGCGCGCAGCTCGTCATTGCCCTCGACGACGCGGCGCGGCACCGCCAGGATCAGCGCCATGGTCATGTCGGCGGTGTCTTCGGTGAGGACGCCCGGCGTGTTGGTGACGGTGATGCCTTTGTCGAGCGCCGTCGCCACGTCGATATTGTCGACGCCGGTGCCGAAATTGGCGATCAGCTTGAGGCGCGGGCCGGCGCGGACGATGACCTTGGAATCGATGCGGTCCGTGATGGTGGGGACGAGCACGTCCGCCTTCTGCACGGCCTCGATCAGCTCGGCCTGGTCCATCGGATGATCGTCCACGTTGAGGCGCGCGTCGAACAGCTCCCGCATGCGGGTTTCGATGGCGTCGGGGAGCTTGCGCGTGACGATCACGAGAGGCTTGGAGGCGGCCATGGGTCGGTTCTGTCTGGTTACAAAATATTGCGGAGTGAAAAGCCCTTAAGACGGGTTTAGCAGATGCGACCCCCGGGGCAAATATGGATAAGGTGAAGACGCGGGCGACGGACGCTCGTGCGCTCCCACCTCCCCCTTGCGGGGAGGTCGAAATCGCGGAACGCGATTTCGGGTGGGGGCCCCCCACCCGATCCGCCTACGCCAAGGCTTCGGCGGACGAGGTGACGTTCCTGACCCGCCGAAGCTTCAGCGAAGGCGGGCGTGCTCGCTGCGCTGCGCGCGTCGACCTCCCCGCGAGGGGGAGGTGAGATGGAGTTTTCGTGCGAACCGCTTTTGTATTTCTGCTCGGCGCCATCCTGCTCGCCGTGCCGGCCCGCGCCGCCGAACCCTCGAAAGCCGTGCCTCGCTTCGCGAGCCTGGCGCGTGACAAAGTCTACATGCGCGAGGGGCCCACCTATCGCCATCCGATCCTTTGGGTCTACCGTCGCAAGGGCCTGCCGGTGGAAGTCATCGCCCAGTACGACGTCTGGCGGCGGGTCCGCGATGCCGACGGGACCACCGGCTGGGTCGCCGCCTCGATGATCGCGGAGCGGCGGACCGTGGTGGTGACGGCCGAGAGACCGGCGCCGCTCAGGCGCTCCGACGATCCGGCCGCGCCGATTATTGCCTTGGCGCAGAAGGGCGTTGTTGCGAAGCTTGAGGCCTGCGGGCGCACCGCCTGCGAGATCGATGCGGGCGACGCCCGCGGCTGGATCGACAAGAACAAAATCTGGGGAGTGCGGGTTGGTGAAGTATTCCGGTGATGCTCTGTTGCACCGCAAGGTGATCGCGGCGTCAAGCGACGCGTCGTTCGCCGAGCCGGCGGCGGGCGCGGAGCTCTCCGGCGATCCGGCAGCCACTTTCGCGGTCGAAGCGCTCGGCACGGCGGACTTTCTTCGGGCGCACCAGTCATCGGCGACCGGCGAGCGCGCGGCCACGCAAGTGGGGCAGGTGTCGTGGGCCGTCTACGAATGGGCGCGCACGCCTTATGTGCTCCTCGTCACGATCTATCTCTTCTCGCCCTATTTCGCGCGCTTCGTCGTGGGCGATCCGGTGTGGGGCCTCGCGTTGTGGGGACGGATCGCGGCGATCGGCGGATTGATCGTGGCGGCTCTGGCGCCGTTCCTCGGCGCCATCGCCGACAAGGGCGGACGCCGCAAACCGTGGATCGCGCTCTATACCGTGCTGATGGCCGCCGCGATGTTCGCCATGTGGTTCGTCAAGCCGCACGCCTCGACGGGCGGGCTCGTATTTGCGGGCGCCATGGTGGCGATCGCCAATGTGTCGTTCGAATTCTCCGCCGTGTTCCACAACGCCATGCTGCCCAGCATCGCACAGCCCAGGCGCGTCGCGATTCTTTCCGGCCTCGGCCTCTCGCTCGGCAATGCCGCGGGCATACTTTTGATGCTGTTCCTCTTCATCTGTTTCGCGCTTCCGGGGCATGTGCACTGGCCGTTCGTGCCGGCCCATCCCTTGTGGGGCATCAATCAGGCGATGCACGAGCCCGAGCGTCTGTCGGGCCCGCTCGAGGCGGTGTGGCTGCTGGTTTTCTGCCTTCCGCTGTTCCTGTTCACGCCCGACCGCAAGGGCGAGCATCTGCCCATCGGCACCGCGATCGCGCACAGCGTGCGCGCGGTCTGGAGCACGATCCGAAGCCTCAGGCGATATCAGAATGTGGGCGCCTATCTGTTCGCGCGGCTGTTCTTCAACGACGGCATGACGGCCGTTCTGACCTTTGGCGGCATCTATGCGGCGACGACTTTCAACTGGGGCCCCATCGAGCTGCTCCTCTACGGGGTCGAGCTCTCGATCTTCGCGGTGCTGGGCGGCTTCGTCGGCGGCTGGCTCGACAATCATCTGGGCTCCAAGCGCGCGATCTTCGTCTCCATCGGCGGCACCACGATCGTGGGGCTCGCGACGCTTTCCATGGCGCCGGATCGCATCCTCTGGTTTATCCCTTACGATGTGCATGCGCCGGCGATCTGGTCGCTGCCGTTCTTCCGGAGCTGGCCCGAGATCATCTATCTGCTGCTCGTCAATTTCATCGCGGTGCTGATCACCGCCGGCTACGCCAACAGCCGCACCATGCTCGCGCGCATCGCGCCGCCGGAGAAGATGACGGAGTTTTTCGGTCTCTATCAGCTGTCGGGTTCGTCGACGACGTTCCTGGCGACCGGTTTCGTCAGCTGGCTCGCGGCCACTTCGCACAGCCAGCGCATCGGACTTCTGGGCGAGACGATGTTCCTGACGATCGGCCTGCTCCTCATGCTGCTGGTGAAAGAAGAGCGCGATGCGTGACGAGGAGCCGCGCGTCGTGGCGGGCGGGGCGGCGGAAACGCTGATCGCCGATCACGCGGGCCTCGGCGAGTTCATCCGCGGCCGCGAGGTCAATGCGGACGGCGGATACGCGGCCTCGAAGCTCGGGCAATGGAGCTGGGCGCTGTTCGAAGCGGCGCGCGACCCGAACGTCATTTTCCAGATCTATGTGATCTCGCCGTTCTTCGCGACGGTGATGATCGCCGATCCCATTCGCGGCCAGGAATTGTGGGGCGAGACGGTCACCTATAGCGGCTTCATCACCGCCGTGTTTGCGCCGTTCCTCGGCGCCATCGCCGACAAGGGCGGCCGCAGGAAGCCGTGGCTCGCGCTGTGGGCGGGGCTGATGGTGATCAGCTTCGCCGGCACCTGGTTCGGCGTCGCCAATTCCTCCGCCACGCAGATATTCACCGTCGCCGCGATGCTGGTGCTCAACAACATCGTCTTCGAATTCTCGAACGTGTTCCACGCGGCGATGCTGTCGGGGGTGGCGCCGCGCGAGCGCATCGGCGGCTTGTCGGGTCTCGCCTTCGCGCTCGGCAGCGCCGCCGGCGTGCTGCTCCTCATCGTCTTCTTTCTCTGCTTCATGCTGCCCGGCCGCGTGCACGCGCCGTTCATCCTGTCGCATCCCTTGTTCGGCGTCGATCAGGCGGCCTATGAGCCGCAGCGGCTGTCGGGCCCGCTCTCGGCCCTGTGGATGCTGCTCTTCGCCGTTCCGCTGTTTTTGTGGACGCCGGACCGGCAGACGGGCTACGGCTGGCGCAAATCCGTGCGGCTCGGCACCGCCTCCGTCATCGCCACGATCCGAAGCCTCAAGCACTACCGGAATGTCGCGCATTACCTCGGCGCGCGCACGCTGTTCAATGACGGGCTGACGGGCGTGCTCACCTTCACCGGCATCTATGCCGCGGGCACGTTTCGCCTTTCGGGCCTCGAGATGGCCGTGTTCGGAATCGTGATCTGCACCTTTGCGGCGCTCGGCGGACTCGTGGGCGGCTGGCTCGATGATCGTTTCGGCTCGAAGACGGCGCTGCTTCTCAGCATCGGCGGCTGCACGCTGTTCTTTTCGCTGGGCCTTACGATGTCGCCGGACCGCATTTTCTGGTTCTGGCATTCGCCGGCGCTGGCGCGCGTCGTGCTGTCGGTTCCGATCTTCAACACCTGGCCGCGGTTTCTCTACATCATTCTCGGCAGTCTGATGGCGCTGTGCGTGGTCGCGGGCTACGCCAACAGCCGCACGATGATGGCGCGCATCGCGCCGCATGCGAAGATGACGGAGTTCTTCGGACTGATGTCGCTGTCGGGCACGGCCGCGACGTTCCTCGCACCGGTCGCCGTGACGCTGATGACCTCGTGGACGCACAGCCAGCGCGGCGGACTGATCGCCGTCGCGGTTCTTCTGGCGTCCGGCTTCCTCTGGATGATAAAGGTGAAGGAGGAACGGGCGACGGCCATCTGACGACCGGCCGGGGGCAGGGGGCGATGAACATCCTGATCGTCGAGGATGATCCCGTAACGGCGCTGTATGTCACGGAAGGTTTGCAATCCGCCGGCCACACTCTTTACTGGGCGCCGACGGGGCCGGACGGTCTCGAGCAGGCGCGGCGCGGCGACCATGCGCTCGTCATCGTCGACCGCATGCTGCCCGGCCTCGACGGGCTGTCGCTGGTCCGCAATCTTCGCCAGACCGATACGCGCACGCCGGTGCTTTTCCTCACCACGATGGACGACCTTGATGCGCGCGTCGAAGGCCTGAACGCGGGCGGCGACGACTATCTGACGAAGCCCTTCGCGCTGCCCGAGCTGCTCGCGCGCGTCAACGCCATCATGCGCCGGACCAGCCGTTCGGACGAAGCCCATCTGGCGACGCGCCTGCGCGCCGGCGGCCTCGCGATGGATCTGATCGCCCGCAGGGTCTCCCGCGACGGCCGCGTCATCGAACTGCAACAGCAGGAATTCAAGCTGCTCGAATATCTGGTGCGCAACGCCGGGCGGACGGTGACGCGCATGATGCTGCTCGAGCGGGTGTGGAATCTTGACTTCGATCCCGGCACCAATGTCGTCGAATCCCATATGAGCCGGCTGCGCTCGAAAGTCGATCGCGGCTTCGACACGGAGATGATCCGCACCATCCGCGGCGCGGGCTATGTGCTCCATGCGGATTAGGCATTTCCGGACCGAGAGCTTCCGCCTCGCGGCGATCTATGTGGCGCTGTTCGTCGGCTCGATGGCGGTGTTGAGCACGATCACCTATTTCATCGTCACGAGCGCGTTCGAAGCCAATCTTCTGCAGGGCGCCGACGACGATCTGCTTGCCATCCGTTCCGCCTACACCGAAGAGCTCGCCCGGCGGCCGCAGAAGGCCGTGCACGAGGCGCAGGAGATGATCGACGACCGTCTGCTGGCCAGGGACAGCGGCGACGTCTTCCTGCTCGAGCGCGGCACGACGCGGCTGTCCGGCAACATCGCAGGCATGGCGCCGCGCGCCGGCATCCTGCGCTTTCCCAATCCGCTGGCGCCGGCGGGCGACGGCGCCGCGCATGTCATCCTCGGCCGCGGCGAATTCCTCGCGCCGGGCCTCTACACCTTCGTCGGCCGCGATCTGAGCGCGGCCAACAAGGCGGAAGATGCGGTGCTGCAGGCTTTCGGCTGGATGATGGCGGTGAGCGTCGTCATCGCCATGGCCGGCGGTTTTTTCCTCAGCCACAGTTTCCTGAAGCGCATCGACGCGATCACGAAAACCTGCCGCGCCATCATGACGGGGCATCTCGGCGACCGCGTGCCCGTGCACGGCGCGCGCAACGAGCTCGACCGTCTCGCCATGACCATCAACGACATGCTCGACCGCATCGGGATATTGATGGAGAGCCTGCGCCAGGTATCAAACGACATCGCGCACGATCTGAGGACGCCGCTGGCCCATCTGCGCTACCGCCTCGAACGCGCCCGCAATGACGCCAAGACCACCGATTCCTATGCCGCCGCCGTCGATGGGGCGATCGCCGACGCCGATGCGCTCCTGTCGCTGTTCGCGGCGCTGTTGCGCATCGCGCAGATCGAGGCGGGCGCGCGCCGCGCCGGCATCGAGGACGTCGATCTGAACGCCTTGCTGACCCGCGCGGCCGATCTCTACCGCCCTGCGCTCGACGACGGCGCCCATCCGTTCGAAGTCGTCCCTGCTGCCACCGGCATCGTGCGCGGCGATCCGCAGCTTCTCCTGCAGCTCATCGCCAATCTTCTCGACAACGCTGTCCGCCATACCCCGCCCGGCACGCGCATCAGCCTTTCGACGGCCATGCAGGACGGCCGGCCCGCGCTTGTCGTGGCCGACCGGGGGCCGGGTATCGCGGAGGATGATCGGGAAAAGGTGTTCCGCCGCTTTTATCGTTGCGAGCCAAGCCGCACGACGCCCGGCAGCGGCCTCGGGCTCACGCTGGCGCGCGCCATCGTCGAATTGCACGAGGCGGAGATCGAATTGCTGGACAACGCCCCCGGCCTCAAGGCGGTCGTAACATTTCCAGCTGTTGCCGAGGCAACACAGCACCGTTCGCGGCCGCCCCTCGCGACCGCCGCCAAGGTTGGGACTTTATAACAATTATTTTCCGTACCTTCATCGATCTGGAGCCCCAGCGTAATCTTTCGGACCGATTTTCGCCCGGGTTGCGGTGCGCAAATCCTTTGTGCGCCGGGGGCTGGGGGCGAAAATCATGAAGAACTATACGCTTGGCGCGCGTCTGCTTGGCACGTCCGCTTACGCGGTCCTGTTGCTGGCCGCGGCGCAATCGGCATCGGCGCAGACGAACGATCAGGTCGAAACCGTCACGGTCACCGCGACGAAGTTCCAGGCACAGCAGATCAAGGAAGCGGCGCCGAACGTCATCGACCTGCGTCTCGTCGACGAAATCCAGCAGCTGCCCGACGTCACGCTCGCCGAAGCGCTGCAGCGCATTCCCGGCGTGTCGCTCGAGACGGACTCGGGCGAGGGCCGCTTCATCAATATCCGCGGCATGGATGCGGACCTGAACGGCACGACCTTCGACGGCGTGCGGCTGACGGCCTCCAACGCATCGACACCGCAAGGCGGCGGCCGCGCCGTCGCTTTCGACGCGTTTCCGTCGGGCATCATGGGCGGCGTCGAAGTCGTCAAGTCGCTGACGCCGGACATCGATGCGGAAGGCCTCGGCGGCATCGTCAACATCCTGCCGCGCACGCTGCCGAGCGGCTCGGACTATCTGCTGGAAGGCGAACTGGGCAGCGGCGTCGAAACTTTGCGCGGATCGCCGGTCTGGGAGGCAAACGTCACCGCCGGCTATCGCTTCGGTCCCCGCAATTCGATGAGCCTCGTCGTCTCCTACGAATATCATTCCGACTGGCGTGGCCTCGACGATCTCGAGAACAGCGGCCCGTCGACGGACTTTAATGCGGCCGGACAGCCCATTCCCAACGATCTCGAATTCCGCTGGTACAAATATCACCGCACGCGCCAGGGCCTTGCGGCTTCCTATTCGTGGGACATCGACGCCAACACGAATGTCTATCTGCGCGCCTTCGATGCGGGCTACACCGAATATGCCCGCAAGCACCGCCTCGAGATCGACAATACGCAGGATCTCGGCGCCCCGCCGATGATCGGCAACGAGTATCAGGTCACCGATGCGCAGTTCGTGCAGAACTACACGGACTCCAAGGAGACGGTGCAGAACAAGCTGATCGAGGGCGGCGCACGCACGACCTTCGCAGGCGACATTCTTGCCGACGTGAAGCTGTCCTGGACGGAAGGCGACGACGTTTCGCCGTGGAGCTACGGGTTCAAGTTCACCGATCCCAACACCCATCCGCTCCAGTACGACGTCACGACCAATCCGAACTATCCGACATTCCAGGTGCTGGACGGTACGGACCCGACCAATCCGGCGAACTACACCAAGATCAAGCTCGACGAATCGAGCTCGAAAAATCAGGACCAGGAAGTCGCCGCCGCGCTCAACGTCACAGCCCCGTTCAATTTCGGCGATGTCGACGGCTCCTTCAAATTCGGCGGCAGCGCGCGCGGCCGGGTCCGTCGGGTCATCGGCGCCGGCAACAACGGCGTCAAGCCGACGGGCCTGTCGCTGGCGAATTTCCAATCCACCGACCAGATCTATTACGACGACCACTACAATATCGGGCCGAACGCCAACCTTCCGGCGCTTGCGGCCATTCCGGAAGATCCGCTCGTCGTCGATCCGACGACCTATGAGCACGACAACGAAAACGTCTATGCGGGTTACGCACAATATGCCGGTACCGTGGGCCGCTTCGGTTTCCTCGGCGGCGTGCGCGTCGAACGCACCGATGCCACCTACAACGCCAACATCCAGGACAGCTCGGGCAATATCTTCCCGAGCACGAACAAGCAGAGCTACACGAACGTCTTTCCGGACATCAACGGCAAATGGCAGGCGACGGACGACCTGCTGATCAAGGCCGCCTTCACGACCAGCCTTGCGCGTCCCGGCTTCAACCAGATCACGGCCGCCAAGTCCTACGACTACGTCAACGACATCGTCAGCCAGGGCAATCCCGATGTGAAGGCGACCACCGCGGACAATTTCGACCTGACGGGCGACTGGCATACGCCGTTCGGCGGGGTCGCGTCGGCCGGCCTGTTCTACAAGTCGTTCAGCAATTACATCATCCCGACGGAATCGACGGCCGCCTGCCCCACGCCGCCGATGGGCGCCGGCACGACCTTCAGCGGGCCCATCTGCCAGTTCGACAGCTTCCAGAACATCGGCTCGGCGACGGCCAAGGGCATCGAGCTGAGCTTCGTGCAGCAATTCACCTTCCTGCCGGATTTTTGGAGCGGCTTCGGCATCGACGGCAATTTCACCTATGCGGCGACGCGCGGCGACATCCGTACGGGCGAGGGGCATGCGCTTCCGCAGACCTCGCCCAGGAACTTCAACGCCGAAGTCTTCTACGAGAAGGGGCCGTTGACATTGAGGCTTGCCGGCTCCTACGTCTCGACCAATCTTTGGCAGGTCGGCGGGGACGCGACCCAGGATCTCTATTCACAGCCCCGTTTCCGTCTCGACTTCGGTGGCAGCTACAAGATCACGGACAACATCGAGTGGTATCTTGAAGTCAAGAACATCACCAACACCAAGCTCGAGTTCACGCAGACCGCGAGTTCGCAATATCCGGTGCAGCGCGAGTTCTATAATGAGGACTTCTTCTTCGGCATCCGCGCGCATCTTTGAGATGAAGCGTGCGGCGATGCGTTGCGTCGCCCTTGGCGGCGCGTTCGCGGCGCTCTGGATGGCATCGGCGGTGGCAAAGCCCGCCGTCGATACCATTCCCCGTTACGACCACATCTTCGTCATCGTCGAAGAGAATCGCACCGCGAACGAGATCATCGGCAATCCGGCGGCGCCGAACATCAGCCGCCTTGCGGTGACCTACGGCAACGCGACGAACTTCTACGCCGAGAGTCATCCGAGCGAGCCCAACTATGTGGCCATGGTCGGCGGGGACACGTTCGGCATCCACGACGACGATGCCGTTTACTGCAAGCCGCACAATCCGAGCGCGGACTGCAAGGATTCCGACGAGGAGGGTTATGTCGATCACACGATCGCCGCGCCCAATCTCGCGCAGCAGCTCGACGCGCACGGCCTTTCCTGGAAGGGTTATTTCGAGAACCTCCCCGAACCGGGCTCACTCGTCTATCACTATCCCTCGCCCAAGACGCCGGTGCCGGGTCTGCCGAACGCACTCTATGCCTCCAAGCACAACGGCTTCGTCACCTTCAAATCCGTGCAGGACGATCCCAAGCGCGCGGAGAAGATCGTGGGCTTCGACGCGCTGGAGCGCGACATCGCAAGCGGCACGCTGCCCAACTACGCGCTGATCGTTCCCAACCAATGCGACGACATGCACGGGGTCGGCGGTCCCAATTCGCCGGCCGACTGCAGGGGCAAACCGGCGCTCGTCGCGCGTGGCGACAAGTTCGTGGGCGATCTCGTCGCCAAGCTCATGACGAGCAAGGCCTGGACGGGCGAGGGCAACACGGCGATCGTCATTACCTTCGACGAAGACGACGATCATAACGCCAACGATCATCCGGACGGCTGCTGCGGCTTCGGCGATGCGAACAATCCCGGCGGCGGCTGGATTCCGACCATCGTCATGACCAACCATGGCCCGCGCCATGCGGTCGATCCCACACCCTACAATCACTATTCGCTCTTGCGCACGACGGAAGCGGCGTTCGGCATCACCGATTATCTCGGCCACGCCGCCGACAGGGACAAAGGCGTCGTCGTCATGGCGCCGCTGTTTGCGGTGAAATAGCGCTGCGGCCACCGCCGATCCTCCCCGGCGCAAAGCGCGGCGACCGCGCAGAGGCGGAGGTTCGTACGGTCTTCGGAACGAGCGTCCTCCCGGTCCTGCCACGCTGCGCCTCCCCCAAACTTCGTTGGCGGGAGGATTGGCACGGCTGACGTTCGTATCTCTACTTCTTGGGCGTTCCGAAATCCGACGGGCCCGGACCCGGTGTCGTCGTGATTGCGCCGGCCGGAGGCGACGTCGGCGTCGGGGACGAACCGCCGCCGGCCGAAGTGCCGGAGCTCGTCGAACTCGAATTGCTCGACGTCGTCGACGCGCTGTAATTGCTCGGGGGCGGCGGCGTCGCGCTGCCGTAATTGCCTGACGGCGGCGGTCCGTAGCCGCCGCCGCTGCGCGGACCATAACTGCCCGGACCATAGTCGCCCGGTCCCGGTCCGTAGGACGAGGACGGTCCCGGTCCGTGCGTGTTCGGCGGGGGCGGGCCATAATTGTTCGGCGTGCCGTAGCTCGACGGCGGCGGGGGCAGCGGAGGCGGTGGCGGCGGCGGCGGCGTGTCGTGATGCCCGAAATCGAACAGCCGGCCGAAGAAGCCGCGATGGTCGTTCACGACATGCTCGAAATACCAGTGCTGCTGCTCGTCGTAATGGCGCTGCTCTTCGGCATGGTGCCTCAGCTGCTCTTCGTATTCGTGCACGAGGCGGCCATAACAGATATCCGGACAAAGATCGCCCATCTGCGGAAACTGGCGACGGTCGCGGCGCTCGGGCTGATGCACGAAGCAGTCGTGCTCGCAGTGCCATCCTTCCAGCGTGCAATCGTGATCGCACCACCAGTCGCCGTCACGGCACTCGTCGGCGCAGCGCCACCAGCCGAGATTGTAGGCGCCGGGGCGCGGGCTGTGCAGGTCGTAGCAATCATGCGGACAGAACCAGCCGTGCCAGCGGCAATCGTGCTGGCAGCGGATGACTTCGCCGCGGCAGTCGTCGCGATCGCAGTGGCGCCGGCATTCGTCGCCCGCGCAGCCGCCATCGCGGAAATGGATGGTCGGCACCGGATCGAAGGGATCGAGCAGCACGGAGTTCGTCAGCGCAACACCGCCATATTCGTCGGTGCTGCCCGTTTCGCCCGCCATCGCGCGCGCGCTCAGCATCAGAATCGTTGCCATGGTCAGTGCCCCGAAGAGCCAGAACCATCTCCACGACTGCTGCACCGCCCCGATACGCGTCATGACGGCGTTCTCCCCTAATGGTGCCCTTCGCGATGCGGCCCTGCATCGGCGTTTTCAAGAAGCTCCGACAATTGGTTCATGGCGGGTTTGAAGCCGGCGATCGCCGACGCCGTGAAATAGTCGTTGGCCTTGGACAGGTCCTGCTTGATGCCTTCCGGGCCTTTCTTGTAGAGCACGCCCAGATGATAAAGCGCGGCCGCGTAGCGCTGGTCGCCCGACTTGCTGAACCAGTACGCCGCGCGGACATAATTCGTCGGCACGCCGATGCCTTTCGCGTACATCACGCCGAGCGTGTTCTGCGACGAGGCATCGCCCCTGATCGCCGCCATCTGGATGAGGCGCACGGCCTGCATCGGCTCGAGATGGCCGTTCGGCACGTCGCCGATCGTCGCCTGGAAGCGCGCGATCGCCTTGAATTCGACAGGCCCTGCAGCGGCAGCCCAGCGCGGCGCGCCGGTGAGACCCAGGAACCACAAGGCCTGCTGCACGGCGCGGAAGGGAAGGCCGACGCCCACCACGGCCAGCGCGCGCTCGCGCTCGAAGCTCACCGTGCATTCATCCGTATGCGGAACGCCGCTCGCGGAATCGCCCATCGGATAGAATTCGTAAGGAGGAAACCAGTATTTCGCCTTCTCCGCTGCTTCCTGCGAGATGCGGGGTCCAAGCCATCTCGCGTTGCGCACGGCCTGATCGAGGCTCCTGAGATACTCGCGCGCCAGCGGATGGCCCATATTGTCGGCGATGTGGAAATAGACGAGCGCTTCGCCGTCGCTCGGCACGATGACGGAGCTGTTGGAGATTCCCATCATGTGGCGCGCCGAGGCCGCGTCGCCCGTCTCGTATTCGTGGAGCGCGCGATCGCGGAAATCGCGCTGGCTGTGCCACACGCCGGTCAATCCGGCATAGGTCATCGGACTATCGTTCGAGGACTCGCCGTAGCTGCCGCTCTGGCTCCAGGGCTGGTCCTGCGTCAGCAGCGTCGAATGGATCTGGCCCAGGCGGATGTAGCCATCCGCCCCGCGGCAGGAGAGGATGTAGACGATGCGGTTGCGCGCCTGCTCGCGCTGATCCGCGTTCAGAAGCAGCATCAGCTTCTGCTGCTCGTTGAGCGCGCGATGGAAATCGTTGGAGATCACGCGGCGGGCATTGGGATCGCCGATGTGATCCTCGATGCGCATGCTGACGGAGGCGAGGTAGTACCAGACATAGGCTTCGACGGGATCACCGAACTTGTTGTCGCCGCGTTCGTCGCCATAGATGTCGCCGAGTTTGATCTCGGAGAGGAAATCGTCTTCCTGCCAGGCCGCTTTGCGCCAGACCCGGATCGCCGTCTCAAGGCTAATCTTGTTGGCGGCGGTGACGCCGTCGGTATAGTCCGCGCGCGCGGATGTCTGGAACCAGACGGAGCCGAGGCAGGCGGCGGCAATGATCGCTAAGAGGAGCGCAGACCTGCTACGCCACTGGCCTTGCGGCCTTAAATCCCCACGCTCCACGGCCAACTCCCCCGACCGTAATACCCATGAAGGGCAGTTTCCCGGTCGTCGGCTCGACGCCCGTTAGCCCTATTTACGGGTCTTTTACCATTAAAGTTCACCCAGCGCGAGCAGCCGGGGGGAGCATCAATGCCGGAAGTGGCGGATACCTGTGAATGCCATGGTTAATCCGGCGTCGTCGGCAGCCTTGATCACTTCGTCATCGCGGATCGAGCCGCCGGGCTGAATGACGGCGGTGGCGCCCGCATCCGCGACGGCAAGAAGACCGTCCGCAAACGGAAAGAAGGCGTCGGACGCTGCGGCAGAGCCGATTGTCAGCGGTTCCGGCCAGCCCGCAGCCTGCGCGGCTTCGCGTGCTTTCAGCGCCGCAATGCGTGCGGAATCCACGCGGCTCATCTGGCCTGCGCCTATACCCGCCGTCTGCAGATCCTTCGCATACACAATCGTGTTCGACTTCACGTGCTTGCCGACGGTGAAGGCGAACAGCATGTCGGCGATTTCACGCTCGCTGGGTTGCCTTTTTGTCACGACTTTCAGGCCGGCGCGATCGATCCGCGCAGCGTCGCGCGTCTGCACGAGGAAGCCGCCGGCCACGGTGCGGTATGTCAGGCCTTCCGACGCCGGATCGGGCAGGCCGCCCGCAATCAGGAGGCGGAGATTTCGGCGCGACGACAGAACGCGCCGCGCATCCTCATCGGCGTCTGGCGCGATGATCACTTCGGTGAAGAGCTTCGCGATCTCTTCCGCCGTTTCGCCGTCGAGCGTGCGGTTGAAGGCGAGGATGCCGCCGAAGGCGCTGACAGGATCGCAGGCGAGCGCTTTCTTGTAGGCATCCGTAAGATTGGCGCCGAGCGCCACGCCGCAGGGATTGGCGTGCTTGATGATGGCGCAGGCCGCCGACGTTTTGGGATCGAATTCCGCGACGAGCTCGTACGCTGCGTCGGTGTCGTTGATGTTGTTGTAGGAGAGCTCCTTGCCCTGCAACTGTTCGGCGCTCGAGACGCCGAAGCGTTTTTCGCCGGTCGTGTAGAACGCCGCTTTCTGATGCGGATTCTCGCCATAGCGCAGAGGCTGGCGCAACCGGCCGGCGAAAGCTCTGCGGCGCGGCGGTTCGCTGTCGCCGGTTTTGGCAAGTTGCTCGGCGAGCCAGTTCGAGACTGCAGCGTCGTAAGCGGCGGTGCGCGCATAGGCGATCTGCGCCAGCTTGAGCCTCAGCGCATCGGTTGTCGCGCCGTCATAAGAGGAAAGCTCCGCGAGCACGACGGCGTAATCTTCGGGATCGACAACGACCGTGACGAAGCCGTGGTTCTTCGACGCGGCGCGGATCATGGCCGGTCCGCCGATATCGATATTCTCGACCGTCTCGTCGAAATCGGCGCCGCGCGCGACGGTCGCTTCGAACGGATAAAGATTGCAGACGAGGAGATCGATGCCTTCGATGCCGTGCGCCTTCATTGCTTCGGCATGATCGGGCTTGTCGCGCAGCGCCAGAAGGCCGCCATGGATCTTCGGGTGCAGCGTCTTGACACGTCCGTCCATGATCTCGGGAAAGCCGGTGACCGAAGACACGTCTTCGACGGCCAGGCCCGCCTCGCGCAGCGCCTTGGCCGTGCCGCCGGTCGAGATCAAAGCGATGCCGCGGCCGGCGAGGGCCTTGGCGAAATCGATCAGGCCAGATTTGTCGGAGACGGAGAGAAGGGCACGGCGGACGGGACGAAGCGGCATGTCGACCTCGGGGTGTTGCTGGCCCCCGCTTACTTCCGGAACAGCCAAAAGAGAAGGGTCAGAACGACGCTGACGAGAAGACAGGTAACCCACGGGAAATAGAGCCGGAAATGCGGCCTTTCGACGACGATGTCCCCGGGCAGGCGGCCGAGCCCCAGATGCGAGAGCCATGGCCACAGCAATCCGGCGGCGAGAAGAATCGCTCCGGCAACGATCAGGAGGCGCTGGATGTCCATGGGTTCCCGTTCTGCGGGCAACTACTCCGCCGGCCCCGTATGCGCTTCGGGATCGCCCATGACCCCGAGATACCAGCGTTGCCACATCCTGCGGCAGCGGAGCCGGAACCCGTCCATATAAATATAGACGATCGGCGTCGTGAACAGCGTCAGCGCCTGGCTGACGATCAGGCCGCCGACGATCGAGATGCCGAGCGATTGCGAGAAGGTCGTGCCGAAGCCGAGCGCGAGCGGAAGCGCACCGAGGATCGCCGCGAAGGTCGTCATCATGATCGGACGGAAGCGCATCAGGCAGGCGAGATAGATCGCCTCGCGCGAGGTGAGTCCGCGCGTGCGCTCGGCCTCGAGCGCGAAGTCGATCATCATGATGGCGTTCTTCTTGACGATGCCGATCAGAAGCAGAACGCCGATCAGCGCGAGGAGCGTGAAGGTCGTGCCGGTGATGATCAGTGCCAGAGTCGCGCCGACGCCGGCGGAGGGAATCGTCGAAAGGATCGTCAGGGGGTGGACATAGCTTTCATAGAGCACGCCCAGCACGATGTAGATCGAGACGATCGCGGCCAGCAGCAGAAGCGGTTCGCTCGAGAGCGATTGCGTGAAGAGCTTGGCATTGCCCGCGAAGCCGCCGGTAATCGAGATGGGCACGTGCAGCTGCTGCATCGTGCGCTGGATAGCCTGCGTCGCCGGCCCGAGCGCGGCGCCGGGTGGCAGGTTGAACGAGAAGGTGGTGGCGACGAACGGTCCCTGGTGGTTGACCGTCAGCGGCGTATTGCCCGGCGCGTAGTGTGCGACGGCCGATAGCGGCACCATGGTTTCCTGCGCCGTCGACACCGATGCGCCGCTCGAGGCGCCGCGCGAGCTGGTCGCGATGCTGTTGAGTTGGAGATTGCGAACGGAATCCGCCGCGATCTGCGCCGCCGTCGGTGTCGTTGACGACGCCGCGGCGGCGCCGGCGGTGACGAGCGTCGTGCCGACCACCGCATTGGTCGACTGCGTGCCGCTCGCGGGCCCGCCCGTGGTCGAAATATAGATGTCGTTGAGCGTATCGGGGTTCTGCCAGAACTGCGGCGCCACGCCCATCACGACATAATACTGGTTGGTATCCTTGTAGATCGTCGACACCGTGCGCTGGCCGAAGGCGTCGTAGAGCGTCGCGTCGATCTGCGAGACGGAGATGCCGAGCCGCGCCGCCGTCTGGCGATCGATGGCAAGCTCCACTTCGAGCCCGTGCGACTGCTGGTCGGAGTTCACGTCCTGCAGCTCCGGAACGTTCTGCAGCGCGGCGGTGATCTTCGGTACCCAGGTGTTCAGATCCTCGAGCGTGTCGCCGAGCAGCGTGTACTGGTATTGCGCATTGCCCTGGCGGCCGCCGGCGCGGAAATCCTGTGCGCCCTGCAGGAACAGCCGCGCGCCGACGATCTTCAGAAGGTTCTTGCCGATACGCTCGCGAACCTGGTCGGTCGAGGCCTTGCGCTGGCCGATGGGCTTCAGCTGCACGAAGACCGAGCCCGTATTGGTGGCGCCGCCGCGCGGACCGCCGCCGCCGCCGCCGGTGAATCCGACGACGTTTTCGACGGCGGGGTCCTGCTTGATGATGTCGACGAACTGCGTGAACTTCTGCTTCATCGCCTGGAACGAAATGCTCTGGTCGGCGACGATATTTCCGAAAAGGTCGCCGGTGTCTTCGTTCGGCAGGAAATCCTTCGGAACCTTGTAGAGGAGATAGAAATTAAGGCCGATGGTCACGAGCAGGATCATCATGATCGTGCCGGGATATTTGAGCGACCACAGAAGCGCCCGGTCATAGACATCGCGCGCCCGGTCGAAGACCAGTTCGAGCCGCTGCAGCCATCTGTTCTGCTCGTGCGCCGGCTTGCGCTCGGTGAGGTAGCGGCAGAGCATCGGCGTCGTCGTCAGCGAGACGATCAGCGAGACCATGATGGAGGCGCCGAGCGTCACGGCGAACTGGCGGAAGAACTCGCCGACGAGCCCACCCATCAGAAGGATCGGCACAAAGACGGCGATCAGCGACAGGCTCATGGAGACGACCGTGAAGCCGACTTCGCGCGCGCCGGTGGCCACCGCCTCCATCTTCGGCATGCCGTCCTCGATGTGACGGGTGATGTTCTCGAGGACCACGATCGCGTCGTCGATCACGAAGCCCGTCGCCACCGTCAGCGCCATCAGCGACAGGTTGTTCAGCGAGAAGCCGAGCAGATACATGATCCCGAAAGTCGCCAGCAGCGACAGCGGCACCGCGACGCTCGGGATCAGCGTGGCGCGCACGTCGCGCAGGAACAGGAACACGACGGCGATGACGAGAAGGACCGAGACGATCAGCGAGCGCTCGACATCGCCCAGCGATTTGCGGATCGCTCCCGTGCGGTCGTTGGCGACCTCGATATGGATCGCGGGCGGAATGGAAGCCTGCAATTGCGGCAGCAGCGCCTTCACGCGATCGACGGTCTGGATGATGTTGGCACCCGGCTGCTTGTAGAGAATGACGAGGATGGCCGGCTTGCCGTTGCTGACGCCGAGATTGAAGACGTTCTCGACGCCGTCATAGACATGGGCGATATCGGACAGCCGGACCGGATCGCCGTTGCGATAGGCGATGACCAGGGGCGCAAACTGGTCGGCGCGCGTCTGCTGGTCGTTGGTGTAAAGCTGAAGCGAACGGCCGTGCTGGTCGATCAGGCCTTTCGGCGCATTGGCGTTGGTGCCCGACAGGGCGGCGCGGACGTCTTCGAGTCCGATGCCGTATTTGAAGAGCGCGGCAGGGTTTAGATCGACGCGCACCGAGGGCAGCGAGCTGCCGCCGATCTGCACCTGGCCGATGCCGCTGACCTGACTGAGTTTCTGCTGCAGGATCGTGGAGGCGGAGTCGTACATCTGGCCGGGCGACAGTGTGTCCGAGGTCAGCGCCATGATCAGGATCGGCGCATCGGCCGGATTGAGCTTCCTGTAGGTCGGGTTCGATCGCAGCGAGGTCGGCAGATCGGCGCGCGCGGCGTTGATGGCCGCTTCCACGTCGCGCGCCGCGCCGTCGATATTGCGGTTGATGTCGAAGGTCAGAATCACGCGCGTGGAGCCGACCGAGCTCTGCGAAGTCATTTCGTCGACATCGGCGATGGCCCCCAGATGCCGTTCGAGCGGCGTCGCCACGCTGGTCGCCATGGTCTCCGGGCTCGCACCCGCCATCGTCGCCTGCACGAAGATCGCCGGGATGTCGACGTCCGGCATCGGCGACACGGGCAAAAGAAAGAACGCGACAAAGCCCGCGAGCGCCAGGCCGATGGTGACGAGCGTCGTCGCGATCGGGCGGGCGATGAAGGGCGCCGAGATGTTCATGGCGAGGGCTCTGCCTCGATGGGCTCGCCGCGCATCCGCCGCGACAGGCGATCGAAGTAGAGATAGATCACTGGTGTCGTGAACAGCGTCAGCAGCTGGCTCATCAGGAGGCCGCCGACGATCGAGATGCCAAGCGGGTGACGGAGCTCGGACCCTGTACCCATGCCGATCATCAGCGGCAGCGCCGCGAAGAGGGCGGCGACGGTCGTCATCAGAATGGGCCGGAAGCGCAACAGCGACGCCTGATAGATCGCATCGCGCGGCGCCTTGCCTTCATTGCGCTCCGCAGCCAGCGCGAAGTCGATCATCATGATGGCGTTCTTCTTGACGATGCCGATCAGGAGCACGATGCCGATGATCGAGACGATATTGAGATCGTCGCCGGCAATGATGAGCGCGAGCAGCGCGCCGACGCCCGCGGACGGCAGCGTCGAAAGAATCGTCACCGGGTGGATATAGCTCTCATAGAGCACGCCCAAGACGATGTAGACCGTCACGATGGCGGCGAGGATCAGCAGCAATTCGTTGCCGAGCGAGGACTGGAACGCCAGCGCCGAGCCCTGGAAGCTCGTCAGAATGCTCGCCGGCCAGCCGGCGATGTTCTTCTCGACGTCCTGGACCGCATTGACAGCGGCTCCGAGCGAAGAGCTCGGCGCCACGTCGAAGGAAACCGTCGCCGAGGGGAATTGCGCGAGATGGTCGATGGCCAGCGGCACGGGCATTTCGCTGACCTTGGCGATGGCGTCGAGCGGCACCTGTCCCTGGGCCGAGGACGGCAGATAGATCGCCGACAGTGAGCTGATCGAGTTCTGGAGATCGGGGCTCGCCTCGAGGATGACGCGATACTGGTTCGACTCCGTGAAGATCGTCGAGACGATGCGCTGACCGAAAGAATCGTAGAGCGCATTGTCGATCGTGGCGGCCGTGATGCCGAAGCGGGCGGCGGTGTCACGGTCCAGCGTCAGCGAAGCCGAGAGCCCGCGGTCGAGATAGTCAGTCGATACGTTCTCGAGCTGGGGCGTATTCTGCAGCTCCGTCATGAGCTTCGGCACCCATTGATCGAGCGTCGCCGTGTTCGGCGCCTGCAGGATGAACTGGTATTCCGCGCGGCTGATCGTCGAGTCGATCGTCAGGTCCTGGACGGGCTGCAGAAAAAGCGAGATCCCGGTCACGCCTTTGCTGATCTGGGTGAGCCTCCTCACGATCGTCTGGACGTCGTCGGAGCGGTCGTCCTTGGCCTTCAGATTGATCAGGAAGCGGCCGCTGTTGAGCGTGGTGTTCGTGCCGTCGACGCCGATGAAGGAGGTGAGGCTGGTGACGTCGGGATCCTGGAGGATCGCCGCGGCCAGACTGTTCTGGTGTTGCGCCATCGCCGAGAACGACGTGTCGGGACTGGCACGCGTGATTCCCTGGATGAGGCCGGTATCCTGGACCGGGAAGAAGCCCTTGGGGATCACGATATAAAGAAGCACTGTCAGGGCGAGCGTGCCGAGGGCGACGGCGAGCGTCAGCGGCTGATGGTCGAGCACCCAGTTGAGGAGCCGGCCATATTCGTTGATGACGCGGTCGAACAGCTCCTGCGAGCGCTGGCCAAATCTCGTCTGCTTCTGCTCGGAGCGGTGCCTCAGGAGCTTCGCGCACAACATCGGCACGAGGGTCAG
>DATKON010000093.1:0-28983 GCA_035524575.1 Rhizomicrobium sp.
GTTGAGTTTCAGGCTCTTGACGAGATCGATCGTGTCGGTCCTGAGCTTCTTGAAACGGCGCTCCTGGCCGGTCGAAAGCTCGTCGGAGGATCCCAGCGCGGCCTCGACGGACGCGTCCTGCAGCTTGCCCAGCTTCTTGTACAGCGATGCGATCTGGTCGAGCGTCTCGAGCACTTGCGGCTTTAGGGCGGCTTCCATCGCCGACAGCGAAAGATTGCCTTCGTCGTCGAAATCCTGGTCTTCGGCGGCAGCTTCCGCAGCGGCGACGCGCTCGCCTTCGTCCATTTCTTCGCCGTTGGCCGGCTTAGGCGCGGGCTCAGGCTTCTTCACCTCTGCGCGCGGCGCCGGCGCGGCCGCCATATCATGGCCATTCATGGCCTGAGGCGGCGCAACGCCGTTAGCGGTGTTTTCGCCTGCTTCGGCACCTTGCGCGGCCTGCGCGTCGGGACCTGCGCCATACATCGCTTCGAGATCGATGATGTCGCGCAGCAGCACTTTGCCTTCGTTCAACTCGTCGCGCCAAACCGTCAAGGCTTCGAAGGTCAGCGGGCTTTCGCACAAGGCGCCGATCATCAATTCGCGGCCGGCTTCGATGCGCTTCGCGATGGCGATTTCGCCTTCGCGCGACAGAAGCTCGACCGAGCCCATCTCGCGCAGATACATGCGCACGGGATCGTCGGTGCGATCGTATTGTTCTTCTTCGTCGCCGGACTTGGTGGCGACCTGCTTGCCTTGCGCGAGCGCCGGCACTTCGGCCTGCTCGTCCTGCTCTTCGCTCTCGATCACGTTGATGCCCATCTCGTTGAGCATCGACATCGTGTCTTCGATCTGTTCGGACGAAACCTTGTCGGACGGCAGAACCTTGTTCAACTCGTCATAGGTGACGTAGCCGCGCTGCTTGGCGCGCGTGATCATCTTGCGCACGCCGACATCGGACATGTCGAGCAGCGGGGAATCCGCGTCCGGTTGTCCTTCGCCCGGCTCGCCCGGACCTTTGACGCCGGCTTTGGCCTGCGGCGCAACTTTGCCGTCGGGTTTCTTGGTCGGCAGAACGGGCTTCGGCGCGGCGACGTCGGTCTTGATCTGGTTCTTCAACTCGGACTTCGCTTCGGGATGTTTGATGACGCTGGTCTTCGCTTCGGGCTTCTTCGCGGGCGCCTGACTCTTGGTGGCGGGCGTCGCGGCCTTCGCGGCTTTCGCAGCCGGCTTTGCATTCGGCTTTTTCTTGACGGCTACGGCTTTCGCCGTTGCGGCCTTGGCATGCGACTTCGCCGGCTTGGCCTTGGCGGACTTGCCCTGCGGCTTCTTGTTCTTCTTGGCACTCGTCTTCGTCACCATCACGCCTTCGTCGCTTTTCGCCTCGTGCTCACGCCGGAGGCCTTGGGGTTCAGTTTCCTCAAATCATGCCTTCAGAAGGTTTACTCGCGGTGGACCGCTCGGGATGAAATGAGGCGCTGGACGTCATGCCAAGTGTCCTCGCTAGCCTCCCGGTTAAAACGTTCCACCGCACGCTTCCGTTCAGGCTCAAGCTCCGCCATCTCTTGCAGCTGCTGAGCTGCCCGGAGAAAACGGGCTTCAATGTCATCGGCGTGCCCCCCGGCTGCCTTGTCGCGTTCTTCGCTGGACCCCGCCCCGATGCGCGAGCGCCTCAGTCTCTCTACGAGCCCGGTCTGGCCTGAGCGGACGAAATGGTCTTCCAACCGCTGATTTTCAAGCCTGAAGCCGGAGGCGGCGAGGTTTAGGAGTTCGTGGCGCAGCCTGTCAAGCAAGGGCTCGGAGAGCGGCAGCGCCGCCAATAGCTCCCCATGGACCGCTGCAAGCTCAGGCGCCTCACACAGAAGGTCGGCCACTTCATTCTCTTTGACCCTCAGGACACCCGTCCGGCCAGCCCGCGCCAAGAGGCTCGCCTTCACGGCCGAGGAGACCGTCTCCATCGCCTGCTGGTTGTAACCCCCGCGCCGGTCGCGCTGTCCCTGGAAACCGCCGCGCTGATCCGTCTGCGGCTTGCGGCGCTTGAAGGCTTCGAAGACCTTCTCGTCGAAATCCCTTCTGTAATAGTCGGCTATTTTGCCGTCCGCGATCTGGCCCACGATCTCGGCCAGCGCCCGCTCGAGACCCGCGCGGCGCTCGGGGGTCGAGAAGTCCCTGCCGTCCGTCTCAGCCCGCCACAGGACCTTGGACAGCGGCTCCGCCGCCTCGAGGACCGCTTTCACAGCCGCCGCGCCTTGCGTCCTGAAGAGGCTGTCCGGGTCCTCGCCGGCCGGCAGGAAGGCGAAGCGGAGTGAATGGCCGGGGGTGAGGTGGGGCAGCGCCAGTCGGGCGGAGCGGTGGGCCGCCTTGAGGCCGGCCTCGTCGCCGTCGAACGCGAGAATAGGTTCCGGCGCCGTTCGCCAAAGAAGAGCGAGCTGGTTCTCGGTGAGAGCCGTGCCCAACGGCGCTACGGCCGCCTCGAATCCGGCCCGGACCAGCGCGATGACATCCATATAGCCTTCGGCGGCGACGATCGAGCCGGCCTTGATCGCGGCCGCGCGGGCAGTGGCGAAGTTGTAGAGCATGTGCCCTTTGGAGAAGAGCGTCGTCTCGCCGGTGTTGAGATATTTGGGCTTGGCATCGGCTTCGAGGGCCCGTGCGCCGAAGGCCACGATGCGGCCTCGCGCATCGCCGATCGGAAACATGACCCGGTTGAAGAAGAAATCGCGAGCGGGACGGTTTTCCTCGGCCGGGCGCGCCACGCCTGCGGCCACCATGTCCTCCAGCGGAATGCCCTTCGCCTTCAGATGCTGGATCAGTGCCATGCTCGAGTCGGGCGCATAGCCGAGACGGAACGTCTTGACGGTCGCCTCGTCGACGCTGCGAGAGGCGAAATAACGGCGCGCCGCCTCGCCATTGCGGTCGCGCAACTGCTCCTCGAAAAAGACGCAGGCGAGCTCGGCGATTTCGTAGAGCGTCTTGCGCTTGGCTTCGCGCTGCTCATCGTCCGGCGTCCATTTGGGAAGCTCCACGCCGGCTTCACCGGCCAGCCGCTCGACGGCTTCGGGGAACGTCAGCCCTTCCGTCTCCACCAGCCATTTGAAGGCATCGCCGCCGGCGCCGCAGCCGAAGCATTTGTACGTCCGCCGCTCGTTCTCGACCTTGAAAGACGGCGACTTTTCCTTGTGGAACGGGCAGCAGCCCCAGAAGACACGGCCCTTGCGCGCCAGCTTCACGCGCCGGCCGACCAGCTGGACGATGTCCGTCCGCCTTAGGATTTCTTCGAGAAGGGCCGGACCGTAGCGCATTCAACCATTTTACGACGTGCGAACGCGATTCGGGTCGCGTTCACACAGTTACCCACAGCGTCATGTCCTTATTTGGGCGTGGACAGCAGACCTTTCACCACCCCGCTCGCCTTCGCGAAATCCATCTGACCGGCATACCGCTCCTTCAACGTGGAGACGACCTTGCCCATGTCTTTCATCGATGCGGCGCCGACTTCGGCGATGACGCCTTTGGCCGCGGCTTCCATCTCCGCGTCGCTCATCTGCTTGGGCAGGAAGCCCTGGATGATCGCAATCTCTTCGCGCTCCGCCGCTGCAAGCTCCGGCCTTCCGCCCTGCACATAGGTCGCCGCCGATTCCTCGCGCTGCTTGATCATCTTGCCGAGCATCAGGCGGATCTCGTCATCGCCGATGCCTTCGCGGCTTTCCTCCGAGCGGTTGGCGATGTCGCGGTCCTTCAGCGCGGCGAGGATCAGCCGGATCGTCGAGAGCCGCCGCTGCTCCTTCGCCTTCATGGCTTCCTTCATCGCCGCGTTGAACTCGTCGCGCAGACCCATGGGACTTCTCCGGTGTTCTTGGTGATTCGAGCTTAACGGAAGGCGGACAGCTTGTCCGGCTTGACCCTCCGGGTCCTGCTCCCTATTTTCCGCGAAATTCGAGGCTCCCCATGACCGACACGCCCACGCTCTCCGCCGCATCGCCGGCGGCCGGTTTTTCGCGCAAGCCGGGAACGGCGCTTCTGGTGCTCGCGGACGGAACGGTCTTCGAAGGCACCGGTTTCGGTGCCGAAACGCGCGGCGTGGGCGAAGTCTGCTTCAACACGGCGATGACCGGCTATCAGGAGATCCTGACCGATCCTTCCTATGCCGGACAGATCGTCGCCTTCACCTTCCCGCATATCGGCATCGTCGGCACGAATACGGAAGACATCGAGTCGTTGTCGCCTGTGGTGCGTGGACTCGTCGTCCGCGCGGACGCGGAGCATCCCTCGAACTATCGCGCGCTGTCGGCGCTCGACCGCTGGCTGAAGAACAACAACGTTCCGGGCATCGCCGGCATCGACACGCGCGCGCTGACAAGCCGCATCCGCGAGAAAGGCATGCCGCACGGGATCGTCGCGCATGCGCCGGACGGAAAGTTCGACGTCGAGGCACTCGTCAAAGCGGCGCGCGGCTTTCCGGGACTCGTCGGTCTCGACCTCGCGAAGGATGTGAGCTGCCGCCAGCGCTACGACTGGCGCGAAATGCCGTGGGCCTGGAACAAGGGCTATGGCGAATTGCCGTCACCCACCTGGCGCGCGGTCGTTCTCGATTACGGCGTGAAGCGCAACATCCTGCGCCAGCTCGCCGGACATGGCGCGGAGATCACCGTGCTGCCGGCGCAGGCGAGCGCCGAAGAGGTTCTCGCGCTGAAGCCTGACGGCGTATTGCTGTCGAACGGTCCCGGCGATCCTGCAGCGACCGGCGAATACGCGATCCCGACGATCAAAGGTGTCATCGATTCCGGCGTGCCGACCTTCGGCATCTGCCTCGGCCATCAGATGCTGGCGCTCGCGCTCGGCGCAAAGACGCGCAAGATGGCGCAAGGCCATCACGGCGCCAACCATCCGGTGAAGGATCTGACCACCGGCAAGGTTGAGATCGTGTCGATGAATCACGGCTTCACCGTCGATCGCGAAACATTGCCCAAAGGCGTGCGCGAGACGCATGTGTCGCTGTTCGACGGCACCAATTGCGGAATCGGCGTCGACGGGCGTCCGATTTTCTCGGTGCAATACCATCCGGAAGCCTCGCCGGGCCCGATGGATTCGCACTATCTCTTCACGCGCTTCGCTGAGGCAGCGAAGGGGCGGGTTTGATTTTCGGCACCGAGGCTCACCCCTCACCCGCACTTGCGCAAACTGAAACACCGAGCCCTGCATCCCTCTCCCTCAAGGGGAGAGGAGAAACTTAGCGCAAGCGGCGCGTGGCTTGTGCGAGGCTTGACGTTGCCGAAGCTCCGCGTGCTGCACGAGTGGCGTTGTTGGAGCGAGACTCCGGATTTCTCCTCTCCCCTTGGGGGAGAGGGAAGCAAGTCGCAGGTTTCTTGGTTTGCGCAGGCGTGGGTGAGGGGGGAGCATCGCTCTCGACGACTATGCCCCCGGTATCCCCAGCGACTGCGCCGCTTTCTGCAGCGCGTCGAGATCGGTTGGCGAATTGGCGAACGCGTCACGCGCGTCATGATAGGCGGCGGCGGCCTTGTCGGTTTCGCCCAGCACCATGCGTGCCCGCATCAGACGCATCCAGCCGTCGGCATCGTGCGGGTTGGTCTTGAGTTCACCCGCGAGCCTGTCAACCATCTGATGGATCATCGCTTCGCGGTCCTGCGGCTGCATCTGGCCGGCGGCGGCGACCTGATCGGGACTCGGCCCTGCCTGCGCTGATTGATCGGCGGACGGCGTTGCAGGCACGGCCGGCGCCGGCGTTGGGGCAACTGGCGGAAGCTTGCCCGAGATGTCGATATGCCGTTCGCGCGCCGTGCGTTCGACGAAATCGCGCACCTGTTGCGCCCACGGCGCGCCCGGCGGCGCGCTTTTGATCAGCGCGATCCAGTCCGCCACGGCCTTGTCGTGCTGGCCCTGCTGGTCTTCATAGAGCCCCATGTAATAGCGCGCCCGCGGATCGTTGGAATCGATCTTGAGCGCGGCCTGGAATGCGGCGAGCGCATCCGGCGTCACCTGTCCCTGCGCCGCATTGACCAGCGCATCGCCTTCTGCGGAGGGATAGTCCCCGTTCTTCGGATCGAGCGCAGCCGCACGGGCATAGGCCTGTGCGGCATCGGCGGGACGGCCCGTCGCGCTATATGACCATCCGAGCATGCGCCAGCCTTCCGGATCGTTCGGATTGGCACGCAGCTTGGTTTCGAGCTGACCGATCATGGCGGCGACATCGGCAATGGGATGGCCGGCAACATTCGCATCCTGGGACGCGGCGGCGGTTGCGGCCGATGAAGACGGCACATCGGGACGGCCGATCAGTGCGTAGAGTCCGGTGGCCGCCAGCGCAACGACGCCGGCGACGGCGACCGCGACCCAAGGCAGTGTCTTTGCATCGAGCACGCGCGTCATGCCTTCCTGCACGCGGCCCTCGGCGAGAATGCGCCGCTTGATCTCGCTGCGCATGCCTTCGGCTTCTTCGGCCGTCACCGCGCCGGACTTATGCTGCGCATCGATCTCGCTCAATTGCCGCTTCAGGATCGCGACGTTGGATTCGCGCGATGCCGCAGTGTCCTGGCGGCGCACAAGCGGAATAGTGAGACCTGCGACGGCAATGGACGTCAGGACGGTCAATATCATCCAGAGAATCATTCGGGCGTTTCCAGAAGAGTGTTGAGGCGCGCACGCTCGTCGGCCGACAATTCGGAGGGCGCTGCAAGCCGGCCGCGGCCCATAAGATAGAGGCCGACAAGTGCGCCACCCGCAATCAGAACAAGGAACGGTCCCAGCCATAAAAGCAGCGTGTTGGCCTGGAACGGCGGCTTAAGCAGCACATAGGTGCCGTAGCGTTTGACGAGATAAGCCTTCGCCTGTTCGTCCGTGTCGCCGGCGAGCAGCCGCTCGCGCAGGATCATGCGCAAATCATGCGCCAGCGGCGCGTCGGAATCGTCGATGGTCTGGTTCTGGCAGACGACGCAGCGCAATTCCTGACTGATATGGCGCGCGCGCGCCTCGAGCTTCGGGTCGGACAACTGCTCGCTCGGCAGAACGGCGAAAGCGGGCGCCGCGAACGCCATAAATGCGAGCAGGATGAGAGATACGCGCTTCATGACTCCGACCGCAATTTCTTCAGGAGCGGCAAAAGCGTGTTGTTCCACGTATCGGAGTCGATCGGGCCGATCTGCTTGTAGCGGACGCGTCCCCGGGCATCGACGACGAACGTCTCCGGCGCGCCGGTCACGCCGAGATCGATCCCCGTGCGGCCCGTCTTGTCGTTGCCGACGCGCGCGTAGGGATTGCCGTTCTGGTCGAGCCATTTCGCGCCGTCGATCGCCTGGTCGCGCCAGTCGATGCCGTCGATGACGACGCCTTCGCGCGCCAATTCCATCAGCATCGGATGTTCCTGGACGCAGGAAATGCACCAGGAGCCAAACACATTCAACAGGATCGGCTGCCCGCGCAGATCGTGCGAGCTGAGGCCAGGCGTGCCGGCGGCCACGCCCGGCAGGCTGAAACCGGGCAATGGCTTGTCGATCAGCACGGACGGGATATGCGTCGGATCGCGACCCAGTGCGAAATAGAAAGATACGAGCAGCGCGGCGAACAGTCCGACCGGGATAAGAGCGAGCGCGCGGTTCATATCGTCTGCGTCGCTCCGGCGGGGAGTTCGGCCTTCTGCGCGGCTCCGACGCGCACGCGGCGATCGCTGAGCGAGATCATGCCGCCCAGGGCCATGAACACGGCGCCCGCCCAGATCCAGTCGACGAAAGGATGATCCCACATGCGCACGACTATCGACCCGTCATTGGCGCGGTCGCCCACGGAGATATAGGTGTTGCCGAAAATGCCCATCCCGATTCCGGCTTTGGTCATCGGAGTCTGGCTGACCGGGAAGAAGCGTTTTTCCGAGACCAATTCGCGCGTGCCGAACGAAGACTCGACATTGAAGAAAGCGCGATCGGCCTCGTAATTCGGGCCCTGCACATGCGCGATGGAATCGAGCGTGACGCGGCTGCCGGCGAGATCGACGGCCTGCCCCGGAGTCATCTGCACGACGACATTGGTCTGGAACGCGCTCATCGCGCTAATGCCGATCGTCGTGATGCCGAGCCCTGCATGCGCAAGCGCGAGTCCCCAGATGGGAAGCGGTGTCGACCAGATGCGATGGGCAACGCCTTGCACACCGAACCGCCAGCGCGATGCGAGCACCGCAAACGCGCCGAAGATGAGGAAGAGCCCGAGCGCAACGCCCGCCATCGCACCGGCCCGCGCGATGCCGAAAATCGCGGTGAATATCCCGAAGAGGAACAGCGCGCCTAAAATGGGCCAGCGCAATCTGCGGACGACTTCGCCCGCGTCGCCGCGCTTCCAGTTCATCATCGGTCCGAAGCTGACGAGAAGAAGCAGCGGAACGGCGAGCGGGATGAAGGTGAGATTGTAATAGGGCGGACCGACGGAGATGCCCTGTCCGTCCTTGATGAAGACGGAATAGAAGGTGCCGACGAAAACGGTCGCCGTCAGCGTGATGAGAAAGAGATTGTTGAGCGTGATCGCGCCTTCGCGCGAAATCGCCTGGAACATCGCGCCGCTGCGCATCGCCGGAACCCGCCACGCATACAGGACGAGCGCGCTTCCCGTCAGCGCCGCGATGATTCCGAGAATGTAGATGCCGCGCTCCGGGTCCACCGCAAAAGCGTGGACGCTGCTGATCACGCCGGAGCGCACGAGGAAGGTGCCGATGAGGCTCAGCGAAAAGGTCAGGATGGCAAGCAGGATCGTCCAGCTGACGAGCGCGCCGCGTCGCTCCAGCGCGAGCGAGGAGTGCAGGAGCGCCGTCCCGATCAGCCACGGCATCAGCGAGACGTTCTCGACCGGATCCCAGAACCACCAGCCGCCCCAACCGAGCGTGTAGTAGGACCACCAGCTTCCCGCCGCGATGCCGATGGTGAGAAAAATCCAGGAGCCCAGGACCCAGGGCCGGATCCAGCGCGCCCAGGCGGCATCGACGCGGCCTTCGATCAGCGCGGCGATCGCAAAGGCGAAGGCCATCGAGAAGCCGACATACCCCAGATAGAGAATCGGCGGATGGAAGACGAGACCGGGATCCTGCAGCAGAGGGTTCAGTTCTGCACCGTCGATCGGGGCCGGTGAAATCCGCGCGAAGGGATTGGACGTAAACAGCGAGAAGCCGAGAAAGGCCGAAGCAACGAATGACTGCACGCCCAATACCCGCGCCTGGAGCGTCTCGCGCAGCCGCGTGCCGAACAGCGCGAGCGCCGCGCTGTAGAGCGACAGGATGAGCACCCAGAGCAGCATCGAGCCTTCGTGGCTGCCCCAGGTCCCGGCGAAGCGGTAGACAAGTGGTTGTGTCGTATTGCTGTGCTCGGCGACGAGCGTTACGGAGAAGTCATTGTTCACAAACGAGGCGGCAAGCGCGATGAACGCGCCGCCGACGAATGCCAATTGCAGAAAAGAAGCGGTGCGTCCGAGCGCCATCAGCGCCCTGTCGCGAAGGCCTGCCCCGACAAGACAAGCGGCCGTTTCAACGAGCGCGACCAGGAATGCAAGTATCAGCGAATATTGCCCGATTTCCGCCGTCACGCCCTTGCGTCCTGCTCCATCTCGGCACCTATAAAACTATAGCCTCGTGCCGGGAAATGCGGAATAGTGCCTTACCCGGACGGTGCGCGGTTGTTGTGGGGTTCCGTGCAAGACGAAGGTGGGCGGGGGCCTTCCGTGGCTGACAATTACAAGATCGCCGTCCTCGGTTCGGGTCCCGCGGGCTTGAGTGCCGCCGCCCATGCCGCCAAGCGGGGACTGAGCCACATCCTCCTCGAGAAATCCGACCACGCCTCGGACACGATCTATCGTTACCAGCGCGGCAAATACATCATGGCGACGCCGAACCAGCTGGTCCTGCGTGCCGACTTCCCGTTTGCCGCCTCGAAACGCGAGGATTTGCTCAAAACCTGGGACGACCAGCTGAAGGCGCTCGGCATCAATATCCGCTACGGGGCCGAGGCGAAATCGATCACCGGCTCGAAGGGCGCTTTCACCGTCACGCTGACGAAAGGCGAAACCATCCAGGCCGAGCACATCGTTCTCGCCATCGGCACGCAGTCCAACCCCAATCTCCTGCGCTGCCCCGGCGCCAATCTGCCGCATGTGCAGTACACACTTGACGATCCCGGCGCCTATGTCGACGAGCAGATCTTCGTCATCGGCGCCGGCGACGCCGGCATCGAGAACGCGCTGGGCCTCGTCGAAGACCCCGCCCAAAACAACGTCGTCTCCATCGTCAATCGCTCGGCCGATTTTGCCCGCGCCAAGGAAGCGAACGTCAAGCTGATGTTCGCGGCGCGCGATGCGGGCCGCATCAAGCTCCTCGTCAACTCCTCGCCCACGCTGATCGAGAAGGGCTTCATCACGATCGAGGGCGCCGAAGGCAGCGAGCGGCTGCCTTGCGATCGCGTGATCGCCCGTCTGGGCTCCCTGCCGCCCAGAAAATTCGTGGAATCCGCCGGCGCCAAGTTCACGAGCGATTCGCCGACCGCCTACCCGCAGTTGTCGGAGACATTCGAGTCGACCGTCCCCGGCCTTTACATCATCGGGGCTTTGGCCGGCTATCCGCTGATCAAGCACTGCATGAATCAGGGCTACGACGTCGTCGAATACATTTGCGGCAATACGCAGCTGACGCCGGCGGACGAGCCCATCCTGCAGAACAAGATCGCGAAGCTCCCGGGGCGCCGCAGCGTGGCCGACTGGCTCGCCTATTTCCGCGGGCGCGTCGAAATCCTCAACGGGCTCTCGCCGCTGCAGATGCGCGAATTCATGATCGACTGCGAGGTGCACGCCTTCCGCGCCGGCGAAGTGATCTTCGAGCGCAACGCCATCGGCTCCTCGTTGTTCGGCATCGCGGAAGGCACTGTCCTCGTCGAGATCAATCCAAAGGACCGGTCCGTCACCGTTCCCATCGAGCAAAGCTCTATCTTCGGCGAAGTGGGCCTGATCTCCGGACGGCGACGCGGCGCCACCGTTCGTGCGGGGACCGATTGTGTGCTGATCGAAATCGATCGCATCGCGGCACTGAAGCTGATGGCGACGGTTCCGGAAGCGCGCAACACGGTCAACCGCATCACCATCGAGCGGCAGATCCTGCAGATCTTCGGCTCCGGCCTGTCGCCGAAAGACATCGCCGAAGTGCTCTCCACGGCCGAGCTGAAAGAAATCAAGGCCGGCCAGGTCGTGATCAAGGAGGGCGAAGAGAGCTACGACATCTTCATCGTGCGTACCGGCAGCATGACGGTCGAGAAGAGCATCGGCGGCAAGGACGTGTTCCTGTCCTATATCCCGGCCGGCTCCTATTTCGGCGAGATGGCGCTGGTCGATGGCGGACGGCGCACCGCGACGGTCAGCGCCGCGATCAAATCGGAAGTCGTGCGCCTTGACGGCAATGCCTTCCGCAAACTTCTCGCGCAGAACGACAAGCTGCGCCAGAAGCTCGAAACCGACATGGCGAACCGGCGCAAGATCAACGATTTCATCGAGCAGCAGAAGAAGAAGTTCGGCGGCGTGGTCGACATGTACAGCGCGGTCGCCGAGTTCCTCGTCAACCAAGGCATCGGCGAAGCGACGGACGTGCTCCTGATCGACGAGCTTCTCTGCATCGGCTGCGACAATTGCGAGCGCGCCTGCGCCGATATCCATGACGGGCTGTCCCGCCTCGACCGCGAGGCCGGGAAAACCTACGCGCATCTGCATGTGCCGACCTCGTGCCGGCATTGCGAGCATCCCTATTGCATGACCGACTGCCCGCCCAATGCAATCCATCGCGGCCAGGACGGCGAAGTCTTCATCGACGAGAAATGCATCGGCTGCGGCAATTGCATGCGCTACTGCCCTTACGGCGTGATCCGCATGGACAGCGTGCCGCCGAAGAAGCCGAGCCTTCTGATGTGGCTGCTGTTCGGCTCCGGCCCCGGCCCCGGCGAACCGGACAAGGAATGGCGCAAGGAGCACGCCGACAAAGGCACGCCGGCGCCGAAAGTCGCCGTCAAATGCGACATGTGCTCCGGACTCGTCGGAGGACCGGCCTGCGTGCGCGCCTGCCCCACCGGCGCGGCGCTGCGCGTCTCGCCGGAAAGCTTCCTGTCGGTCGCCCTCCTGGAACGGGGGCGCGACTGAAGCCGTGGCCAAGGGAGCGATCTACGGCGAGCGCGCCGATGTCAGCCACCACGAAAGTTTTCTGCGCCATCGCCGCCTGCGCTGGCTCAAGATCGCCGCGCTGCTCAACTTCGCCTCCATCGCGGCCTTCTGGTGGGTCTTTGTCTATTCCGGCACGCATCTTCAGCATGCGGGCGGCACCTGGCTTGGCTATACGCTCGGCACCATCGGCGCGCTGATCATTGTCTGGCTGACCACGATCGGCATCCGCAAGCGCGCCATGACGTCCGGCAACTGGTCGCTGAAGGCATGGGTGTCGGCGCATGTCTATCTCGGCCTGTCGCTCATCATCATCGTCACGCTGCACACGGGCCTGCAGTTCGGCTTCAACATCCACACCGCCGCCTATGTGCTGATGCTGCTCGTCATCGGCTCGGGCATCCTCGGTGTCATTGCCTATATGTATCTGCCGGTGCGCCTCAGCGATGTGCGCGGCGATCTCACAAAGAAGCAGATGATCGAGACCATCAACGCGCTCGATCGCCTGATCCATCAGGCCGCGCAATCGCTCGATCATACCCAGGCCCGCGTCGTCCAGCTGTCGCTCGACAAGACGATCATCGTCGGCAGCCTCTGGCAGAGGCTGACGAACTCCTATCCCGGCTGCGGCAACCGCAAGGCCATGAAAAGGCTTCCGCGCCTGCAGCGGCGCGCCACCGGCGCCTCGGCGGAGACGCTGGAAAAAGTCGCAAACCTTCTGTCGCGCAAGCAGGAGATCCTCGGAACGGCGCGGCGCTACGCGCGCATCCGCACCCTGCTCGAAGTCTGGCTTTATATCCATGTTCCGATGACGTTCGCACTTCTGGCGGCGCTGACGGCGCATATCGTCAGCGTCTTTTTCTACTGAGGCGCCGCACGTGAGCTTCACGATCCTCCGGGTCACCCAACGCGCCCACGGTGGCGATCCGATCGAGCGCACCAAGCGCGTCGAGGGCAACGAAGCCACCATCGGCCGCGGCACGGATTGCGACCTTCAGCTGCCCGATCTCCTGATCGGCCTCAAACATGCGGTGATGCGGCTTGCGGCTTCCGGGCGCGTGAGCGTCGAAGCGCTCGGCGACCATCGTTTCGTCTATCAAGGCGGCATTGTGCGGCAGGCGGAATTCCGCGCGGCCGACAAGATTTCGCTCGGTTTCGGCACCTATATCCTGAGTTTCGCGCCCGGACAGACTGCCGGGGATGTCGTCGTTACAGTCTCGCAGACGGTGGCAGACGCCCTTGTCTCGGATACCATGCTGGCCAAGAAGGCCTTCTCGCTGTCGTCGATCATGTTCAGCCTCAGGACCGCCGCCTGGCTCCTGGGGCTCGCAATCCTCGTCGCCGCGCTCGGCGCACCCATCGCCTATCACTATTTCGTCCCGGCGCCGGAGCAGCAGCCGCGGATCAATCCGACGTCGCAATGGTCGCCCGGTCCGCTTTCCGCGGGCCACGCCTTCCTCGAGAAGGATTGCCAAGCCTGTCATGTGCAGGCCTTCCGCGCGATTCCGGACGAGGCCTGCAAATCCTGTCACCAGAAGGGGCTCGACGCGATCGCTACGGCCCGTCTGACGGAGCGCGTGGAAGGCATGGGCTCCGCCTTCGCGCCGCGTCCGGCAAACGATCACGCCGATGCCAATCTCCTGCGCCGCGCGAAGGAGTCGCCCGTCATCGCGGCCAACCCGATCATCGCCGCCTTCGCCGGACTGTTTTCCCATCCGACCGATCGCTGCACGAGCTGCCACACCGACCATGTCGGCGCTAGCGGCCAGCGCGGCGCCGTCTATGGGGCGCCGCATCCGACACCGGCGCAGGTCACCGAGTCCGATTGCGCGACCTGTCACGACTCCCTGAAGGCGCACATTCCCGATACGGCGTTACTCGATGTGGCCGACTGGGATCATCATCCCGATTTCCGCCCCCTGATCGCGACGCTGGCCGAGAAGGGCCGCCCGCATTTCGAAAGCAACATGGCCGCCGACGGGCCGTTCGATACCGGCCTCAAATTCTCGCACAAGCAGCATCTGGCGGCCGGCGGCGATGTGGCTCGCGAGGCGGCGCAATACAGCAAGCCGGTCGCGCCCAATGGCCGGCTCAGCTGCTCGGCCTGCCATCACCCGGACCGGGAAGGCCGCGGCTTCCTGCCGATCGAGATGGTTCGCGATTGTTCGGCCTGCCATTCGCTGCAGATTCCCGGCATAGGCGGACAGATGACCTCGCTGCCGCACGGCCAGCCGGCGCGGGTCGTGCGGACACTGGTCGACTATTATAAATCCGGTGGCGAAACGACGGCCACGGGCATCGTCCGCATACGGCCGGGCGGCGCCTATCAGGCAACGAAGGGAATTTTGTCGGATGCAATGATCGCCGCGAAGGTCCGCGCCGTATTCATGGACGATAACGTCGGTCCGCATCCCTGTTTCGGCTGCCACATGTTTACGCAAGCAGATCCTGACACTCTCATCTTCAAGATCGTGCCGGTGCATCTCGAGAACCGCTATCTGCCGCGCGCGGCATTCGATCATGCGGTGCCGCAGCATCTGGTGGATGCAAACGGCAAGCCGATCTGCCTCACATGCCATGCGGCGACGAAGTCTGACAGTTTGTCGAATGTGGTTATTCCAGGCATCACGACCTGCAAGGCCTGCCACGGCGCGAAAAACGCAGCGGGCCAGCAGATTGCACAAGCCAATTGCACGGAATGTCACGGCTATCACACGACCGGCGAGCCTCCATCACGGGAGGTCTATCTTGGGCCTTGGAGTTTCCCCGGCGGAATGTGATGGTTACGCGCCCGTTGGGGCGAGGGGTGGGATAAGATGCTGACCTTGGCGCAGATCACCGATCTGCACATCACCTCGGACAAGGATCCCGTCAACAAGGCGCGCAACGAGGCACGTCTCAGGACGGTGCTGCAAGCGATCCATGCCAGGAGACCGAGGCCAGCGGCTATTCTCGCCACCGGCGATCTGGTCGACCGCGGCGAGCCCGAGGAATATGCCGAGCTGAAGAAGATCCTGAAGGACGTCGAGCTCCCGATTTTTCTGGGCCTCGGCAATCACGATGCGCGCGGCGCCTTTCGCGAGGCGTTTCCCGAGACGCCCGTGAACCAGGACGGCTTCGTGCAATACACGATCGATTTCGAAGGACTGCGCGTCGTCATGCTCGACACGCTCGACGAAGGCAAAGCGGACGGCGCCTTCTGCAAGAAGCGTGCGGCCTGGACGCGCAAGGCGCTCAACAAGGCGCGGCGCGTGCCGACCATCGTGACGCTGCATCATCCGCCGGTTCACAGCAGCATCCGCTGGATGGATCCGAATCCGAAGTCGGAATGGATCATGCGGCTGGAAAAGACGCTTCGCGGCCGCAGACAGGTGATGACGGCGATCTCCGGCCATATCCATCGCAGCTATTTCGGCATGTTCGCAGGACACACACTGTCGGTCGGCCCCGCGACCTCGATACAGCTGACGCTCGATCTGACCGACGTCGACATGCGCGTGCCGGACGGGCGCGAGATCCTCGTCGAGGAACCGCCGGGCTATACGCTGCTCGTCTGGGACGACAATGTGCTGACGACGCATTTCTGCGTCGCCGGCGATTTCCCGCCCGCCGTGATGTACACGGTGCCGTTCGTGAAGGATTAGCCCCAAAACCTGGAGTGTCATCCCTGCGAAAGCGGGAATGACACTATTTGGATAGCTGGTTTTACCGAGCCGCCGTCCTTTTCCGCGTCGGCGCTTCCTTCTTATGCGGAACCATCTTCGGCGCCCCGATCATATCGTCCAGCGACGGTTGATCCGTCACGCGATAGACCTGTCCCTTTGCGTCGAGGAAGAACTTCTCCATTTCGGGCCGCGTGAAGGGACGCGAGCCGACGCGGCCGAAGACAGCGATCTGGTGACCCGTCTCGTCTACGGCGCGATCGCGGTCGAGGCCCTTGGACACCGCCAGCGCCGGCGTCGGTGTATGCGCCCAGGCGATCAGCTCCGGCTTCGGCGCGGGCGAGAAGCCGTAGAAGTTCGGCTGACTGTCCGGGCTCGTCAGCTGCAGGACTTTGAGGCCGTTCTTGCCGTCGGCGACATAGGCGAACATCGAGGCGTTGGTCGAGGCCACGATCACGTCTTCCGCATCGTTGAGCTGCCCGTTGAAGGTCACGCGCTGATAGATCTTCGGCTTCTCCGGGTTCTTCACATCGACGATGACGAGGCCCTCGTTCTTCGCGGCGATATAGGCATAGGTCCGCGCCACATAAACGCGCTGCGCATCGGCAAGCGGGACGCGCGCGCCATCGATCAGTATCGGCTTGTCGAGATGCGTGACGTCGAGCACTTCGAGCCCCTTCGCATCGGTGACAAAGAGATAGCGGAACTGGAGCGCCGAGGCGCGCATATCCGGCAGCGCCACCTGCGCTACGAGCTTCGGGTGCAGCGGATCGTCGAGGCTCACGACCACGAGGCCGCGCGGCGTCGCGATGTAAGCGTAATGCCCGGCCAGGGTGATGTGCCGCGCTCCGTCGAGGACGCCGTCCGGATTCCACGTCACCGCGCGCTTGAGGAACCGCTCCCGCGGGTCGCGTTGTGTCAACGGATCGACATTGACAAGGACGAGTCCTTCCTCCGAATCCGTGATCACGACATAGTCGTAGATCGGATGGAACGGCTGTTCCTGGTTCATCTTGCGCATTTCGGGCGTGTTGCGCGGCGGGTCGATGGGCTGATTCGTCGGCAGCGCCATGCAGGTCGCGTTCTTCGTCGCCACATGCATGTCCTGCCCCCAGGGCGAGAACGGTGCCGTCAGCACCTTGTCCGACACATCCTTGTTGGCGACGCTCGCCACATCGTAGGCGCGGAAGCCGCCCTCGCCTTCGGCCACATACAGGAACTCGCCGCGCAGCTGCAGGCAGCGCGCCACGCCGTCCGTCTTCTGCGTGATGTTGCGAATGTCTTCGTTGGGATGCGTTTCGCCGGACAGATTGTCGTCGAAGGTTTCGCCGCGCACCCAGTCGATCAGCTCGCGATGGTTCCGCTCGACATGCATCCTGTAATAGTCGGGATAGGCATAGCGCTGGAGATAGGAACCGAACACCGCCTGCGGTTCGCTCCATTCCGTCACGCGCACCGCCTCGATGCCCTGTTCCAGACCGACCCAGGCGTGCATGCCGACGAAGTTGACCGTGTTGGTGCCGAGCAGGAGAAGCTGCGCCATGATGGCGTTGTTGTCATTCGCGACTGAGACGTGACAGTCGTCGCAGGTCTTCGTCTCGGTCTTGCGCACCGTATGCGGGAAATGCGGCGCGAAGGCCTGGCTGGAGAAGCCGATGGACGAGATCGGCGGCTGCTGCACATAGATCCGATCGCGATTGATGTTGGTCGACGACAATATGAGCGCCGAGGAGGAGCGCACCGGCGTGATTTCGTTGCCCTTGGTCGTCATGTGGACGCCAAGCTGGAACATGTCGTCGCGCGCGACCTGCGGATTATAGGTCGCGTAATTGCGCGTCGTGTCGCCTTCGTATTTGTGCGTCGCCGATTTCCAGTTGGCTTCGATGGGAAGATGGCAGCCGCCGCAGGACGTCATCCATGAGGAATGACAGGCGAAGCACGCCATCTGGCTGTCCTTGTGCGCGAGGTCCTTCTGGGCGACGGCTGGACCCCAGGCGAACGGCTTGTATCCCGCATCGAGCTTCGACATCAGCTTCGCCCGCGCCGCGCGCGGATTGAAATCGGGACTCGAGGGATCGACCGTGTCCTTCACCAGCGAGATTTTCCATTCGAGCTTGGGATCGATGATCGAGCGCTGGACAAGCACGCGCCGCCCGCCCTGCTCCACCCACTCGAAGCGCCGCCGCCCGTCGGCGTTGCGCAGCAGCGTCAGATCCGTGCCGCGCGGTCCGGCCGCGGGGCCCGAGGTGTGCAGGCTCGGATAAGCGCTGATCGTGCCGTGGCAATCCTTGCAGCCGATTTCGACGGCGTTTGCCACCTCGCCGAAGATGAGGCCGTTGCCGTGCGCATCCTGGGCAAAATGGCAGTCGGCGCACTGCATTCCCTTCTCGGCATGGATGTCCATCAGCTGCACGGCCTTGCCGGGATTGACGCCGGGCGGCACGAATTTGCCTTCGCCCTTCCTGCGCCATTTCTCCGGATCGTCGGGCGCGATCTTGTGGCCGTCGGCATCCAGGAGATTGCCCTCGCGGTCACGCTTGAAGACGGCGCGGAAATTCCACCCATGGCCATGATAGTCGGCGAACTGCGTATCCTTCAGTTTCGGATTCAGGTCGTAGACATTGCGCAGGAAGTCGATATCCGCCCATTTGCCGCGCGGCGCAGCGCCTTCCGGATTGCGGTCGTTGACGGTACGCACTTCGGCGGCGGTCGGATATTTCTGGTGCTCCGGCCACATGAACGGCGCGTCGGATTCGTAATCCCACATCGTGTAGCCGAGATAGGTGTTCAGGAACATGTTCGGCTGATGCATGTGGCAGATCATGCATTGCGAGGTCGGGATCGAGCGCGTGAAGGTGTGACGGATGGGATGGCCCGATTCCGTCTTGTCGATGGTCGGATCCGTCGACGCGCTCTGCCCGTCACGGCCGTATTTCGCGTAAGTCAGGCTGTGCCGCGGCTCGCGATCATTGGCGTAGACGACATGGCACGCCGCGCATCCCGACTGCCGGTAATCGCCGGGCTGGTCGTTGGTGCCCATGAACCAGGTGAAGGGATCGTTGAGGCGCGTCTTCTGCAGATTGAGCACCGGGATCGCCACGCGCAGCCCCGTGCCGGGACCGCGATTGGACTGGCGGATATCGGGCTTGCCGGGCTCTTCGAGCGTTTGCGGATCGCCTTTGGAATCCGGGTTGCCGATATCCGGGAATTCCGAGCCGATGGTGATGCCGCCACGCTCGAAGACGCGGAAGATGTCGGCGGGAGGCACGGTCTGCCAGCGCGGCACGGGATAAAGCTGCGGGAGCGCGCCCCGCGCCGCCTGCGCATCCGTTACCGTCCCGGGGGGATTGCCGGGCGATACGATTTTCGCGGGCTCGCCCTTCGAGGTGTACGCCTCGCCGAGGATGTAGTGTTTGAAAGGCAGGATGCCGTTGTTGTAGGAGGCGCCGCCGTAGAACATCGCGCCTGTCGCCATCAGCGAGCGCTCGGCCGCCTGGATGATCGGCAGATGGCACGCGCCGCAGGCCTGTCGCGCGACGCGCAGATCGGACGGATTGACGAAGCGCACGAATTCCGGCGATTCCTTGTTCAGCAGCGTGTAGCTCTGCTTCGGTTTCGCGGCGCTGGGGAAATTCCAGGCTTGCGGATAAAGCGGCAGCACATGCGCGCGGTCGCGGATCTCGGCATATTCGGGATCGGTCTTCTTGAGTCCTGGGGGCGCCGTCACATGCGCATCGCCGCCATGACAGTCCGCGCAGCCGAGAATGACGGCCGGCGTCTCGTGCATGGTCATCGAGTCGGTCGTCGTGTGGCAGGTCTTGCAGCCGGCGCTTTGGGCATCGGCCTGCGCCTGCGTCTCGCCCTGCTGTGCAGGCGGCGCAACGACATAGTGGCGTTCGACGGGCGCTTCCGAGTCGTCGCCGGCGAACGCGATCAGAGGCACGAGCACGACTGTTGCGAGAACCGCCAACAGAACCGCCCGAATGTTCGCGAATGCCGCCATCCCCGCGCCGCCTAGTAGGTCAGAACCATGTTGAAGAGAACCGAATAAAAGGTGTGATTGGTGTCGTACAGTGCCTCGAGTCCTGCACCCGGCTCCAGCACCGCGCCGGAGACGCGGAAGACGACGTTCTGCGTCTGCCACGGACGATAATCAGTCGACAGCGACAGATCCCAGCCGATGTCGTTGTCGATATTCGCCTGCTGCCGGAGGATCTCGAGCGCCTGGGTGTCGGCGAACCAGAGATGATTGATGTTGGTCGACAGCCGCAATTCCGGCAGCACGTCGAAGTCGGCGCCGGCGCCCAGGAGCACCGTCCCTGGATTGTTGAAATTCGACTGGCCTTGCGTTTTCGACGAGCGCAGATCGTCGAGCACCCCGTTGCGGCTGCTCAGGAAAACAACGGCGCTGCCGGCGATCAATGGAATCGATTGGCGGATCCAGTAGCTCGAATCCGCGCCGGCGAATTGCGGATTTTCCAGAATTGCATCGAAGCCGGTCTCGGTGTTGTCGCGCGGATTGGAATCGCCCGAAGCATAGAGCGCCGACAGCTTGAACCGCATCCAGTCGAGATCAAAAGACGGCTCCGCCGCGAGGAAATAGCTCGAGATGTTCGCCGGCCGGTTGGTGAAGATGTTGTTGCGGTCGTGGCCGAAGGCATAATAGGCCGAGGTCGTCAGGTTGAGTTCATCGATGTGTCCGTCGCCGTTATAGCCCAGATAGACGACGTCGTAGTTTCGAGGGCGATCGTCGCCGATCAGAGCCGGCACGACCGGAAAGCCGTTCTTGTCGAAGACCAGCGAATTGCCCTGGCGATTGGCGTTGTAGACGGCCGTGATCTGCGAGGTGAAGCCGGGCACCGGCAGATCCTGCCGATAGAGATTGGCGACAGCGACATAATCCTTGCGCAGCGGCTGCTCGATCGAGTTGAGGCCGGAATTCGTGTCCTTCTCGAGGCGGTCGAAGAAGGCGAGATTGTATTGATAACGGTTGTCGTCGCGGTCACCGAAGAAGCGGATGCCGAGATTGTCGTCCTGGAACAGGAAGCCGCGGAAATCCGTCGAGAAGGGCTGGATGCCGACGCGCACGGAATCGAAATCGTAGCGCTCCGAGACATTGCGGATGTGGTAGTCGACAAAGGCCTCCTGCACGCCGAGGAAATCGTCGAAGCGGTTGGGATAGTTGCTCGGATTGATCGAAAGCACCGTCCGCTCCGGCACCTGCGCGTAGTTCAGATTGAACGCGAGCGTGAGCCGCACTTCGAGATCGGGCGGCCGATAGGCCGTGTTGCCGTTGATGACCGCGAGGCTGGCGATGAAATTCTGGGAAACGGAGAGACTGTTGGTCTGGCCGAAGATGCCGTAGGCACCCGCGCGCTGCACGGTCTGGATACCGGTGGGCAACGGAAAGGAGCGCGGCTCGACGACGGTGTCGGAAATCGCGCTGACATTGAAGAACCAATCCTGCGTGCCTTCGATCGGGCGGTCCGCCTTCAGCGCATTCTGGTTATAGGGATCGTACCAGTTGGCGATCGGCTGGCCGGCCAGCGTATCGATCAGGCGCCAGCGGTCGGGCACCGGAATCTGGTCGGTGGGAAAGGCTTCCGGCGGCGGCGCCCACACTGCGCCCGGATTGTTCGGCCCCGGCGGTGGCGGATAGGTCTTCTGCTGACCCGGAATCTGGCGGCCCTCTATTTGTTCTTGCGCGACTTTCGTGCGCTTCTCGGGCTTGGCAGGATTCGCTTTCGTCGTTTGCGTCGCCGGCGGCGCGACGTCGTCCGCATAGGCGGGCAGCGCGGTCAGCGCTATCAGAACAGCGAGGGACGCAGCGCTCTTCATTTTCCGTTACAGACATCTTGCTGGCTGGAGTTGACGAACGGCGCTGCGGGACAGCTCACGTAAAGCAGTCGCGACTGCTGCCCGTTCGAACTGACCACGATCTGGTCGGCGCGGATCGCCGCCGGGGCTTCGCCGATGGAGCCGACATTCTGTCCGGCATTGTAAATTCCCAGGAACCCGATCATGTCGTCCTGGCTGGTGCCATCGCCGGAGACGCCGATGGCGCCGACCAGCTGATTGCCCCGATAGATCGGCTCGCCGCCCGCGAAGATCTGCAGGCCGTTCATCAGGCGATTGGGGCCGGCGGGCGTCGTGTACGACTTGACATATGTGCACTGTGCCGGCGTGTCGGGGGTGGCCCCGAGCACGAAGCCCACATGCTGGATGATATTGCTAAGCGCCAGCGCCGACTGCAGCCCTGTCGAGAAAATGTTGAACTCGTTGATCGGTCGCGACAGCGGACCGTTCGGCGTATTGAGTTCGCCGTCGGGGAAATAGGGCCGCGAAAGATTGCCGATGGCGCGCGTCGAGAACGCTGTCTTGCCGGTCAGCTGCGTCGGGTCGTTGAGGAAGGTGCGGAAGCTCGTGACGAAATTGTCGATGTCGACCGTCGTGTTCGCGGTGTCGGACGGCGAATTTATGAAGGTCTTGAGCAGACTGGGATCGGTGTTGCCGAGGAGGTCGGAGGCCGCATTCGGGCCGGAGAAGAACGCCGCGGTGCGCGCCTTCTGCAGCGATACGTCGATGCCGAACAGCGGCGCATCCGGCGCGCGCACGATGCCGAGCACAACACCGCGGGTATCGACGACAGAGATCGACACTTCCGCAAGACTGTTCAGCGGTTGGCGGATCTGCGCGCGCGTCTGGCTCATCGTGTTGAAGGCCTGCGTCAGAAGTGCATTGACTTCGGCCGCCGTCAGCGGGTTTCCGACATCGGCACCGTCGGTGCCGCCCTGGATGGGATAGCGATCATGGCCCGCGCCGTCGGTCAGCACGAAAGCGCTGGAATTGCCGAATTCTGCGGCCGTTGCCGCACGTAGGCCGGAGGCCTCGGTGCCGTAGGCCTGTCCCGCAAGGATCGTCGGCGCGGCGTAGTAGCCATTGACGCTCGTCAGCGAACCGGCGCCGCCCAGCGACGAGAAAGCCGGGGCGGAGGAAGGATTGGATTTCAGCGTGCCCGAGCTCGCATCGCTATATTGCAGCGACGTGCCGTTGACGGTGATCTGGTCGGCGGTGATGTTCGACGGCGCCGCGAAGCCATTGGTCGCCGCGAAGGCGATGTTCTCTTCGTTGTCGCTCGAGTCGACGGTCAGCACATTCGGTTCAAAATCATAATTGCCGTCGGACACGACGCCGACGCCGCCAACGACGACGCCATTCTTGTACAGCGGAAAGCCGCCGGGATCTGCGGAGAAGCCGAGCGGCGAACGCTTCGGCCCGATCGTGCCGTCGCCGGGGAAGCGGCGCGAAAGATCCGAGCACGGTAGCTGGCTGAACTGCACGCCGAACAGCGGACCTGCCGGCTGGCCGGCGCCAGCGGGGCTCGGCGGAAATTCCTGCTGCACGATCATGCTGGCCGTGCGCGTAGAAAACGCATTGCCGGAGGAAGACAAGTAAGCGCCGGTGATCGCCTTCGCGATTGCCGCCATCGTCGCCGGCACCGCCGGCGCGCCGCTCAGCATCAGGCCCTGGACGTCGTGGTTTTTCGTGGGATCGGTCTGGCCCGCGGGCGACGGCGAAATGAGGACCTTCGACGGCGCGCCGGTCATCGTGAAGACCGCGAGAACGTTGCCGACGCGATCGACAACCGCGATCGTTGCCGGTGTGCCGCGCGCTTGCGCTTCCGCGATCGCCTGCGCCAGGACCTGCTGCACGTCCGACACCGCAAGAGATTGCTGCGACGGTATCGTGAAGCTCGTGGTGCCGTTCGAGTTGGTCGTGCCGTTGGCGCTCGACTTCGAGCCGCCGCCGCCCGAGCACGAGGTGAGGACCAGTGAAAGGGAAGCGACGATGCTGGTCAGCGCGCGCGCGAGTTTCATCACTTGAGACCTTTCAAAGCCGCCGCCACGCGCTCCAACGATTTGCGGAATTCGGCCGGGTGATACGAATTCGGATCCTTCACGTCGTCGTAAAGCTCAGCGATCTGCGGCCCGGCCGATTTTGCCGCCGCGAGCGTCACCATCTGGTCGGCGACGAGCGCGCTTCTCAGCGTGTCGATAGCCATCACCGCCTGCTCGGCGCCGGCATAGTCTGTGTAGCGCGCAGCGACACCGTCGCCCGTCAGCTGATCGAGAATCGCGAAGACTTCATCCTTTGAGAACTGGTGCCGGGAGAAATCGTCGGCGAGCGCATGCGCGGTCTCCGCCAATTCGCCCGCCGCGCGGATCGCGCTTTCGCGGCTCTCCGCCAAAGCCAGATGGAAGCTGCGCGTCTGCGCCTCGAATTTCTCGGCCAGATCGGGCGCCGTCGCGCGTACCGCCGCCATCAGCATGATGATGTTGGAATCGTTGAACGGCGGCTGGCCGACCGGAATGGGCCGACCGGGATTGGCTACCGCGCGCGGCACATAGTTCTGATCGTTCGAGATCGTGCGGTGACAGCTCTGGCAATCGAAGAAATAGAATTCGGGGAACAGGCCTGCGCTCCCGCGTGGGCTTTGATAGAGCGTCAGTGCACGCTCGAGTGCCATCGCCTGCCCCACGGCCCAGGTCTTCACGCCGCCGGCGATCGTCTTGCGCGCCGCATAATAGGCATCGACGTCGTAATGCCGCTGCAGCTCGCTGAAGAGATCGAGCTCGAACGAGATGCGCGGATGGCCGGCCGCCATCAGCCGATGCGAAACGAACTGGTTGGGATCGGCGCTGCCGAAATGGCAATTGAGGCAGACCGCGGCGCGCACTTTCGGCACCTCGAGCGCCGTCATCCCCGCGGCAACGTTCGAGGCGTGCGTCGCGTGCAGCGCATAATGGCTCGCGAGCCAGGCGCTCGAACCGCCGTGGCAGGCTTCGCAGCCGACGCCGTCGGAGACCTGGAACTTCGGACCTCGCGCGGTCGCGGGATCTGAGTGACAACCGAGACAGATGGGTGCGGATTGAGCCGGTCCGATTCCGAGCCGCTCGGCAATGCCGCGAGCCCGCGCATCCCCGAGTATCGACCAGGCGCGGCTATGTGCACCGCTCGACGATGTCACGTCCTGCCAGGTCGAGATTTCGTTCTGGCGGACGCCATGAGGATTGGGCGCGAGCCGGCCGTGACAGGTCGAACCGGAGCAGGTCGCGACACCCTCGTGTTCGGCGGCAACGGCGCCCGTCACCACCATCCAGAAAGCGATTGCCAACCACCAAAACCTGGTGCTCGACACGATTCCCCCCGATTACCCCAGCCGAACTCCCGGCTTTCACGACGAGGCCGAGCGTTGGCTTTTGTGTAGCATCAAAGCCCTGCGTCCCAAAGGGGAAGCGGGATTTGCGCACATTCCGTCATGAGGATGTCATGGGATGTTTGCGCTGCACAACCCGTGCGGATGTCACGCTTGCGATAATTCTACTGCCGCAAATCTCGGCGACAGAAGATGGAGCACCAGCAGCGCCACGAGGTAGGCGGAAGCGGCCAACGCGAAGAGGGGCGCATAGGTGTGGAAGGTCCCGAGCACCCAGCCGGTAAACTGCGCGACTAGCATCCCGCCGAGGGCGCCCATCATGCCGCCGAAGCCGATAACCGACCCCGCCGCGCGCTCCGGAAACACGTCCGACGGAAATGTGAACAGATTGACAGAGAAGGCCTGATGCGCTGCCGCCGCTAGGCCCACGATGCCGGCCGCGATCCACAAGGTCTGCGCCTGCATGGCGACGACGACCGGCGTCGCGAGGAAGGCGCAGACGAGCATTGTCGTCTTGCGCGCGTCGTTGACGCTGACGCCGCGCCGGATGAGGTGCGAAGACAGCCAGCCGCCGGCGAAGCTACCGAGGTCGGCGAGCACATAGATCGCGACCAATGGCGGTCCGAAAGTCTTCAGGTCGAGGCCGTAGCGCTTGGCGAAGAAATCCGGCAGCCAGAAAAGGAACATCCAGAAGACGGGATCGATAATGAATTTGGCAATGCCGTAGGCCCAGGCTTCCTTACTCCGCAGAATCTCCGCCCAATGGAACTGCACGACGCCTTCGGTGTCGCCTGCGCCACGCGGTGTTCGAAAGGCAAAGAGCCATGCCATCAGCCAGGCGAAGCTGACCATGCCCGTCAGCACGAATGCGGCGCGCCATCCGAGACCGAGGACGAGTGGGGGTACGATCAGCGGCGTAACGACAGCGCCGACGAGTACGCCCGCGTTGAAGAAGCCCGTCGCGAAGGCGCGATCGCTTGTCGGAAAGGACTGCGCGATGGCGGTGAGCCCCGCGGGGTAGGCGCCGCCTTCGCCGAGGCCCAGAAGAGCGCGCGCGCCCAGGAATCCTGCAAGGCTGCGTGCAAAACCGTGCGCGATCTGTGCGACCGTCCAGATCGAAAAAGCGACGGCGAACCCGATCTTGGCCCCGAAGCGGTCAACGAACCGTCCCAGGAGGAAATAGCTTGCGGCATAGGCCGCCTGGAACACCGTGACGATATTGGCGTAATCGGCTTCGCTCCAGCGGAATTCTCGCGACAGCAGGGGCTTCAGGATCGCGATCATCTGGCGATCGACATAATTCAACGTCATCGCGAAGAAGAGCAGAAGAACGACCGTCCAGCGGCCGGCGCCCGCATAAGCCGCCGCCTTGTCCGTCGCGACGCGCACGTCTTCGAGGCTTTGATCGGTCACGGCCGCTAGCCGAGATAGGAGAAGGCGATGCGCGTGACGAGATTGCCGAAAGCGGCGATGGGACGGCCGTAGATGTGACGCAGATGCGTCGCGAGGCTTGCAAGATCGTGGACGTCCGGCGACGAGCCTTGGAACGCGTCGCGGCCGAGCGCGTCGATCGGCGAAACCGAAATCGAGCGGATGCGGATCGGAATACGCATATCGTCGAACTCCGGCGGCACGCCAAGCTCATCCGAACCTGGCCTGCGGATGATCCGCGCCGTGACCGTCTCGCCTTCGGAATAGCCGCGCCACTTGGGATAGATGCGATCGCCTGGCCGGAACACCGTTGTCAGCGCGCGGCTCAGGAGCAGCGGGCGATAGAGCGCGCGAAAGGCCATCTCGTCGCGTGGCAGCGCGACGGCTCTCGGCGGCATGGTCTCGAAACCCAGTGTCGTCACGTTTGAAGCGCTTTGCGCATGAGCTTCAGCAGCGTCTTGTCGGGCTTGTTGAGCCCAGTGATGATCTTAAACGCTGGCACCGCCTGGTAGAGGTTCATGTGCCGGCCTGAATGCGTGCGGTGGCCCGCTTCGCGCGCCATCTTGAGCGTCAGCGTCAATTCCTCGAGCAGGATGTCGGCGACGATCGCGTTCTTGGGCAGGCGCTTCAAATTCGCGATCGACTGCGCCATATCGCCGTCAACATTGCCCGTCATCGCCGCGAAGGCGCTGAACTTCTCGTTCGGCTGTGCGCCCTTGTTCGACGTGTTGACGACGAGGCCCGCATTGGCGAGTTCGTCGCCCAGCACATCCTCGCCGACGGCGCGCGCCGGCGCGAACGGAGCCACCAGCTTGGCGATCGTCTCGCCTTTCGAAACCGTGCGATTGACGATGACGATTTCGGACGGTTTGCATTTGGCGATCTCGTAGGAGATGGGGAGCGCCGTGCCGCCCGCGCCCAGGATGACGACCTTTTTCTTGGCGATGGAATTGGGATATTCCGCCTGCAACCCGGCCACAAATCCGACGCCGTCGGTGTTGTAGCCCGCGAAGCCGTTGCGGCCTCTGGCAATCACGTTGACGCTGCCGATGGTCTTCGCGGATTGATCGAGCGTATCGAGCAGCGGCGGAATCTTGTCCTTGAAGCCCGAACCCGCGCCGCCGCCAAAATAGATCGGACACTCTTTCAACCCGGCGAAGATCTCGGCGACGTTTTTCGGATCGCCGATCATGAAGCAGCTGCGATATTTGAGGCCGTAATGCGCGAACACGGCGTTGTGCATCGCCGCAGAGCCGCCGGGATAGTCATGATCGATCAGAAAAACGTAGAGCCGCTTCAGGCGACGATCATTGAGATCGAGCTGATTGTTCCTCGGTTGCGAGGCGACGGCGATCACACCGCGCTCGATCATCGCGCGGATCGGCGCAAGCGCTCCGTTCGCCCTGGAGCCACCGAATGCCCGAAATAGGAACGACATTTCGCCCCCCGAAAGCCCAATTCCGTACGCAATCTTCTTCTACAGTAAACGGTGAACGTCCTCCAGTGCCGGGCGATGGGCGAGCGCGGGGCATCAATTGTCAGCTATTCGACTGTCCCTGCGGGTAAATCGCACTCCGTCGCGCTCAACGCGCGGGTCCCTTTGCAGCAGCCCCGGCGGACTTCATTCCGGCCGGGATTTTGCTAGGATGGGCTATCGCCGGTCGGGGACAGGGCAGGCTCGAACGGACAGACGTGACGTTCTGTATAACTGGCGCGAACAGGCTCGCGTAGGTCGGCGATTCCGGGTGGGTTCAGGGCAGTGCTCCTTGTTTCCAGCGGCGAAATGGGGCGGAGCTTTATGAAACGGTTCTTCAATATCCTCGCGGTTGCCATGATCGTTCTTCTCGGCGTGGCGGTGGCGATCGTGATCAATCACTTCAATCCGACGGAAACGGCCCCCGGAAGGACATCGCTCAATGCGGCGGGCTCGCCATCAAAGGGTGGATTGCCGGCGGACTACTACGATCTGGTCAAGGCCGCGCGCGACGACGAGGGCCAGGCCTGCGATGCGGCCGCCAACGCTTTCGGCGCTGCCGACAATGCCAACCGCGAGGCCAAGACCGCGGACGAAGCCTCCGACGAAGCCCAGGCAAAGAAGAGCGGTTACGGCACGAAAGACGAAACGATCTCGAAATCCTGCCGCAAGAGCGACGGCACGCTCGCGCAATGCCAGGCAAACGGACATTACCAGGGCGAGCTGGTAGACGGCGTCCAGGAAGGCAGCGGCGTCGAGACCTATGACGACGGCTCCTGGTACAAGGGCCGCTGGGAAAAAGGCAAATACACGCTGGGCGTTTACAAGACGAATTCGGGCGAAAAATACGCCGGCGAGTTCGAGGACGGCGAGCGCTCCGGCAACGGCGTTGTCACGGAAACGAACGGCAGCGTGTTCTCGGGCCAGTGGTCGAAGGGCAGCCCGAGCGGCTATGGCGAGCTCAGAGGCGGCAGCGACGCGTCCTTCGCGATGGTGCTCGGCCAGTTCAACGACAACAGCGATAGCCGCGTCGTCGTGCGCAA
>DATKON010000094.1:0-5043 GCA_035524575.1 Rhizomicrobium sp.
CGATCTGAGGTCGCTGACGCAAGGTGTCGGTACGTTCGAAACGGAGTTCGATCATCTGGCCGAGCTCACCGGCAAGCTCGCCGAGCACATCGTGGCCGCACATCAGAAGACGGCGGCGTAGGCGAGCGGGTCGAAGCTTCAGACGAATGAGTCTGTGATAATCCTCCCCCGCGCGCAGCGTGGGGGAGGTGGCGCGCGACGAAGTCGCGTGACGGAGGGGGCCGCCGCCGCGATGTGCTAACGTCGCCCCCTCCACCGCTTCGCGGTCCCCCTCCCCCAAACTTCGTTCGGGGGAGGATTGTCTCGGCGAAATTCTTATCGCGAGCGACATGCGGGTTACGCGCCGTTCATGTAGCGCATGTAATCCGGCATTTTAGCGATGTTTGTTCGGAAGGGTTTTCAGCGAAGAGCGCTTTTCGCGCGCCCATCGTTTCGATCGGCGCTCTGCGAAGTTTTGTGGGGGTTTTAAGCGAAGGGCGCCTCGCACCCGGGGGGAGAGTGCGAGGCGGCGAAGTCAATACCTTCGCTAGGGTTCGCCAACGTGGGGGGAACGTGGCGACAAAAGTGGACATAAGGGCATCGCCTGCGAGATTCAACAGTCCGCATTCACAAGACTGTTATTCAAAAACGCCAGTCCCTGGCTGCTTTCACAAGGAAATCACGGAAGGCCGCCACGCGCTTGGACTGGCGCAAAGCGTCGCAGTAGACGAGATGGGCATCAAACGATGGCCCTTCGACGCCGGGAAAAAGCGGCACGAGATGCGGATTGTCGTGCGCAAGGTAATCGGGCAGCGCCGCAATGCCGGCGCCGGCTTCGCAAGCTTTAAGGATACCGGTGATGTTGTTGATGCGGACCGCGTGCGCGGATCCATCGGGCGCCATGCGGCGCGCGGCATCGAGCAGCCAGTTGACGTCGCGGATTTCCGGTGCGGCGGTTTCGCCATAAACGATCACGGTATGCTTCACCAAATCCTCGAACGTGTCGGGCTTGCCCACCCGCGCGATATAATCTGGCGACGCATAGGCGTGATAGTGCACGGTGAACAGCTTGCGCTGGATCAGGTCGGCCTGCACCGGCGCGCGCATGCGGAGCGCGATGTCGGCCTCGCGCTGTGCAAGGTCGAGCTCGCGGTCTTCGAGCACGAGATGGATCTGCAGTTCGGGGAAGTCGCGCAGGAATTCGTTGAGGCGCGGAAGGAGCCAGTAGACGCCGATGCCGTGGCTTGACGTCACCTTGAGCGAGCCGCGCGGGGCGGACTGCGCGTTCTTCAGGGCTTCTTCCGCCTGGCCGAGGCGCGCCAGCACGTCCGAAACGGCGCCGTAAAGAAGCTCGCCTTCGTCGGTGAGCGTCAGTCCGCGGGCATGGCGCTGAAACAGAGGCGTCAGGATCTCTTCTTCGAGCGCGCTGATCTGCCGGCTGACCGCCGACTGGCTGAGCGCGAGCATCTGTCCGGCATGGGTGAAGCTGCCGGCCGAGGCCACCGCGTGGAAGATGCGAAGCTTGTCCCAGTCCATGTTCAGTCCCCGATCTGCGGACCTAGTGTCGGCCCGCGAGAAAACGCTCCGCCTCGAGTGCGGCCATGCAGCCCATGCCGGCTGCGGTCACGGCTTGACGAAACACCTTGTCCTTCACGTCGCCTGCGGCGAACACACCCTCGACGCTGGTCCGCGTCGAGTCCGGCGCCGTGACGATGTAGCCCTCTGCATCCATGTCGAGCTGGCCCTTGAAGAGCTGCGTAGCGGGCGAGTGGCCGATGGCAATGAATAGACCGTCGACGGCGAGCTCCGAACGGGCAGCCGTCGCATGATTGTGAATGCGAATGCCGGTGACCGAAGACGGGTTCTGCGCGCCCAGAACTTCTTCAACGACCGTGTCGTAAAGCACGGAGACCTTTGGATGGGCGTGAAGCCGCATCTGATTGGTCTTGTCCGCGCGCAGCGTGTCGCGCCGGTGGATAAGGGTGACGTGATCTGCGAAATTCGTCAGGAACAGGGCCTCTTCGACCGCTGTATTACCGCCGCCGACCACTGCCACGTTCTTGCCGCGGAAGAAAAATCCGTCGCATGTCGCACAGGCCGAAACGCCGAAGCCCTTGAACTTCTCTTCGGACGGAAGGCCCAGCCAGTTCGCCTGCGCCCCCGTCGCAATGATCAGCGTCTCCGCGTGATAGCGGTCCCCGGAGTCGCCTTCGAGCACGAAGGGTCGGCGGCCCAGATCGACGGCCGCGATCGTGTCGTGCACGAGGCGCGTTCCGACATGCTCGGCTTGCGCCTGCATCTGCTCCATCAGCCACGGGCCCTGCACGGCTTCCGCGAAGCCGGGATAGTTCTCAACTTCCGTGGTGATGGTCAGCTGGCCGCCTGGCTGCAGCCCCGCGATCATCACCGGCTTCAGCATCGCGCGCGCGGCATAGATCGCGGCTGTTGCGCCGGCCGGTCCACTTCCGAGAATGATGACTTTTTCGTGCAACGAACCGTCGCTTGCCATGGCGCCCCTGCAGACCGGATTCGGGATTTCCAGCCGCAAGCGGCCCCCTCGTCGGTTCATATCGGAAGCCGTCATGAAAAGGTCAAGCGTGCGCATCAAAGCCTTTGTTGATGGGTCTTTCCTCCGCGCTCGCTCGGGTGCGATGCCGGGCTGCATTTGTCCGATTCCAGGGTTCAGGGGCAAAGTTCCGGCAGCGGAGTGCCCGGCTGTGCCTGGAGCCTGAGAAATTTTATTGCGTGCCACGGGTGGCGAGCGGTAAGGTGCCGACGCTTTTTCACCCGACGGGATCAGAGATGGAGCATCACAAGCTCGACGCCATCGATCTTCGCATCCTTTACGAGCTTCAGGAAAACGGGCGGATCACCAATGTCGAGCTGTCTCGGCGCGCGAAGATTACGGCGCCGCCATGCCTGAGGCGGATGCGAGCCCTGGAGAAGGCCGGCTACATCAAGGGCTACCATGCCGACCTGGACTCGAAGGCCCTCGGCTTTGAGGTCACCGGTTTTGCCTTCGTGGGTCTTGCCAGCCAGGCCGAGGCCGACCTGAAGCGCTTCGAGGAACAGACCCGCGCCTGGCCCGAGGTGCGCGACTGCTTCATGCTGTCGGGCGAGGTCGATTTTCTCCTGCGCTGCGTGGCGCCGGATCTTTCCCACTTCCAGTCCTTCATCACCGACACGCTCACGGCCGCGAAGAACGTCGCCAGCGTCAAGACGGCGCTTGCCATCCGCGCCAGCAAGCACGCAGCGGGGATTCCGCTCGAAGTGAAGTAGGCGCGAGCGCTCCCGTCGCGGCGCGCCGGACATAATTCATCCGTATACAGATCGTAATCATCCGCGCCGACACCGCTGCGACGTCGATCGTCTTGCTTATCGCCATTAAGCAAGGTGGGCGACAGCGCATGAGCGCATCGGGAAAAATCGCGGAGTCAGGAGGCCAGCAACTCGCGGAACAAATTTCACAATTCGTTGCGTCACAGAACAAATGAGATCAGTCCGTAGACGGAATATGCTAGATCGGCCTTCCACCGTGATGTCCGCCAATTGCATGTATCGGACATCCCTCCAACAGGAGCATTGTCATGCGGTTCAAGGCGACGGCGTTGTTGTTGATGACAGGTTCGATTGGATTGGGATTTGCGGGGCCGGCTTTTGCCGCTTGCGGCACATCGGCAGGAGGCACGTACGGAGGATATGATCCGGCGGAGAATGTCACGGTCAGCGCGCCGCGCACGCAAACTCAATATGGATTTTTCAGACTCAACGTACCGCTTGAGAGAGTGACCATGTCGCAGCGCATACAAACTGCGGATCTCGATCTCTGCACCGAAACGGGCGCAAGCGAGCTGAGGCTGCGCACGATCGTCGCGGCGCATAATATCTGCAAGAAGCTGGCAGAGATCTATCCGCACGGGCTTGCGAGCGATACATCCTGCTATCGCAATGCGATGGACAACGCACAGCCGAAAGTCAATTTCGCGATCGGCGAAGCGCGCGGAGAACGTTAGAACATCGAGAAGGGGCAGCCGTTTCGGCGCGCGGGAGCGACCGGCTCCCGCGCCTTCTTTTCGCCTTACCCCGCCGGGGAACGCCGCACTTTTGTGCACGTTGTCGATACGGCGCCGTCGTCGGCGACCTGTTTGGCAGGAGTTCTTCATGCGCATTTTTGCGGCCGCCGTCGCGGCTGTCATCGCAACGGGGGCGGGGCTCGTTTTGTCGTCGTCACACGCCGCGGCACAGAGCTACGGGCCCGCCCTATGGGCCGCCACGGCCTTATGCAACGGTCGCCGCGGACGAGGTGATCGTCATCGCCCCGCGCTATCGCACGGATCATTTCCGGCTGAATGTGCCCATCGAAAACGTTTCGCTGTCGCAGCCCGTCCGCACGGATGATCTCGACCTGCGCACGTTCCGCGGCGCTCGCGAGTTGCGCCGGCGCGTGCACATGGCCGCCGACCAGGTCTGCCGGCAGTTGATCGATGAGTATCCGGTCGGACTGAACAGCGACGCGACCTGCTACAGGAATGCGGTCGCGGAAGCGATGCCGCAAGCGGACGCCGCGATTGAAACTGCACGCGGCCGTCCGCCCGGGCTGTACGGCTATAGCGGCGACTGACGAGGTCAGGCGCGCGGAAGAACTTCCTTCGGACGTGACAGGATCGGCGTCGACTGCGACTTGCCGTACTCCGGCCGGCAATGGCCGGCGATATACGCGCCCGACTGGATCGTGATGTCCTGATGGATGACGTCGCCCGACATGTGGGCCGAGCTCGTCAGGACAACCTTCTTCGCTTCGATCTTGCCGTCGACCGTGCCGGACAGCTCGACTTCGTCGCCGTAGACGGAGCCTTTGACCTTGGCATTCTGACCGACTTTCACGACCACGCCGCGCACATCACCTTCGACTTCGCCGTCGATCTGGATGTTCTCGGTGCTCTCGAGCTGGCCGGTGATCTTCAACGCCTTACTGATCACAGACATCGACTGCGATTGCACTGGCGTCAGATGCGAAACAGGCTGAACTGGTTGCGTCGCCCTATTGAACTCTGGCGTGGTCGT
>DATKON010000095.1:0-28828 GCA_035524575.1 Rhizomicrobium sp.
TCAGAAGCGTTTGTGCTCCAGCATAATCGCGGTCGCGCTGCATCAGTATCATTGCGGCGCGACTATCGGCTCTTCCATCTTCATATGGATGAGTTCGTAGATTACGGATGGCGATTTCCGCATTTTTGTAATCACCCTGCGCAATAAGTGTTCCTATCTTGACATCTAATAGGACGTCGTTCGAGTCTGCGTAGCGTTCCTCATCTTTCAGCAGCTGTTGAAGCTCAGGCCACATCCCAAGCTTCTGATAGCACAGGGCAAGATCCCCGATCACGCGGCGCATATACTTTTTGGCGGTACGCGCTTTTAGCAACAAGCCTGCGGCCTCATTCAAATCTCCCCCGCTGTGACGGATGAAAAAGCTACGCAAGTAAAATCGCGATCTGTATCCGCGATCATCAATGAACTTAAGCGTCTCTTGAACGCCGTTTTTATCCTGCAATCGAGTCTGAGCGCGAACGACATACGAAAGAATCTCCTCTCTTGTCGTTTCGTCCATCTTCATGATTTTTGCTGGCAGACCCCAGCTCACTACGCGCTTCAACGCGGCGTCGTCATCATGTCCCCTGTCATATGTTTCGCGTACAACTTCTTGGAGTGTCGAAGGCAGCAGCAGGCCTTTGAACTCTGGGGTGAGCGTTCCACCTTCAAGCGCGATCATGTAAATCACAGCATCGAAGAGATCGATCCGGAGACGGTCGTCCTTGGCCGACTCCGCCCAGGCTGCCTTGAGGGCTTGAGAAAATGCTGTCCTAAGTTCGACAGAGCCGTAGCCAAACTTCCGTCGGAAGAGCCCGCGGATCGGGGCCGAAATGAGGTAACTCGAGCCCGATACTTGGACTAGGCAACTCAGGATTAGATTTCCCAATGATTCTGCGAATTCCTCGACGGAGATCGCGTGTCTTTGAACAATAACGTCTTTTAGCATCTGGCCATCTAGACGTGGAACCCAACTCAGAATCGATAGCGCATCCTTTTCGATTGGCGACAGATTGGCGAAATCGAGACTCTCGCTAAGGACTTCGTCCTGGATGCTGTACAACTCCCTCATATCATTGTTTAGGACGAAAGCGCCTTTTTGTGCGATCAACCGCGTCGTTGCCTTCGCAATGCCGGGATGACCGCCAATCGCGCTTATCACGTCCGCATTTGGGAGTTGGGGCTCCGCGCCGAAAGCGGGCGCAGTGGCAATCATCAGCGCGCGAATATCGCTGTCTTGAAGGTGTGGAATGTGGATCTGCAAGAGATTCTTATGAGGAATAGTCTCGTACTCGTGGATTTGCCTATTGCTAACGATACATAATTTCGCTCGTTGGCTCGACTCCATGGCGCGAAAAAGTAGAGGAACCCATGGCTTTAGAAGCCCTTTGTCCTCAAAAATTCCGTTGCCGGTGACAATGGTCACAGACTGACCTAGCTCGCCGAAATGAATGATGTTCCGTGCGATCTCAAGTACACGTTCGTCGATGCTTAAGTTGTTAAATGCCTCCAAGTCCCGTTGGAATTTGGCGATGGAAAAGTCGGCTTCGATTTCCTGCCGCATCGCGCGGTAGAGGTCGGCTAAATCCGCGAATTGGGGAAGTTGGAATTCTGGGCCAAAGTTAAGCTCGGGCGTCCCCGGAAATGTTTGTGCAAGAAACTCTCGCTCTACGGTTCGGCGACCGATTCCTTCATTTCCGGCAAATACGAAAACATTAGGGCCTTCGCGATTTGCGAGGATCGCATTCTGGTAATCGCGAGCCAGCTGATCGAGGATCGCACCACGTCCATACGGTTTTGTGGTGTGTAGCTTGACCATGAACACGCCGGCCAAGACGTTGCGGATGTAGCGCGCAATATCGCGTGGCGTTTGTCCCGCTTTTGGAATCCAATATTCTCTCATCCACGCGGGCAGTTCCTCATGGGTAACGTCAGCTTCAATTGGAAATGCAAGCAGTCTAAGGTCGGGCCGCTTGATGCGGGCTAATTTCGCGCGGTCAACTTCAAAGTTTACCCAGCAAGACTCGATTGAGGCCCTTGAGACAAAAAGTACGAAGATCGATGCCTGCTCAGTGCGCTCTTCCATAGCGGATATAAGATTTTCGCCGTTCGCAAAACTTCTTGGGTAGAAGTAGGCAAGGCCATCGGGCAAATGCTCTTGGACGCGCTTGACGAAAGCTTCGTCTTTGCCGGAGAGAGACAAGAATACAGTGGGAAGCATGGCCCATCACAGAGAAGGTTTCATCTATCCTAAACCAAGCAGAATGTCGGTGACAGCCAATCCCGTCCCCCTTTCGTGCCATCGAAGTGCGGTCGGGACGCCTGCGCTCCGACCTGATGGCTATCGACACCGCGACATTGCTGCCGCGATCTCGTCTGGCCCGACAAAGGCCGGCGGGACGCCGGCGGTCCCAGGAAGAAACGCGAAGACCGGCGTGTCGCCGCTGGCAATGGTCAAGGCTTCAAATCCGGAAATGCGGACAGGCCAGCCTTCGCCAAGGCTTCGGCTGGTTCGGAGGCAAGTCCTCCGAAGCTGCGAAGCAGCGAAGGAGGAATGTCCGCGGTCCCTGTGGAGTCTTCGCATCCGGCGAGATCGAGTCCGCAAATGCGGGCGGGGCGCCCGCGCTCCCGGGGCATTGCGATCGACGCCGGTGCATTCCGTCGCGATCTCGTTTGGCCCGGAAAGGCGGGCAGGATGCCCGCGGTCCCGGTGAAGGAAATGCGGGCGAGGGCGCCCGCGCTTCCTCCTTCGCGCTGCGCGCTTCGGAGGACAAGCCCAGCCTCACACCGCCTTGTCCGGCCCGACCCGCACCAGCATCTTGCCCATGTTGTCGCCGTGGAAGAGGCCGATGAAGGCTTTGGGCGCGTTCTCGATGCCGTCGACGATCGTCTCTTTCCATTTGAGCTTGCCGGCCTTGGCCCAGCCCGACATGTCGCGGATGAAATCCGGCATCAGATGGCCCCAGTCGGAGACGATGAAGCCCCTGATGGTGAGGCGTAAGGGAATTACGGCGATGATGTTCGACGGTCCCGGCGGCATTTCGGTGGCGTTGTACTGCGCGATCATTCCGCAGATGGGCAGGCGGCCGTTGGGCCGCATGTTGCCCAGCGCCGCATTCAGGTGATCGCCGCCGACATTGTCGAAATAGACGTCGATGCCTTGCGGGAACGCGGCGCGCACCGCGGCCTCGAGCGGGCCCGCTTTCTTGTAATTGATCGCCTTGTCGACGCCCGCCTCCTTGGTGAGCCATTGGCATTTGTCGTCGGAGCCGGCCGAGCCCACGACGTAGCAGCCCTTCGCCTTGGCGATCTGGCAGACGACCGCGCCGACGGCGCCGGCCGCGCCCGAGACGAACACGCGCTCGCCGTCCTTCAGCTCGCCCACTTTCAGGAGCCCGGCATAGGCCGTCAGGCCCGGCATGCCGAAGGTGCCGAGATAGGCCGAGAGCGGCGCGATCGCGGGATCGATCTTGGTCAGCTCGCCGCCCTCGGTGACGAACCATTCGCGCCAGCCGGAGAAATTGTTGACGTAGTCGCCGCGTCTGAAGCGGTCGTTCTTCGACTCGACCACCTGGCCCACGGCGCCGCCCGAGAGCGCTTCGCCGATCTGGAAGGGCGGCACATAGCTTTCCCGGTCCACCATGCGCCCGCGCATATAGGGATCGACGGACATGAAGATGTTGCGGACGAGGACCTGGCCGGGCCCCGGCGCGGCCACCTGAGTCTCGGCCAGCTCGAAGTCGGCGGGCGTCGGCATGCCGACCGGGCGCTTCTTCAGCCTGATTTCCCGATTTTTTTGTGAGGTCATTTTACCCCTCCTTAACCATGTTCTGTGCGGTTCCTGAACAGAAGTAACCTAGCAGGGGCGGGGGGTGTAACAAGCCGAAACATTTTATGTGTGGCCCCCAACCCACGCCCATGGCTCTGTTCACCCTGTCCAAGCCCACGGGGTAGTGCGTTGCTTGCAGGTAAGAACCAGGAGCCCGGCCTCCTCAAGGCCGGCGTCGTCGGTTTCGGCGCCTTCGGCCGCCATCACGCCACGAAATATGCCGCGCTTCCGGGCGTGGCGCTGGCCGGCATTGCCGACCCCAGCGTCGATGCGCGCAAGGATGCGCTGGCCAAGCACGGCGTCCCGGTCTCGGCCGACTGGCGCGAGCTGATCGGCAAGGTCGACCTCGTTTCCATCTGCTCCCCGGCCGTGACGCATGGCGCGCTGGTCCGCGCCTTCCTTAATGCCGGTATCCATGTGCTGGTCGAGAAGCCGATCGCCACCGACCTCCACGAGGCGGACGGGCTGATCGCGCTGGCCGAGATCAACAACTGCGTGCTGACCGTCGGCCACCAGGAACGCTTCGTGTTCCAGCGCACCGGGCTTCTCGATTTCGACGCGCCGAAGAAGGTCGAATGCTGGCGCACCGGTCCGTGGACGGGCCGCGGCGCCGATGTCAGCGTCGTGCTCGACCTGATGATCCACGACCTCGATCTCGTCCATCGCCTCATTCCCGGCGCCATCGGCGACGTCTCGGCGCGCGGCTTGATGAGCCACAGCCGCCATCCCGACGATGTGTCGGCGACCGTCGCGTTCGAGAACGGCGCCGAAGCGAATCTCAGGGCCAGCCGCGTCTCCAGCGATCGCCAGCGCGGCATGCGCGCGATCTATGACGACGGCACGATCGAGATCGATTTCATGACGCGCGAAGTGAAGAACTCCACGCGCCACGCGCTGCAGCCGCTCGTGCTCAACGATCCCTTGGGCGAGTCGGTCGGCGCCTTCGTCAACGCGGTGCGTCTCGGCTCGCCTGCGCTGGTGCGTCCCGAGGAAGCCCGCCAGGCGCTCGAGACCGCGCTGCTGATCGACGACGCCTGCCGTCCCTCCGGCAGCAGGCCGGCCTCCGAAGCCTACGCGGCCCGGGCGTAAGCCACTTCAACCCTGCGATCCCACCTCCCCCTTGCGGGGAGGTCGAATTCGCGGCACGCGAATTCGGGTGGGGGTCGCGCCGGCATCCCCACCCCACCCGACACAATCCGCTGCGCGGATCGTGTCGACCTCCCCATCAAGGGGAGGTGGGATCGCTGTTGATGCTTATATGTCGTGAGATGCGACCCTTCACCCCCACGCCATTCCGCTCTAAACAGCGCGCATGACCGATCGGCTCAAAATCGCGCTGGCGCAGCTCAATCCCGTGATGGGCGACATCGCCGGCAATCTGCGCATGGCGCGGGCCGCGCGCGCGAAGGCGAAAGACGCCGACCTCATCCTGTTCTCCGAGCTCTACATCGTCGGCTATCCGCCGGAAGATCTCGTGTTGAAGCCGGCGCTGCAGGCCGATGCGCGCGAAGCCATCGAAGCCTTCGCGAAAGACACCGCCGACGGCGGGCCCGCCGTGCTGATCGGCGCGCCATGGGTCGACGGCGGCAAGCTTTACAACGCGGTGCTGCTGCTCGACGGCGGCAGGATCGCCGCGCACACCTACAAGGTCGATTTGCCCAATTACGGCGTGTTCGACGAGAAGCGCGTCTTCGCGCCCGGGCCGCTGCCGGGGCCGCTCAACATCCGCGGCGTGCGCGTCGGCATTCCGATCTGCGAAGACATCTGGACGCCCGATGTCGTCGAATGCCTGAGCGAGACCGGCGGCGAAATTCTTCTGGTGCCGAACGGCTCGCCGTTCGAAGCCGGCAAGGAAGATCTGCGCCTCAATCTCGTCGCCGCGCGCGTCACCGAAGCGGGCCTGCCGATGATCTACCTCAATCAGGTCGGCGGGCAGGACGAGCTGGTGTTCGACGGCGCTTCGCTGGTCGTCAATGCCGACCGCTCCGTCGCCTGGGCGTTGCCGGCCTGGGAAGAGCGCGTCGTCGTCACCGACTGGACGAAGACGAACGGCAAATGGGTGTGCGCGCCCGGCGAGACATGCGCGGAAGAAGCCCGCGAGCCGTCCGTCTATCACGCGATGATGCTGGGCCTCAGGGATTACGTGAACAAGAACCGCTTTCCCGGCGTCGTGCTGGGATTGTCGGGCGGCATCGATTCCGCGCTGTCGGCGGCCGTCGCCGTCGACGCCTTGGGACCGGAACGCGTGCGCTGCGTGATGATGCCGTCGCGCTATACGTCGCAGGAGAGTCTCGACGATGCGGCGAGCGCCGCGAAACTGCTCGGCGTGCCGTACGAGATCATCTCGATCGAGCCCATGGTGGCGGCCTTCGGCGAAGCGCTGGCGCCGGCGTTCAAAGGCAAGCACGCGGACACGACGGAAGAGAACATCCAGTCGCGCATCCGCGGCGTGCTCCTGATGGCGATCTCCAACAAGTTCGGGCCGATGGTGCTGACCACCGGCAACAAGTCGGAGATGAGCGTCGGCTATGCCACGCTCTATGGCGACATGTGCGGCGGCTACAATGTGCTGAAAGACGTCTACAAGATGGAAGTCTTCCGCCTCGCGCGCTGGCGCAACCAGAATGTTCCCTTGAAGGCGCTGGGGCCGAAGGGCCGCGTCATGCCGGAGAACATCATCACGCGCCCGCCCTCGGCCGAATTGCGCGCCGACCAGAAGGACGAGGATTCGCTGCCGCCTTACGAGATCCTCGACGGCATCCTCGAATGCCTGGTGGAGAAGGAGATGTCGTTCGAAGAGGTGTGCCGCAAGGGCTTTCATCCCGCGACCGTCAAGCGCATCGAGCATCTGCTCTATATCTCCGAATACAAGCGCCGCCAGGCCCCGCCGGGCGTCAAGATCAGCGCGCGCAATTTCGGCCGCGACCGGCGCTATCCGATCACCAACGCCTTCCGGGACGCGCGGGAATGACCGGTCTCGTCCGTTTCGCGCCGTCGCCGACCGGACTGCTGCATGTCGGCAATGCGCGCACGGCGCTGCTCAATTATCTCTTTGCGAAAAAAGAAGGCGCGAAATTCCTGCTGCGCATCGACGACACCGATGTCGCGCGCTCCAGGCCCGAGTTCGAAGCGGCGATCCTGGAAGACCTCGGCTGGCTCGGCATCGCGCACGATCTCTTCGCGCGGCAGATCGAACGCGCCGATGCGCACACGAAAGCGGCGGAGACGCTGAAAGCCAACGGCCGGCTTTATCCCGCCTATGAGTCCGCCGCCGAGCTCGACCGCAAGCGCAAGCGCCAGATCGCCGCGCACAAGCCGCCGGTTTACGATCGTGCCGCGCTTGCATTGAGCGACGCCGATCGCGCGAAGCTCGAAAGCGAAGGCAGGCGGCCGCATTGGCGGTTCCGGCTTTCGCAGGGAAAGGTGAGGTGGCGCGATCTGCTGCGCGGCGATGTCGAGATCGACACGGCGACGCTGTCCGATCCCGTGCTCATCCGCGAAGACGGCACCTATCTCTACACGTTCCCCTCGGTCGTCGACGACATCGATTTCCAGGTGAGCCACGTCATCCGCGGCGAGGATCACGTCACCAACACGGCGGCGCAGATCGAGATCTTCGAAGCGCTCGGCGCGCCGGTGCCCGCTTTCGCGCATTTTCCGTTGCTGGTCGGCGCCGGCGGCGAAGCCTTGTCGAAACGGCTCGGCTCTCTGTCGCTGCGCAGCCTGCGCGAAGACGGCATCGAGGCGCTGGCCGTCGACTGCTATCTCGCGAAGACCGGCACGTCCGATCCCGTGGACGTGAAAGCCTCGCTCGAGGTGCTCGCGCAGGAATTCTCCTTCGAGAAGATCGGCCGCGCGCCGGCGCATTTCGTGCCGGACGAGCTCTTCGCGCTGAATGCGAAGCTGCTGCACGCGACGCCTTACGAGTCGGTCAAGGCGCGCCTCGATACGATGAGCGTCGGCGGCGGCGCGGCGTTCTGGGAGGCGGCGCGGCCCAATCTCGCGCGGCTCGCGGACGCGAAGGATCTCTGGACGCTGGTGACGGGACCGGTGACGCCGGTGATCGAAAACAAGACGCTCGCCGAAGAAGCGTCGAAGCTGTTGCCGCCCGAACCCTTCGACGAAACGAGCTGGGGCGTGTGGACCGCGGCCGTTTCGGGCGCGACCGGCGCCAAGGGCCGCGCGCTGTTCCATCCGTTAAGGCTGGCGCTGACGGGCCGCGAGCATGGACCGGAGCTGAAAAAGCTGCTACCCCTCATCGGACGCGCGAAAGCCCTCGCGCGGCTTCACGGGGACGTTGCGTGACCGGTTTTGGTCTCATCTGTCGAGCGACGATTTGCGGCTGACGCCGCGATGAACCCGTCTGCCTGAAAATTATCGCTAAAGTTGTTCTCTCTTCCGTAGCTTGCGCTATGCGAAAGATGAGACATTCTCATAAACAACGCTGTCATGGCCCCGCGAATGCGGGCCACCCAGTTGAGACCGGCATGTCGTCAGAAGATAGATTCAAGATCGGACTAAGTCCCAGGCATCCGACGCAGATGCCACCTGGGTGGCCCGCATTCGCGGGCCATGACAGCGATGGGGATGCGTCGTGACGCTCAAGCTCTACAACACGCTCACGCGGACCAAGGAAGTGTTCGCGCCGCTCGATCCGAAGAACGTTCGCCTCTATGTGTGCGGGCCGACGGTCTACGACTACGCCCATATCGGCAATGCGCGGCCGGTGATCGTGTTCGACGTGCTGTTCCGGCTTCTGCGCCATCTCTACGGCGAGACGCACGTCACCTACGTTCGCAACATCACGGACATCGACGACAAGATCAACGCGCGGGCGAAGGAACGCCTCGGCGGCCGCAACCTGCCCATCCTCAATGTCGTGCGCGAGATCACCGAAGAAACAGGGAAGATCTACGCCGAGGACGCCGCGGCGCTGGGCGCATTGCCGCCGACCGTTACGCCGCGCGCGACCGAGCATGTCCGGCAGATGATCGCGATGATCGAGACGCTGGTCGCGGGCGGCCATGCTTATGTAGAGCAAGGTCACGTGTTGTATGACGTCTCGTCGAAGCCCGATTACGGCAAGCTGTCGCGGCGCTCGCTGGACGAGATGGTGGCCGGCGCGCGCGTTGAAGTGGCACCCTACAAGCGCAATGCGATGGATTTCGTGCTGTGGAAGCCGTCCGATGCGGAAACGCCCGGCTGGGAAAGCCCCTGGGGCCGCGGCCGTCCCGGCTGGCACATCGAATGCTCGGCGATGAGCGCGCAATATCTGGGCGAGACCTTCGACATTCACGGCGGCGGCATCGATCTGATGTTCCCCCATCACGAGAACGAAATCGCCCAGAGCGAAAGCGCCCATCACAATCATGCGCTCGCGAAGGTCTGGATGCACAACGGCTTCCTGAATGTCGAAGGCGAGAAGATGTCCAAGAGCCTCGGCAATTTCGTGACGATTCACGAGCTGCTCGAGGATTGGCCGGGCGAAGTGCTGCGCTTCAACATGCTGCGTTCGCATTACCGCCAGCCGATGGACTGGACCGTGCACGGGATGAAGGAAAGCTGGGGCATTCTCGAGCGGTGGTATCAGGCAGTGGCCGATGTCGATGCGCCGCGCGTGAGTGAAAAAGTGCTCGCCGCCCTGTCGGACGATCTCAACACGCCGCAGGCCATCTCGGAACTGCATCAGTCGCAGCCCGCGGAGATCGCCGGCGGCCTTGCATTGCTGGGCTTCTCGCTGAAGCCGGAAAGGATCGCCGCGCGCACGACGCTCGACGCGAAAGAGATCGAAGCCGCCATCGCCGCCCGCAACGCTGCACGCAAGGCGAAGGACTTCCAGGAGTCCGATCGCATCCGCGACGCGCTCGCGGTGAAAGGCATCGTGCTGAAGGATGGACCTTCGGGCACGACCTGGGAGGTCAAGCGATGAAGGCCCCCCACCCGAAATCGCGTGCCGCGATTTCGACCTCCCCGCAAGGGGGAGGTGAGACCGTGCGGCTTGCGATATCGCGCGATTGTGCGAACCGCAATTGTACGAACCGTGATTGCGCGGACGCGCTTTGGACAACCGCCAAAAATAAATTCACATCCCACCTCCCCCTTGCGGGGAGGTCGACGCGGCGTGAGCCGCGTCGGGTGGGGGGCCTCTCCGCATGACCCGCGAACGCCTCTTCCTGTTCGACACCACGCTGCGCGACGGCGCGCAGACGCAAGGGGTCGATTTCTCCGTCGAGGACAAGCGCCAGATCGCGCTGGCGCTGGATGCGCTGGGGCTCGATTACATCGAGGGCGGCTGGCCCGGCGCCAATCCGACGGATACGGCGTTCTTCTCGGAGACGCTGCCGCTGCAACACGCGCGTATGACCGCGTTCGGCATGACCAAGCGGGCGGGGCGTAGCGCCGCCAACGATCCGGGCCTCGCGGCCATCTTCGATGCGAAGTCCGACGCCGTCTGTCTCGTCGGCAAGACCTGGGATTTCCAGGTCGACGTCGCGCTGGAAATCCCGCGCGGCGAAAACGTCGAAGGCATCACGGAATCGATCGCCGCGGTGAAGGCCAAAGGACGCGAGCCGCTGTTCGATGCCGAACATTTCTTCGACGGCTACAAGGCCAACGCCACTTACGCGCTCGAATGTCTCAGAGCCGCGCACGAGGCCGGCGCGCGCTGGCTGGTGCTCTGCGACACCAATGGCGGCACGCTGCCGGAAGACGTCTATCGCATCGTCGCGGCGGTGAAGTCGGCGCTGCCGCAAGCCGCGCTCGGCATCCACGCCCACAACGATACGGAGCAGGCGGTCGCGGTGACGCTGGCCGCGGTGCGCGGCGGAGCGCGGCAGGTCCAGGGCACGCTCAACGGTTTGGGCGAGCGTTGCGGCAACGCCAATCTCTGCGCGCTGATCCCGACCCTGCTGCTGAAAGAGCCTTATGCGTCGCAATTCGAGACGGGCATCAGTCGTGAGGCTCTCGCGACCATCACGAAAACCTCGCGCCTGCTGGACGAAATCCTCAACCGCGCGCCGCACCGCCATTCGGCCTATGTCGGTCCCTCGGCTTTCGCGCACAAGGGCGGCCTTCATTCCTCCGCCGTACAGAAGGATCCGCGGACCTACGAGCACGTGCCGCCCGAAAGCGTCGGCAACAAGCGGCGGATTCTCGTCTCCGATCAGGCCGGCAAATCGAGTCTCCTCGTGCGGCTCTCGGAGGCCGGCATCGATATAGACGCGCGCGACGGCCGTCTGGCGCGCCTGCTCGAAGACGTGAAGCAGCGAGAATTCCTGGGCTACGCCTATGACGGCGCCGAAGCCTCATTCGAATTGCTGGCGCGGCGCGCGCTGGGGCAGGTGCCCGACTATTTCCATGTGGAGAGCTTCCGCGTCATGGTCGAGCGCCGCCACAACGCGCTGGGCGAATCCATCACCGTGTCGGAAGCTGTGGTGAAGGTGAAAGTCGGCGACGAGACCTTCCACAACGTTGCCGTCGGCAACGGTCCCGTCAACGCGCTCGACAGCGCGCTGCGGAAGGACCTCGGCAAATATTCGGGCTTCCTGCAGGACCTGCGCCTCGTCGATTACAAGGTGCGTATTCTCACGGGCGGCACGGAGGCCGTGACCCGCGTGATGATCGAAAGTGCCGACGGCAAAGGCGCGCGCTGGTCGACGGTCGGCGTCTCGCCCAACATCGTCGATGCCTCGTTCGAGGCGCTGGCGGACTCCATCACCTACAAGCTCTATCGCGACGGCGTCCGCGCGTAAGCGCAGCAGGAGTCGAGATGGGCCCGATCATTCAAGCCGAACCCGCGAAGATGTCGTCAATTGCGCCGCCGATCCGAAACAAATTGAAACATTGATGAGCGCGATCGGCATTTCCGGCGGGCGATTACCGGAACGCATGGCCGATCTGAATCAAATTCTGAACATCCTGCCGCCGGATATGACTAAGGTGTCGCCGACCGATTTCTTCAACGAGCTGATCGTGCAGCCGCGTTCGACCTGATGTCCTCCGACAGTGCCAATGACCACCGGGGTGAAGCCGCCGGGCTCCTCTATGCGGGCTCAGCCTACGCGTTCTGGGGCATCACGCCGCTCTACTGGCGCCTCCTGGGCGAAGTGCCGCCGTTCCAGCTCACGACGCATCGCGTGCTGTGGTGCGCGATTTTCGTGGCCATCGTCACGGCCTGGCGCGGAAGGCTGGCGCATGTCGTCACCATCCTCAGGACGCCGAAGCTGCTCGGCACGCTGGCGCTGACCAGCATCCTTATCAGCACGAACTGGACGATCTACATCTATTGCGTGGCGACGAACCAGCTCGTGGAGGCCAGCCTCGGCTATTATCTGACACCGCTTTTATCGATAGCGCTCGGCGTATTCCTGTTCGGCGAGCACATGACGCGGTTCCGGCTGGTGGGCGTGGTGCTGGCGGCGATCGCTGTCGCCGTCAAGGCGTTCGCGCTCGGCCACGTGCCGTGGATCGCCTTTTCGCTGGCGCTGTCCTTCGGCTTCTACGGCTATTTCCGCAAGAAAGCGCCGATCGATTCCATGGACGGGCTTCTGGTCGAAACGGCGCTGCTGTTTCCGTTCACGCTCGGGCTGGTAGCCTGGTGGGGCATGACGGAGAAGGATGCGTTTCCGTCGCCCAATTTGCTGAAAGATGCGCTGCTGATTGCGGGCGGACCGATTACGGCGATACCGCTCGCCATGTTCGCCGCCGGCGCGCGGCGCATCCGCATGACGACGCTGGGCTTCCTGCAATATTTCACGCCGAGCCTGACGCTGGCGCTGGCCACGCTCGGCTTTCACGAGCATTTCGGCCGCATCGATGCGATCAGCTTCGCCTTCGTGTGGCTGGCGCTCCTGATCGTGGCGCTGGAGGGCCGCCTCAGGCCTCGACTTGCGGCGCAAGAAGGCGGTTGAGCGTCGCAATCGCGTCGTCGGCCGTCGTCACCCGGTGGTGAAGCTTCAACGCTTCGGGCTTGGCAAAGCCCTGCTTGACGATGTTTTCGAGCAGCGCCAGCAGCGGTGCATAATAGCCGCCGACATCGACGACGATGATCGGCTTGGCAAACACGCGCAGCTGCGCCGACGTCACGACCTCGAAATATTCGTCGAGCGTGCCGAGACCGCCGGGCAGGATGATGAACGCATCCGACATCGCCAGCATCTTCAGCTTTCGGGTCTGCAGGTCCGGCGTGATGAGGACCTTCTCCTTCGCCTTCAGCGGCGGCTCAAGATGTTTGAGAAAGTCCGGCAGGATGCCCTGCACGGGTACGCCGCCGTCGCGGGCTGCGCGGGCCACTTCGCCCATCAGCCCGACATTGCCGCCGCCGAAGACGAGCCCGTAGCCGCTCGCCGCCAACAGCTCGCCGAGCCGTTTCGCAGTCGCGGCATAGACCGGATCGACGCCGTGCGACGAGCCGCAAAACACGCAGGCAAAGAGGCGCTTTTTATCCGGATGGGGACGGGGGATATCGTTCATGATGGTCTTGCCTAATTCTCGCCTTGAAGGTTGCGGGTCGGCCGTCCATGTTCGGACGAGATGATTACCATGGCGGAAACGCTCCGGCCGCCAAATCGAAAGAATTTTAATGGCCCATCCACTTCTGGAATCTGGCGACGGCGCGCCCTCGTTCAGGCCGCTTTATATGCTGCTCCCCTATCTTTGGCCGAAGGGCAGGGCGGATTTAAGGCTAAGGGTCGTCGTCTCGCTGGTTTGCCTTGTTTTGGCGATTGTGGCCACCACGATTTCGCCGGTTATCTTCGGCTGGATTACGGATCTCACGGATCGGGCATCGCATCATTCGGTGCCAGCAACGGTTGCAGCGGCGACGTTCGGCCTTATCGGCACCTTTGTTCTGTCGCGCATCTTTATGCAGGCTTTTGCACAGCTGCGTGACGGTGTCTTCGCAAAGGCACAGTATCATGCCTTGCGCGAAGTGGGCGTCCAGACATTCGCGCATGTGCACACACTGTCGCTGCGTTTCCATCTCGAACGCAAGACGGGCGGCCTATCCCGCATCATCGAGCGCGGCACCAAGGGCATCGACACGCTGCTGTCTTTCGCGCTGTTCAATATTTTTCCGACGATTTTCCAGCTGATCATCTTCACGGGGATCATGATCTGGAGCCTGAACGTTTGGATCGCGCTGACGACGCTCGCAACGGTCGGAACCTATGTCTGGTTTACCTTCGCGATCACGCGCTGGCGCGTGAAATACCGCCGCGAAATGAATGAGAGCGACACGGAGGCGAACACCAAGGCGGTCGACAGCCTCCTGAACTACGAGACGGTCAAGTATTTCAACAACGAGGCGCATGAAACGCGCCGCTTCGACAGGTCGATGGCGAAATACGCCGACGCTTCCATCCAGGCGCAGACCTCATTGTCGCTCCTCAACACGGGACAGGCGACCATCATGGCGGTGGGCTTGGGGCTCGTCATGGCGATGACACTCGCCGGAATCCTAAAGCACCAGTTTACGGTCGGCTCGCTCGTCATGGGCTACGCCATTCTCATCCAGCTCTATCAGCCGCTGAATCTGCTCGGCACGGTCTATCGCGAAATCACGCAAGGCCTCGTCGATATGGAGGCAATGTTCCGGCTGCTTTATCAGCCGCAGGAAGTGCAGGACAAGCCGGACGCAAGGCCGTTGCAAGTCTCGGGCGGCGAGATCCGCTTCGAAAACGTCATCTTCGCCTATGAGCCGGCGCGCGTCGTGCTCAAGGGCTTGAGCTTCACCGTTCCGGCCGGCAAGACGGTCGCGGTGGTCGGCCCGTCCGGCGCCGGCAAGTCGACGATCTCGCGCATCCTCTATCGCTTCTACGACATCACGTCCGGATCGGTGACGATCGACGGACAGGATATCCGCGACGTGACGCAGGCCTCGTTGCGGGCGCAGATCGGAATCGTGCCGCAGGACACCGTCCTCTTCAACGATACCATCCGCTACAACATCGCCTATGGCCGCATCGGCGCCAGCGAGTCCGAAATCAAGGATGCGGCGCGCTACGCCCAGATCGACAAGTTCATCCACGAGCTGCCGCTCGGTTACGACTCCATGGTTGGCGAACGCGGGCTGAAACTGTCCGGCGGCGAGAAGCAGCGCGTCGCCATCGCGCGCACGATCCTGAAGAACCCGCCGATCCTGCTGCTCGATGAAGCGACCTCGGCGCTCGATACCCATACCGAACGCGAGATCCAGGGCGCGCTGGCCGACATCTCGCGCAACCGCACCACCCTCGTCATCGCGCACCGTCTGTCGACGGTGATCGATGCGGACGAGATCCTGGTGCTCGATCATGGCGAGATCGTCGAACGCGGCCGGCACTCCGAGCTGCTCGCCAAAGGCGGGCAATACGCGGCGATGTGGAACAAGCAGAAGGAAGCGGCGGCGGCGCGCGAACGCCTGCAGGCGGTCGAAAACGATCCCGACGTCGATCCCAATGCCGCGCGCGCCGAAGTCGTGGCGGCGGATTGATTACTCCGCCGCCTCTTGCTGCGGAATGGCGTGCGGTCCCCGCAAAGACGGCGGACCCAGCCGGCCGGCTTTCCGTGCAGCGCGGCGCTCCTTTATCCGGTAGGGCAGCGCGAGGAGCGCAGGAACCAGCCCCAGCGTGATCATCTTCGAGAAGGCGAGGCCGAAGACGATCGCGATCGACATCGGCACCCAGATGAGACCGTTGGGGCCGCCGACGGTGACTTCACGCGTCCAGAAATTGATCTCCACGGCGATCATCATCGGCAGAAGCCCGCCGATGGCCGTGACCGTCGTCAGGAAGACGGGCCGCAGGCGCTGTGCGCTCGAGCGGACCACGGCTTCCAGCGGATCCATGCCCGACTGCACCAGCCGCCGGAACGTATCGATCAGCACGATGTTGTGGTTCACGACGATGCCGGCGAGCGCCAGCATGCCCGTTCCGGACATAATGATCGAGAAGGGCTGGCCCATGAAGAGCAGGCCCATGAGAGCGCCGACCATGGCAAGCACCACGGCGATCAGGATGAGGCTCGCGTGATAGAAGCTGTTGAACATGGCGACGAGCACGAGCGCGATCATGAACAGCGCCATGAAGGCCGCCACGATGAGGAACGCGCCCGACTCATTCTGTTCCTCGTCGGCGCCTTTGAAGGCGACGCGCACGTCGTTCGGGATGGTCTGGGTCGCGAGCCACGATTTGAGCTTGGCGACTTCGGCGCTCGGCAGCGTGCCCGGCTTGAGGTTCGCGCGCACGTGATAGACGCGATGGCCGTCCACGCGCTCGATGGAGTTCACCTGCTGCGCAGGCTTCAGCTTCACGAAATTGCTGATGGGGACCATGCCACCGGGCGTCGCCACGCGCACGTCGTCGAGCGCATGAATGCCGCGTGACGGCGCAGGATAGCGCACGCGGATATCCACCTGTTGCGTGGAATCGTCGGGCCTGTATTCGCCGACCAGAATGCCGTCGGTAACGAGCTGGACGGCCGTGCCGATGATCTGCGCATTGGCGCCGAAGCGGTTGGCGAGGCCGCGATCGATATCGACATCCCATTCGATGCCCGGCAAAGGCCGCGTATCCTCGAGGTCGCGCAGCTCGGGCAGCGTATCGAGGTGGCGGCGGATCATCGCCGTCGTCTGGGCGAGGGCCGCGTAATCGTCGGACGCGACATCGATCATGATGTCCTTGCCGGTCGGCGGGCCGTTCTCGGGCATGCGCACTTCGACGTGTACGCCGGGGAGATTCGCCGTCTTCTGGCGGATCTCTTCGAAAATGGCCTTGCCGGTGCGGCGTTCGCGATAGTCCTTCAGCTGGACCGCGATCCTGCCGATATTGTCGACCGGCACGCCGCCCTGGCTGTTGAGCGTCTGGCTCGTTCCGCCGGAGCTCGCGTAGACCCACTTAATTCCGTCGATCGAAGATACGATGCGCTCGACGCCCATCACCAAGTCGCGCTTTTCGTTGGCGGAGAGGTTGCCGCGCGCCGAGACGAGCACATTGGCGAAGTCTGGGTCGGTGTCGACGAAAAACTCCGTGCCGGTATTGAAAACGGCGAAGAGCGTGAGCGCTACGACGACTGCCGCGGCCGCGCCGCCGGCGACGCGCCAGGGATAATGCGAAATCCGTTCGGCCAGATGCGCATACCAGCCGGTGATGCCGGGGATTTCGCGCCAATCGCCCGTCTCCGATGCTTCGATCGCGCGCTCGTGGGCCTCGTCGTGCTCGGCCGGCTTTCCGAACATGCCGCCAAGGACGGGCAGGAAGACGAGCGCCACGAACATCGACGCGCCCAGGACGATGATGAGCGTGATCGGGAAGTAGCTCATGAACTTGCCGGTCACGCCCGGCCAGAAGAGCATCGGCAGGAATGCGGCGATCATCGTCGCCGTTGCGCTGACGACCGGCCAGAACATGCGCCGCGCCGCTTCGGCGAAGGCTTCGCGCGGGGGCTCGCCCTCGGTCATCTTGCGGTCGGCATATTCGACCACGATGATCGGCCCGTCGACCAGAATGCCCACCGCCAGCAGCATGGCGAACATGATCATCTCGTTGAGCGTGATCTTCATCCCGTTGAGAACGAGGAAGCTGATCAGGAACGAGGTGGGGATGGCGGCGCCGACCAGCAGGCCGGAGCGCAAGCCCAGCGCCGCCACGATGATGATCATCACCAGAACGATGGCGAGGATGATCGAATCCGACAGCGAGCCGAGCTGATCGCGGATATCGGTCGAGTCGTCGAACAGATAGTCGACATGCACGCCGGGCGGCCAGTATTTCGCGGCCTTGGCCACGACCTCGCGCACCTGCTGATTGTTTTCGATGACGTTGGCGCCGATGCGCTTGGTGACATCGAGCGCGATGGCCGGCTGGCCGTTGAGGCGTACATAGCTCGTGGCGTCGTAGAAGGTCTTGTGCACCTGGGCGACGTCGCCGAGCGTGACCGTCGCATCCGAAGTCGAACGTATCGGGAGCGACAGGACATCCTGCGGCGTCTCGAGAACGGCGGGGACTTTGACCGCGAAGCTGCCATGGCCGGTATCGATCGAGCCCGCCGCGATCAGCCGGTTGTTGTTGGCGATCGCGTTGAACATTTCCGCTTCGGTGATGCCGTAGCTTTCGAGCTTCGCGGGATCGATGACGATCTCGAGCATCTCCTGCCGCTGACCGGAAATGTCGGCATCGAGCACGCTCGGGATCTGTTTGAGATCGTCTCGAAGGTCGCGTGCGATCTTGAGCAGCGTGCGCTCGGGGACCTGGCCGGAGAGCGTCACCGAAATGACCGGCTGCAGGCTGGTGTTGAACTCTTCGACGGTCGGCTGCTTGGAATCCTGCGGCAGCTCGGCGCGCGCGGTCTCGACCTGCGCACGCACGTCTTCGAGCGCCTTCTGCTTGTTAAAGTTGACGTCGAATTCGAGGATGATGACTGCCATCCCCTGATAGGCGCGCGCCGTGATCGTCTTCAGCCCCTCGATGGAGCGCAGATAGGTCTCCATCGGCTTGACAAGCAGCCGCTCGCTGTCCTCGGGGCTGATGCCCGGATAGGGCACCTGCACGACGATCACGGGGATCGGGATGTCGGGCTGCGATTCCTTGGGGATGAGGATGAACGACGCCACGCCGGCGATGATCGCCACCGCGAGCAGCGCGAGCACGACACGGGTGTTGTTGACGGCCCAGTCGACGATGCGCGTCATCCTCTGCCCCCGGTGAGGACGGCCTTTACGCGCTCGCCGTCGGTGACGAAGGATTGTCCAACCGTGATGACGGCCAGATGGTCGGGCAAGCCCGAGACCCACATGCCGTCCGGTCCGTCGGAGACGATGTTGACGGGGAAGAAGTGGACCGTGCCCTGCTCGACGGCGCGCACGCCGACGATGCCGTTGTCGTCGAGAACGAGGATGCCGGGCGAGATCTTCTGCGCCATCAGCTGACGGACCGGAATGTGGATGTCGGCGCTGACGCCGACGCGCAGCTTGCCATCGGGATTGGGAAGCTCGACTTCGACGCGGAAGGTGCGGGTCGTGTCGTCGGCGCGGCTCGCCACGAAGCGGATATGGCCCTGGACCGTTTCGCCGGTGACCAAGACGGCGCTCGCAGGATTTCCGACCTTGATTTCGCTCACTTCGCGTTCCGACACCTGACCGACCGCGAGGAACGGCTCGGGCGCGATCAGAAGCGCGCATTTGTCGCCGACGCGCATATAGTCGCCGACATCGACATAGCGATCATCGATGAGGCCGTCGAAGGGCGCCTTGATCTTCGTGTTTTCGAGATCGATGGCCATTGTCTGCTCGCTCGCCCTGGCGGCTTCGAGCGAAGCGGCGGATTGATCGACCTGCGTCGTCGAGCGAAAACCGTCCTTGGCGAGGTCGAGATCGACGGCATGCTGCTTCTGCGTCTGCACCACCAGGGCATGGGCCTGCGCGAGTTTGGCGGCGCGGTCCTTGAGCTTCAACTCGCAAAGAACCTGCCCCGCTTTCACGCGGTCGCCCTTCTCGAAATGGATCGCCTGCACGACGCCGTCGACTTCGGCTTCAAGATTGACCGAGTGGAGCGCCGCGGTGCGGCCGCGGATGGTCAGGCTCGCATCGCGATCGCTGGCCGTCAGCACGGCAACGCGCACATGGGGCATCTCGGCGGCCTGCGCGTTCGCGGCAGGCTTTGAGTGGAACGACAGGACGCCTGACGCTATCCAGAGCGCAACGAAAATGAGGATGCCCAGCGCCCATCGGTAGCTGGGCTTCAGGCGGCGCCAGAAATCGGGCTGCACGCGGTCCCAGAACTCAGCGAGGTTCGCGATCAGTCGGCGGAAGAAATCCATTGTCTCACTCCGCCGCCGGACATTGCGCCGACTCGAGATCGCTGCGGTGCTTCCGCACGAAATCAAGCATGGCTGTGTAGATGGCCTGGCCCAGTCCGATCGCGAATTGCTCGCCCCGCGTCTGGCCGGCGGCCTTGTTCAGCTGGGCGAGCTTTTCCTCGTTCTGGCGCACATAGTTGTCGAGCAGCTCCGTGACGCGGGGCTCGGGCAGAAAGTGCGAGAACAGCATCGCGAAGACGAAGGCCGAGCGATGGCGGTCTTCGGAGAGGGGCTTCAGCAGGGAGGCGAGGAACTGGCTGCGGCCGGCCGGGGTGATGGAGTAGACCTTGCGGTCGGGGCGCTTTTCCTGGGCCTCGGCCCGGACTTCGACCAGCCCGTCCCGCGTCAGCTGATTGAGCGCCGGGTAGATCGAGCCGAAGCTGGCCTCGATAAAATGCTGATAGCCGTCCTCGTCGAACAGCTTCTTGATCTCATACCCCGTCGCCTCTCCCCGCGTGAGAAGGCCGAGACAGATCGTCCGCACGTCCATTGCTGGCGCCCCGCCGGATATATAGGACCGATATAGCCCGGACCTATATATGTTCGCAGATGCAACGATCAAGTTACCGGCGGCCGGATTCCGTCGGGCGCCCGCGCGGACCGCCCTTGCGAAAGACGAAGGGCTCTTAAACTAGTGCGACGGACCTACAGAACTTCGATCCGGTCGACTTCGACGCCCTTCATGCCCTGGCGTGTCGAGTAGCGGATCCGCTGTTCCGGATTGAGCGCCATCACGCCGGAACGCCGCAAAGCGCTCGCATGGACGTAGACGTCGCCGCCGCCGCTGTCCGGCATCACAAAGCCGAAGCCCTTTTGATCGTTAAAGAACTTCACCTTGCCCTCGACCATTGGACCGCTGGGACCGGAGTCGCGGTCGCGATGGCCGCCGAAGCGATCCCCGCCACCGAACCGGTCGCCGCCGCCAAAGCGGTCGCCGCCGCCGAAGCGATCGCCGCCGCCGAAGCGGTCGCCACCGCCGAACCGGTCACCGCCGCCGAAACGATCGCCGCCCCGGCGCGGACCGCCGCCGCCACCGCGCGGCGCCGAAGGCTCTGCCGTCGACGTGTCGATGCTGTGAACTGCTACGACCTGCAGGCCCCGCTGCGAATCCTGGAGATCGCAAACGACGGTCGCGCCTTGCGGCAACTCCGTCTGGCCGTGCTGTGCCAATGCCGATGCGTGACAAAACGCGTCGCTACCGTCATCAAGCGTAATGAAGCCGTAGCCTTTCGTGCCATTGAACCACTTGACCGTACCCTTCACCGAAGATCTTCCGGAGGAACGTGTGTTATCGAAGTTCGCCATGAGTCTGCCGAGTTGACCTGCCGGTGCGCCGAGATTGATCGCGCCCGCTCGTCCGGCTACGGGCGTGGCGCGTCGACTGCTATCTTCCCCAAACCGGTGCCACACTGCAACGGGGGCCGTTCAGGCAATCGAAAGGCGACATTCAGGCTGTGGCAGGCGGGAATCGTGCGATTTTCATGAAATTTGCGCGACGACTGCTGCGACCGGGCGCTGTCCGGCGGGGTTTCCCGTGATATTTCCTGTTTTCTCACGTGTCCCGGAGCTCATCCCATGAAGACAAAAGCCGCCATTGCCTGGAACGCCGGCGAGCCGCTTGCCGTCACCGAAGTCGATCTCGAAGGCCCGCACGCCGGCGAGGTTCTGGTCGAAATTTGTGCAACGGGCATCTGCCATACCGATGCCTTCACGCTCTCGGGCGCCGATCCGGAAGGTCTTTTTCCTGCGATTCTGGGCCATGAAGGGGCCGGCATCGTGCGCGAGGTTGGCGCCGGCGTCACCAGCGTGAAGCCGGGCGACCACGTGATTCCGCTCTACACGCCGGAATGCCGGCAATGCAAAACCTGCCTGTCGCGCCGCTCCAATCTGTGCACGTCCATTCGCGCCACGCAGGGCAAGGGATTGATGCCCGATGGGACGAGCCGCTTCAAAGTCGATGGGAAGCCGATCAGCCACTACATGGGCTGCTCGACATTTTCGAACTTCACGGTGCTGCCGGAAATTGCGGTCGCGAAAGTCCGCGAGGACGCGCCCTTCGACAAGATCTGCTACATCGGCTGCGGCGTGACGACGGGAATCGGCGCGGTGATCTACACCGCGAAAGTCTGGCCCGGCGCCAATGTCGTAGTGTTCGGTTTGGGCGGCATCGGACTCAATGTGATCCAGGGTGCGCGCATGGTCGGCGCAGACAAGATCATCGGCATCGACATCAATCCCTCCAAAGTCGCAATGGCGAAGAAGTTCGGCATGACCCATTTCGTCAATCCGGACGAAGTCGGCCGCGACAAGGTCGTGCAGGCGATTGTCGATCTGACCGGCGGCGGCGCTGACTTTTCGTTCGAATGCATCGGCAATGTCCACACGATGCGCCAGGCGCTGGAATGCGCGCATAGAGGCTGGGGCGAAAGCATCATTATCGGCGTCGCCGGCGCAGGCCAGGAGATCTCGACGCGGCCGTTCCAGCTTGTGACGGGGCGGGTCTGGAAGGGCTCGGCCTTCGGCGGCGCGCGCGGACGCACCGACGTTCCCAAGATCGTCGACTGGTACATGGAAGGCAAAATCGACATCGACAGCCTGATCACGCACACGATGCCGCTGCAGAAGATCAACGACGCGTTCGATCTCATGCACGAAGGCAAGAGCATCCGGAGCGTGGTGGTGTTCTGAGGGCGACGGCGATCAGAGGCCCAGCATCGCGTTGATGGCGGCGATGAGGTCCTCGGGATCGAAAGGCTTCTGCATCACCTTTGCGCCCGCCATCTTGGACGGCACATCGGTGCCCATATAGCCAGTCATGAACAGAACGGGGAGGCCGGGCTTGATTTCGCGCGCGTGCTGGGCCAGCGAAAAGCCGTCCATCTTGGACATCCTGACATCGGTGACGATGAGATCGAGATTGGGTGTCTTGTTGACGATGACCAGCGCCTGATCGCCGTCCGAGGCTTCGAGCACATCGTGCCCGGCGTCGACGAGCGTCTCGACGATCAGCATCCGCACCAGCGCTTCGTCTTCGACAGCCAGAATTTTCGCCATGATCAGGCCCTTTCGCGCGACTTGGCCGATTCCGCCACGGCCACCCGCGGCAGCAGAATGATTATAGCCGTTCCTTTTCCAGGTGCGCTTTCGATTTGCATCGAACCCCCCGACTGGCTGATGAAGCCGAAAGTCGTCGACAGCCCGAGACCGGTCCCCTGGCCGCTCGGCTTGGTCGTGAAGAACGGATCTAACGCCTTCGTGCGGACGTCTTCGGACATGCCAATGCCCGTGTCGCGGATGATGAGCTTCACATATTCGCCCGGAGCAGTCTCGGGATCCTCCGAGTCCGTGATTACGACGTCTTCCGTGCTGACAAACAGCTTGCCTCCCTGGGGCATTGCATCGCGCGCATTGATGACGAGATTGAGAACGACATTCTCCATCTGGTTCGGATCGAGCACGACCCAGCTGCGCGCCCGCAAATCTCGCACGACCTCGATGTCTTCCTTCAGGGAGTTGCGGATCAGATCATCCATGCTGACGATAAGATCGCTCAGCTGGACCTCGGTTGGGGAAAGATCCTGTTTGCGCGAGAAGGCGAGAATGCGCTGCGTCAGCGACGCGGCGCGCCTGACGCCTTCCATCGCGGCACGTATGTGGCGGTCGTCGTCCGGCAGCGACAGCTTGCGTTGGAGAAGATGCAAGTTGCCTTTGACGATCATCAGAAGGTTGTTGAAGTCGTGCGCGATGGCGCCGGAAAGCTGGCCGATGGCTTCCATCTTCTGGCTCTGGCGCAGCGCTGCTTCGGCCTTGGCACGTTCCTCCATTTCCGTCTGCAGGCGCCCGTTGGCTTCCGCCAGGCGCGCCGCCTGTCGCTCGAGGCGGATCTGCGCGCTGCCGAGGCCCGCAATCACGATCACCGCCATGATGACGAGAAGCGCCAGCACGGCTTCGCGCAGGAGCCGGTTGACCATCGGCTCCGCGCGCGCCCGAAGATAGACCGTCCCCAGCGCGGTGGATTGCTGGACGATTGGGACTGTGACGAAGACGCGATCGTTCTCCAGTTTCGGCGGTCGGGGCGATCCCAGGCTCTTCGGAAGCGGCGCCATGCCGTCGCGCACGAAGCCAGCAAGAAGAGCTCCGTCGCTCGCATAGACGCCGACGGCTTCGACCTCGGGATTGACCTTCACCGACACCACATATTCCTCCGCGGCGCTGCGATCGCGGAACGATACCGGTGCTGCTTCGGTGGCCGCCAGAATTTCCGCTTCCTCGCGCGCTTCGCGCAGGCGCTGGGTCTGATAAAGCTGCTCCTCGTAGAGTGCCATAGCGACGCCTGCCATGAGCAGCACAAGCGCGCCGATCAAAGCCGTCCAGGGAATGGCACGATGTGGTCCGCGGAGGTCGCTCATCGCGCGTCTCCCATCATCGGACGCACGGCATTCGCGAGGCTCAGGAGCTTCGAGCTGATCGACAAGCCGGCCGTTGTCGCCAACCCGTTATCGATGTCGAAGCGCACATGGTGCTGGACCACGACGAATGCGATGATCCCGTGTCCCGTAGCGGCGTCGGTGATGGTCAGCACCGGCTTATTGTGCACCGAGTCGAGTTCCTGCTGTGCGGCCGCAGACGTGCCGACATACAGAATTTGGCAACCGTCGGCGCTTTGTCCCGGCGCGAGCAGTTTAACCGTGATCGGCTTTCCATTCACCGTCTGGCCGTCCGTGGCCTCAGGTGCGAGCTTGGTCACCTCGTCGCTGCCGCTGAGGCAGAGGTCGAAAGTGGCTTTCTGGGTCGCCGAAGGCGGCCAAGTTACAAAGGGCGCGAATTTGGACAGGTAAGTCGCCTTGACGGCGTATTCGAGTTCGTCGGCGCGGGCTCCGGACACCATGACCACGAGCGCAGCGAGCGCGAACGCGCGCTTCCCGATCTGTCTCGAGGGGCTTCTGCTCAGGAAACCCTCGGCGCTTAGAAACGCCATTGCAACCCTACCGAAAAGCTGCGGGGAACGGCATCCGCCACCGACGCCGGGAACTCCTGGTGCCGAGCATGGAGCAGATTGAACCCCGAAAGTGACAGCCTGACGGTCTGCGATACATTCCAGCCGATGCCTGCATTCAATTCGACGTAGGCAGGAACCAGAGGATTGGGGAGCTTGCTGACATAGCGCAAGTCGCAGTCGAAATTGACGTTTGACAGCAGGTCGAGCGAAGAGCGCAGCGTGGCGGTCTGGTGCGGGTCATCGCCGATTTGGGCGACGCCCAGCAAGGCGCTGGTGGAGCCCGGGGCGAATCGGAAATCCTCCCGCAGCTCGGTCAGCGAGGCCGACAGCCGCCACCACGTGAACGCCTGAAACTCGCCCCACGCTTCGAAGCCGTAGCTATTGCCCTTGAGTTTGTTTCCCCAGGTGATAGGGAACGGAAATGTCGGGCCAAGACTGATTTCGGCCGAGCGCAGGTCGTTGTAGTCGTTGTAATAGGCCGACAAGGAAAACGACAGCCGATCAGTCGGCTCCACGCGCGTTCCTATTTCGTAAGCCACGAGTTTCTCATCGAGGAAATAGCGATTGCCGGTCAGCCCCACCAAGGATCCGACTTTCTCGACAACGTCCGTATCGAACGGTGTGGGCGACCGTATGGCGCGAGATATCGCGGCCCAGAGAAGAGTTTGTTCGTTCACCTCCCATGACAAGCGTCCACTGGGAAGTGGTGTGACGCCGGAATAGGGATCGTCTTCGATCTTGAAGCCCAAGATGGCAGTCAGCGCGGGATCGATCTCGATGCTGTCCTGCGCGAATACGTCAGAGAGATTGAGCGTGTGGCTCATCGGCGCGAAAAGAAGAGTCCGTGTTCCCTGAATACTGTAATCGACGAGACGCAGCCCGCCGCCCCAGCTGACCGAATTCCAGTCGTTCGGCGAAAAATTGTGCTGTGCTTCAACGTCGTAGGTGTCGACGAAAAAGCCGCCGGGCGCGTTCTCCGTCGCGCGCGCCTCGCGGTCGTAATAGGAGAGGAGCTGGAATGACGAGCCATCGTCGAATTCATGCATCCAATGCGCCGTGAGATTGCGACCGATGATGTCCGCGTTCGGCGCGGCGGGCGACGCCTCGTAGCCGGAAAAGTCGTCGCCCTGAAGTGTCACGCTGTCTGCGCCCGATGGCGTCCAGTCGAATCGGAAACCGCCCTGCGGACGGTTCCAGTGATCGCGCGTACGCGTGCCTTTCGACGATTCCGTATCGTCGCCGGCATAGTCGCGCACATAGAAGCGATAGGCGAGATCGTCGCCGAGCGTTGCGCCATAGCGAAGCGTTGCGGTCTGGAATAAATTGCCGGCGGCAATGTCGAGCAGTCCGCCTTGCGTATCTTTCGCCTTGCGCGTGATGATGTTGATGACGCCGTTGACCGCATTCGCGCCCCAAAGCGTGGCGCCCGGTCCGCTGATCACCTCGATGCGCTCGATATCCGCCGGCGGGACATCCTGCATGTCCCAATACACGCCCGAGTAGAGCGGCGTGTAGACGCTGCGACCGTCGACGAGCACAAGGAGCTTGTTGGCGAAGGCCTGATCGCTGCGATTGCCGCTGAAGCCGCGCGCCGTCACGATGTATTGGCTTGCGCTCAGTTGATAGATCTGAAGATTGGGCGCGAGCCTTAAAATCTCCGGAATGGTTTGCGCGCCGGACCGAAGGATCTGGTCGTGCGTGATGACATAGATCGCGGCCGGGGCGTCGCGGAGCGCCTGATTTGTCTTGGTCACGGACGAGACGTCGAGATCTGCGAGCTGCTCGATCGACATCCTACGCAGACTCTCGATGGTCTGCGCATGTGCGCCCGAGGTGAGTGCAAATATCACAAATGCGACAAGTCGGGATCGACGCATGCCCCGCCCCCAGCGGACGAATGTCCAAAAACGTCCGTCCGGGGCCAAAGTTCCCTGGCTGCGCAACTTTTGTTCAGGGCAGCCTTGCCAGGCAATGGCCTCTCTCGGGCGCGAGATCCTCGCGCCCGAGAGCAAGGGTCTAGTTGCGGAGGGTGTTCCCCCGCTCGAGCGCATGTCCTGTCTCGAGAAGGCTTTTGAGGCTCGCCAGGATGGCCGGCCAGCCGCCCGAGACCTTCTCGATGAGTATCGAAGGCGTCCTATCGATTTCGTGCGCGACTGTCAGCTTCACTGTGTCGCCCTCGGAGGAAATCTCGAACGTCGCGCGCGAATAACCTTCCTCGCGCATGTCGGGATTCGATTGATGCTGCCATTTGATGACGAGCTTTTTCGGCGGATCGACTTCAAGAATTTCGCCCGCATCCATGGTTTTTCCGTCCGGCGATACCAGCGCCCAAGGCGCACCTTTTTTCCAGCTGCAGTCGGCGGTGAAGCCGAACCAGTATTGGCGCATGAATTCCGGCTTGGTCAGCGCGTCCCAAAGTTTGGCCTCGGTCGTGCGGATATAGGTCACGTAGAGAAAGCGGCTCATGGTTCGTCCCTTGGCTTGCGGCCGCACCCGCGGCCCTCTTTGTCCCTTAGGATAATATGCAACCTTTGAGTTGCCTTTTCAAGGCAAAAAAATATCAGGACGGGAGCGACGCTCGCTACCCTCCAACAGTCACGCCGATGAGGTGTCCGACGCCATAGGTGACACCTGCGGCCGCGAAGCCCACGAGCAGTTGCCGCGCACCCGAGAAGAGGATGGCACGGCCGGTGAAGAAGCTGGTCGCGGCGCCGATCACGAACAGCGCGATACCGCTGAGGGCAAGCGCGGCCATCACGGCTGCCATACCGGCGAGAAAGAAGAAGGGCGCCACCGGAAAGATTGCGCCGACGGAGAAAAGGCAGAAGGACATGGCCCCGGCCGTCCATGGCGAGCCGCCCAGTTCGTTCGGGTCGATGCCGAGTTCTTCGCGCGTCAGCGTGTCGAGCGCCGTCTCCTTGTTCGAGATCAACGTTTCGGCGAGTGCCTTCGCCTGCTCTTCCGGCAATCCCTTCGACTGATAGATGAGCGCGAGTTCTTCTTTCTCTTCGTCAGGCACTTCTTCGAGCTCGGTCGCTTCGACATCGATCTGGCGCTGATTGGATTCGCGCGCCGTGTTGACGGACAGCCATTCGCCCATCGCCATCGAGCAAGCACCGGCGAGCAAGCCCGCAAGACCTGTGATCAGTATCAGATGCGCATTGAGTGCGGCGCCTGCGACGCCCATCACAAGGCTCAAGTTGGAGATGAGGCCGTCATTGGCGCCGAGCACGGCGGCGCGGAGCGCATTGCCGCTCATGCCCCGATGGCGGCCTTCGAGTTGCGCCAGCGTCGAGCCCGTCAGCGCCCCCGGCGACGCGTTCGCCAGGGCTTCGATGATGCGCGCATGACTGCGTTCGGCTCTCGGCAGTCCGCCGGCGACGGCGTCCGGCTGCTTGTCATATTGCCCGCTGTCGAGATGTTCGAGCGTGTTGATGGTCGGCAGCACGAATTGGGGACCGAAGCGCCGCGCCAGGAATCCCAGAATGCGCGAGCGCATGTCCGGCGCGACATCGGGGACCTTCTGTCCGCCGGCGCGGATGCGTTTGCGCCAGAATTCCGCATGTGATTCCTCGACGGCGGCGAGCCGCTCGTAGACTTTCTGGATCTTCGGATCCTTTTCGGCCGCAGCGAGCGTACGGTAGAGCGCGGCGCTGTCGACCTCGCCCTGCAGATTGGCGCGATACCGGCTCATCGACTCGGCCATGCGACGCTCCCGATTCCACGCCGACACTGGCAGCGCCGGGCGCGAAGACAATGCTCGGCCCGAGATATCCGCAAATCGCGCGGCTTCAAGACAGCCACGCGATCAGCGCGTCGACATGCCGCCGTCGATCACGAGTTCGCTACCGGTCACGTAGCGGGAATCGTCGCTTGCGAGATAGAGCACACCGGCCGCGATATCGGCCGGCAGACCTTTCACGCCGGTGGGCACCGCCACCGACGACAGCGCGTCGAGGTCGGGCATGTTGGCACCGGGCCGCGCCGTCAAGCCCGAAGCCGGGCCGGGCATGCCGCTCGCGATGCTGTTCCAGATGGCGGTTTCGATGATGCCGGGATGCACGGAATTGGCGCGCACATTGTCCTTCGCCGCGGCGCATTCCATCGCGACGGCTTTCGTGAACAGCCTCACGCCGCCTTTGGTCGCGCAATAGCCGGCGAGCCCCGCTGCACCTTTCAGGCCCGCGAGC
>DATKON010000096.1:0-11146 GCA_035524575.1 Rhizomicrobium sp.
AATCTTCTGTTCCGCACCTTCGAGCGTGATCTGCTGCCGCTGTGCCACGAGGAAGGGATCGCGGTAATTCCGTACAATCCGCTGGCGGGCGGACTTCTGACCGGCAAGCACAAGCAGAACACCGATCCCAAAGGCACGCGCTTCACGCTCGGCAATGCGGGCAGCATGTACCAGCAGCGCTACTGGCACGAACGCGAATTCGAGACGATTGAGTCGTTCCGCGCGCTTGCGAAGGACGCTGGCATGAGCATGACGACGCTGGCCGTCGCCTGGGTGCTTTCCAATCCGGTGATCACCTCGCCGATCATCGGGGCGAGCAAACCCGATCAGCTCGCCGACAATCTTGCGGCCGTGGACGTCACGCTCGATTCCGATCTCAAGAAGAGACTCGACGAGTTGACGCATCAGTACCGTTCCGTGGACGCGGAACGATAGGTCGGGTGCCAACGCTTCGGGTTTTGCTCGCTGGAACCGCTTGCGTCCCCGCCGAGGTCGGTCGCGCAATCTGCGAGAATGCCAGCACGATGTGCCAGCAGTGCCCGGAAAATCTCGCCGATCATGGAGTCTTGCGACTCCATCCGGCCGCCGGCGGACGATGCTCGCGCGCCTCCGGGATCAACATCCGCATCCTGCGGCAGAAATTCCTGAGTGCAACTTCCTTCTCGCTGAGCGGGCCGACAGTAAAGCTCTCCGATTGCATGCCGGCCTGCACGCGGCCGATCAGCGTTGTGTCTTCGAGATTGACCTGGCGATTGACGCGCCAGTTGAGATAACGCGCGGCCTTCATCTCGCGGCGATCATCGGGAACGACGTACGGAATCTCACGGATAAGCGCCTCCGTAGGCGAGACCGGAAGCCACTGCATGAAATCGACCTGATCGGGATAGATGTCGAAGGCGATGTTCGGCCAGAGCTTGAAATAGGTCCACAGGCGCTGGCGCTCCGGGGGCAGGTGCTCCACGTGCGGCAGAAAACGCTGGTAGGCACGCTCGGAGAGATTGGACGAAGGGCGCTCCACGATCGGCCCCCACATCTTGTCGACATACTCCGCCGCTTCGACGCCGTAGCCTTCTTCCATGAGGCGCTTGAGACCGGGATGGGCGACCGCGATGTGCAGCCCGTCGGAATAATTGTCACCGACATTCTTCCAGTTCACGTTGCGCGGGCGCAGCGTCACCCGACCCGACGCGCGCAAATCGCCGAAGCGATACGGCGCGATCTCGCTGAGATACGGCGCCATCATTTCGGCGACTGAGGGACCGCCGCTCTTCAGCCGCACGAAGACGAAGCTTTGAAAGGTCTCGAGTTCGATCGGTGCAAGACCGAGCTTCGCGATGTCGAGCGGGCCATAGGATTCCTTGAGCGGGATGCCGCGCAATGTTCCGTCGAGATTGTAGGTCCACGCATGATAGGGACAGACAATTATCTTCGCGCATCCGGATGCGCCGTCGAGAAGCCGCGAGCCGCGATGGCGGCAGACATTGGCGAAGGCGCGCAACACCGCGTCATGACCGCGAATGACGACAACGCTTTCACCGATATAGTCGAGGGTGTGATAGTCGCCGGCATTGGCCACATCGCTTTCGTGGCAGACCACCTGCCAGGACGGACGAAAAACGCGGTCGATCTCAAGCGCGAAGAATTCGGGATCGGAATAGGTCCAGGCCGGAAGGCTCCAGCCTTCGTCGGCATCAATGTTTGAACTCGATGCACGCGTCATCGCATCGGCCATCGCCGCCTCCTTACATCCTTGTAACGCAACGGATGCGGACCGCCAAATCGCTATAAACCGGATCAATCGGCGGCTGACGCAGCCTCGTACGCTTCGCTTGCCGAAAGCCAGCGCTGCTCCGCCGCTTCCAGCTTCTTCGCGGCTTCGGCGCGCTTCTTCGAGACGGCTGCGCCTTTGGCGGGATCGCGCGAGAACAGCAGCGGATCGGAGAGCGCCTTGTCGAGCTTGGCGATCTCCGAGTTGAGCGTTGCAAGCTGCGCTTCGGCGGCTTCGACCTTGTCTTTGAGCGGCTTCAGCTGGCGGCGCTTCTCAGCTGCGTCGCGGCGTGCGGTCTCCTGTTTCACAGGCGCGGCCGGCCGTTGGGCTTCGCCGTCACGATCTTTCGACAAGAGGAAGCGGCGGTAATCTTCGAGATTTCCGTCGAACGGCTCGACGCGGCCGTCAGCCACCAGGAACAGACGCTCGGCGGTTGCCTCGATCAGGCGGCGATCATGGCTGATCAAGACCACCGCGCCCTCGAATTCGTTGAGGGCATCGAGCAATTGCTCACGTGCGTCGATGTCGAGATGGTTGGTCGGTTCGTCGAGCAGCAGAAGGTTGGGCTTGTCTAGGGTCGCCAGGGCCAGCATCAGTCTCGCGCGCTCGCCGCCGGACAGCTTGCCGATTTTCGTCTTCGCCTTGTCGGCCGAAAAACCAAATCCGCCGAGACGCGTACGCACTTCCTGCTCCGTCATCTTCGGTCGCAGGCGCGACAGCGCCAGGATCGGCGTCGCCGCACCGTCAAGCTCGTCAAGCTGATGTTGTGCGAAATAGCCGGTCGTCAGCTTCTTGGCGCGCATCTGATTGCCCGCCATCGTGTCAAGCTTTCCCGCGAGGAGTTTCGCAAGCGTCGACTTGCCATTGCCGTTCTGGCCAAGAAGCGCGATGCGGTCGTCGGGATCAAGGCGCAGCGACACGTTTGACAGTATCGGCTTGCCGGGTTCGTAGCCGACAGCGACATGCTCAAGCGTCAGAAGCGGCGGGCTGGTCTCGTCGGGCTGCGGCAGCTTGATGGGCTGCACGTGCTCATCGAGCGGGATGTCGATCGTCTTCATACGCGCGAGCATCTTCAGGCGGCTCTGCGCCTGCCGCGCCTTCGACGCCTTGTAGCGGAAGCGGTCGACGAAAGCCTGCATGTGCTTGCGCTGGGCTTCCTGCTTCTTGGCGAAGGCTTGGTCTAGGGCGCGCCGCGCCGCGCGCGTCTCGACGAAGGTGTCGTAGTTGCCGGAATAGAGCGTCAGCTTGCCGTGCTCGAGATGAAGGATGAATTCGGCCGCGGTGTTGAGGAGGTCGCGGTCGTGGCTGACGATCAGCACTGTGCCGCGATAACGCCGAAGAAATTCCTCGAGCCACAGCACGCCTTCGAGATCGAGATAGTTGGTCGGTTCGTCGAGCAGGAGGAGATCGGGTGCGGCGAATAGGATCGAGGCGAGCGCCACGCGCATGCGCCAGCCGCCCGAGAATTCCGCGCAGGGACGCAACTGTGCTTCTGCTGAAAAGCCGAGACCCGCAAGAATGGATGCCGCACGCGCCGGTGCCGAATAGGCGTCGATCGCTTCGAGCCGATGATGGATGTCGCCCAACTTGTGAGGGTCGGTTTCCGTCTCGGATTCCTCAAGAAGGCGCGTGCGTTCGGGGTCGGCGGCTAGAACCGTGTCGAGCAGGCTCTCGGGGCCGGCCGGCGCTTCCTGCGCGACCGCGCCTATGCGCCAGCTCGATGGCTTGGAAATCTCGCCCAGGTCGGCATGGGCTTCGTTGAGGATGAGCTTCAGCAGCGTCGATTTGCCCGCGCCGTTGCGGCCGACGAGCCCGATGCGCCGCCCGGCAGGCAGGCGCGCGGACGCCCCGCGCAAAATCTCGCGGCCGGCAATCCGGTAGGTGATGTCATCGATCGTCAGCATGGCTCTGGCCCAAAGCGGGGGCTTCTACCCCATGCCTTGCAGCGGGGCCAGCCCGCTTCTATAAGGCCCAACCTTTCAGATCAGACAGACGGAGTTTCCCATGGCGGTTGAGCGCACGCTCTCGATCATCAAGCCGGATGCCACACGGCGCAACCTGACGGGCCAGATCGTGGCCCGCTTTGAAAGCGCAGGGTTGAAGGTCGTGGCCCAGCGGCGCATCCGCCTGTCGAACGCGCAAGCCGAGGCCTTTTACGCGGTCCACAAGGCGCGGCCCTTCTTCAGGAGCCTTGTCGAGTTCATGACGTCGGGGCCCGTCGTCGTGCAGGTCCTCGAGGGCGAGAATGCCATTGCGAGGAACCGCGAAGTCATGGGCGCGACCGATCCGGCGAAGGCGGCGGCCGGCACCATTCGCAAGGATTTCGCGGAATCGATCGAGGCGAACTCGGTGCACGGTTCCGATGCGCCCGAGACGGCTGCAAACGAGATCCACTTCTTCTTCAGCGATCTCGAGATCGTCGGCTAAGGAAAGCGCAAGCGGGGCTCCAGCATGAACGGCAAGACGGTCGTCATCACGGGTGCCACCTCCGGAATCGGCGAAGTGGCGGCGGATCGTCTCGCCGCCAAAGGCGCGCGCATCGTGTTTATTGCCCGCGATCAGAAGCGGGGCGAGGAAACGCTCAAGCATCTGAACGCCATCGCACCCGGCCGCGTGCACCGTGCGTTCTATGCCGATCTGTCGCGTCTTTCCGAGATGAAGCGCGTGGGCGCAGAGATCGCGGCCGCGGAGCCCAAGATCGACGTCCTGATCAACAACGCCGGCGCCGCCTTCATGAGCCGGCAGGTGACCGAAGACGGACTCGAGAAGACTTTCGCGCTCAATCACATGTCCTATTTCGTGCTGACGCATCTTCTGCGTCCGCGCATTCCACCGGACGGGCGCATCGTCTCGACGGCGTCGACGGCGCATCGCGGCGCGCATATCGACTTTAGCGATCTCCAAGCGGAAAAGCGTTACTCTGGCTTCAGCGTCTATGGACGCTCGAAGCTCTGCAACATCCTCTTCACGCGCGAGCTGGCGAAGCGGCTCGCCGGCACCGGCATAACGGCCAACTGTCTTCATCCCGGTTTCGTCGCCACGCGTTTCGGCAATGCCAATGGTGGGTTATTTGCGATCGCGCTTGGCCTCGCCAAGAATTTCGCGCTGTCGCCGGAGCAGGGAGCGGAGACCATCATCTATCTCGCCTCCTCGCCCGATGTCGAAAGCAAGACCGGCCTTTATTTCGACAAGTGCAAACCGGTCACGCCGTCACGGGAAGCGCAGAACGATGCGGATGCGAAGCGGCTGTGGGACGTGTCCGCAAAGATCGCGGGATTTCCCGCTTAGGCGATTGCGCGACAGTCTTGGACAGTCACGGGATAGTCCTGAGCGGGTTCGCCGTTAAATTTCTCGAACTTTCAGGAAGGAGGGGGACCATGTCGATCGCTAAAATAATTGCCGTCGGGGCTCTGTTGACTGGGCTCTGCGCTGCGTCAGCTTACGCGAACGCGCCGGCGTCATTCGTTTTGGAGACTATCGCTAAGCACCGGCCGGTCGCCTGCCGCACGCGCGAATATCGCGTGCGAGAATATCACCCGCGGGAATACCGTCCGCGGACGAGGCACAGTCGCTGCAGTGATTTTCTGCACAACGGATACGATCATAGCCCCTGCCAACGCCATTCGCGCGCGCGTGGGACTCGCTGACCAGGCGGGCCGGCAGCGCGCCAAACGGCTTTGGCGCCAAAACCCTATGCGCGTTAAAGGGAAATAATCTGCGCGGTTCGCGACACTTCGCGACGGGTCGGCCATGTTTCGGCCGCAGATCGGATGATAGCGTCTGAATGCATTGCAAGCAGCAGGTGTTTCATGACTTCCCTGAAAATACTTCTCGCCGCGGCCTCGATCGCCACGTTTGCCGCACCAGTCGCGTTCGCACAGTCGGCACCGTCATCCGACGGTGCGCAGCAACAGGAACATGCCTGGCACAAGCCGAACCCTGAGGAGATGGCCGCTTGGCACGCGGAGCGCTGCAAGAGTCACTACGCGCGCGTCGCAGGCAAGCTCGCCTATCTGCAGGCCGATCTGCAGATCACCGATGCGCAGCGCAGCGCGTTCGAACAGTGGAAGGATGTCGTACTTTCGTCGGCGAAATCGCGCTCGGACGCATGCCTCGCTCAAACGCCCGAGGGTCAGCAGATGCACCACCACGATGCGCTCGAGCGCAACGCGCGCATGGAGAAGATGCTGGAAGCCAAACTGGCACAACTGAAGGCCGAACGTCCGGCGCTGGAAAATCTATACGCCTCGCTGACGCCCGATCAGAAGAAGGAATTCGACCAGGCGGAAGCCCTCGGCCACGGTCATCACGGCCACCACATGGGCCACGGTGAGCGTTTCGGTCGCGACGGCGGCTGGCAGCAGAAAGCGCCCGGCTGACGTCTAGCCGAGCGGATTGAACAGCGTGCCCGTGTTCACCGGCATGCCGGTGAAGCGGGCGCGTCCATTTTCGAGCCTCACCGAACCATTCGCTAGTAGCTTGAGCGCCAGCGGATAGAGACGGTGCTCCGCCTCCAGCGTGCGTGCGGCTAGCGATTCTTCGGTGTCACCAGCCAGAACCGGCACCGCCGCCTGCGCAATGATTGGTCCCGAATCGAGCTCCGACACGACGAAGTGCACGGTGCATCCGGACAGCGTCACGCCGGCTTCCAGCGCCTGCCGATGCACATGCAACCCTTTGAACGCCGGCAACAGTGAAGGATGGATGTTGACCAGCCGTCCCTCCCATCCGCGCACAAATTGATCGGACAGCACACGCATGAACCCCGCGAGACAGACGAGCTCGATTCCATCGGCTCGCAACGCACGATCGAGTTCGGCATCGAAGGCCTCGCGCGTGGGATGGCCGCGATGCGATATGGTTTTCGTCGGAATGCCGGCAAGGCTCGCACGCTCGAGGCCCTGCACACCGGCCACGTTCGACAGCACCAGTGCGATTTCCGCCGGGTAGGCGCGATCCTTCGCGGCGTCGATGAGCGCCTGAAGATTGCTGCCGCGTCCCGAGATCAGGACGGCCGTGCGCTTTCTTGCAGTCACAGCGCGAGCTTGCCCCGGTAAACCACTTTCGCTTCGCCTACGCCCTGGACGAGCGTGCCGATGATCTCGGCGGTCTGACCATGCGCGGCGAACGCGGCGATCGCTTCATTGGCCTTGTCCGGGGAAACGACGGCAATCAGCCCAAGACCGCAATTGAAGGTCCGAAGCATCTCGCGTTCTTCGATCCCCGCCGAGCGTGCAAGCCAGGCGAAAACCGGTTGCGGCGTCCAGCGGGTTAAATCGATCTCGGCGTCGAGATTTTCCGGCAATGCGCGCGGCAGATTGTCGGTGATGCCGCCGCCGGTGATGTGGGCGAGGCCTTGCACGCCGCCGCTGCGGAGCGCGGCCAAGGCGCTTTTCACATACAGTTCGGTCGGCGCCAGCAGCGCTTCGCCGAGAGAAACTTCTTTGGCGAAGGGCGCGGGCGCGTCATAGGAAAGGCCGGCTTCGCTTACCACGCGGCGCACCAGCGAATAGCCGTTGGAATGAACGCCGGACGACGCGACGCCGATCAACACATCGCCGGAGCGCATGCGCTCGGTTCCGGGAAGGATGTTCTCGCGCTCGACCGCGCCGACCGCGAAGCCGGCAAGATCGAAATCGTCCTTGGCATACAGCCCCGGCATCTCGGCCGTCTCGCCGCCGATCAGGGCGCAGCCCGAATCGCGACAGGCTTTGGCGATGCCTTCGATGACGATCGCGGCGTCGTCGACGTTGAGCTTCCCGCTGGCGTAATAGTCGAGGAAGAAGAGCGGCTCGGCGCCCTGCACGACGATGTCGTTCACGCACATCGCCACCAGATCCTGGCCGAGAGTCTGGAAGCGGCGCGTCTCGATGGCGATTCTCAGCTTGGTGCCGACACCATCGGTTGAGGCGACGAGGACCGGATCGTTAAACCCGGCAGCCTTAAGATCGAAGAGGCCGCCGAAGCCGCCCAGGCTTGCATCCGCCCCCGTGCGGCGCGTAGCCCTGGCGAAGGGGGCGATGCGGTCCACCAGCGCTTCGCCGCGGTCGATATCGACGCCTGCGTCCTTGTAGGTGAGTGAATTTTTGCCGCGATCCGAGGTCATGGGCGCTGGGTTTGGAAGCCGTCCCCCGTTTAAGGGTGCGGGCAGGAAGTCGCAAGATATTCATATTCGGCGATATCGCCGCCCCGCTGTTCCTTGGTGCTTCCTAGGCGGAAGGCCGCCCGGTATAGTTGCTTCGGCCCAAAGGTCTCTCCATGAAGCGCATTCTTTTTGTCCTCATGCTCGGTCTTGCATGTGTGTGCTCCCTCGCGGGGGCGCAGGCGGCAGACGACCCGTTCACCGTTTCCAACGTCCCCGTCGACGCGACCGCCGCCTCCGCCAGCGTCGCCGAGAACATCGCCATCAATCAGGGGCGTGGCCGAGCCTGGGAGACGCTCTATCGGCGATTGACCAAGCAGCAGGACTGGGCGCGCCAGCCGCCGCTCGACGATCTCTCGCTGCAACGAATGATCAAGAACTATGTCGTGAGCAACGAGCGGCGCTCGACCACGCGTTACGTCGCCAGCGTGAGCTACGTCTTCAATGCGGACGCCGTCCGTCGCCTGCTGCGCAGCCAGAATATCGCCTATATCGATCTCGATGCGAGACCCGTGCTCGTGATTCCCATGGCGCCGGGTTATGCACCCCGTTCGGCCTGGACGCAGCTCTGGAACCAGCCGAAATACGCAACCGACGCGGTTCCGATTGTCGTGCCCATCGGCGACGCCATCGACGCGCAGGCGTTGGGCGCGCTCAATTTCCAGGCGGCGCAGTGGCAGGATGTCGAACCCGCGGCGTCGCGGGTCCACGCAACCGACGCGTTCCTTGCGCAGGCGACGGCGGGCAGGGGAAATATCACTGTCGCCCTGAAACGGCTCGGGCCCGGTGCACCGATGCCGATCCCAAATATTGTGGTCCCCGTCCATCCCGGCGAGAGCGCGCAGGCCGCGTACGGAGCTGCGGCCGATGCGGCGGCGTCTGCCATCGTCGAAACCTGGAAGGCGCATTCGGCCGTGGATTTCAACAAGCGTTTCAAGCTGGTCGCGGATGTGCACATCACCTCAGTCGCCGATTGGGGCCTCCTGATGCAGAAGCTCGCGACCGTGCCCGTGATCCAGGAAGTGCAGGTCATGGCCATGAATGTCGGTGAGGCGCGGATTGCCATCACCTATGTCGGTACGCCCGAACAACTGCAGGCGATGGCCGCGCAATCAAATATCGATCTCTCCAGCAGCAGTGGAGGATGGCAGCTCGCCATGCAGGCGCCACTTCCGGCAGCCACGCCCGCACCGCAGTGAACGCGCTGTTCAGACATCTGCCGAATCTTCTGACGGGATTGCGGCTGGCGTCTGCGCCGGCGGTGGCATTCTTCCTGATCGGAGGAAATGACCGCGCGGCGCTCGGCATCTTCGCGCTGGCCGGCTTGAGCGATGCGGTCGACGGCTTTCTCGCCAAGCGCTTCGGCTTTGCCACCCGCTTTGGACGCTATCTCGACCCCGCCGCCGACAAGCTCCTGATGCTCGTGTCGTTCGTCACGCTGACGTTGATGGGTGTCGCGCCGTTATGGCTGACGGGCATCGTCATCGGCCGTGATCTTGCGATTATCGTCGGCGTCGTGCTCGTCGTTCTGCTGGAACTGCCGATCCATATCCAGCCGCTTTTCGTCGGGAAGGTTTCGACCGCCTGCCAGATCGGCTATGTCGCTTTCGCGCTTGTGCTTCGTTCGCTGGGAATTGATTGGCCCACGGCGCTCTGGGCGGCTGCTGTCGCGACAGCCGTAGCGACGCTCATCTCCTGGCTGGCCTATGGACAGGTCCTTCTTTCGACGCTGTGGAAACGGGGTTGAGTCGTGGCCTCGCAACTCGTCCTGCCGCTCCTTTCCGCAGTATCGCAGGCCCGCAACGATTTCGTGGTCGCACCGGGTAATGCGCAGGCAGTGGCGCTGATCGACTCCTTGCCGAACTGGCCGGTGGGTGTTGCGGTCATCCACGGTCCTTCAGGCTCCGGCAAATCTCATCTCGTGTCGATTTTTCAGGCAATGACTGGCGCGCGCGTATTCTCTGCCGATGCGCTGGCCTATGAGCACATCGCGGAGCACGGCGCCGTCGCGGTTGAAGATGTCGATACGGCCCCGGCGTCCGAAGCACGCGACCAGGCGCTTTTCCATCTGATCGAAGGCACTTCTCCGTCGGCGCCGCTACTTTTGACAGGGAAGGAAGCGCCGGCGACCTGGGCGACCGTTCTGCCCGATCTCGCCTCACGCTTTTCGGCGGCGTTGAGCCTGCCGCTGTGGAGGCCCGACGACGCGCTTCTGGCAGCCTTGGCCCGCAAGCTTTTTGACGACCGGCAGGTGGCCGTCCCCGACAGTGTCATCGCGCGGATTGTCCAGTCCCAGGAGCGCAGCCCGCGGGCGGTGCGCGATTTCGTCGACCGGACAGACGCACGGGCCCTTTCGAGAGCCTGTCCAATTACCTTGCCCCTTGTGCGCGAATTATTGGCCGAAGAGGACGAGGGGTTGTCATGACAGATTTACCCCGTTGGGATAGGGTCTTGCAGGCCCGCCCATGACTGCAAAAATGGCCAAAACCAAAGTGAACCTGGAATCGCCAGCTCAAACTGTTGCCGAAGAGGGCCTCCTTCCGGACCTGATTCCGGCCAGGCAGACTTCCTATAAGCTCGAGGCGACGTCTGCCGACCGGTTCATCAACCGCGAATTGTCGTGGCTGGCATTCAACCGGAGGGTCCTGGAAGAGGCCCACAACCAGCGCCACCCCCTCCTGGAGCGGCTGCGGTTTCTTTCGATCTCGGCCTCGAACCTCGACGAGTTCTACATGGTCCGCGTCGCGGGCCTCAAAGGCATGGTGTCCGCGGGCGTCTCGACGGTCAGCGACGACGGTCTTACGCCCGAGCAGCAGATCGGCAAGGTGGAGCAGGCGGCAAACCGGCTGATCGGCGACCAGCAGGAGACGTGGGCGTCGCTGTGCGCCGAGCTTCGCGATGTGGGCATCGCGCTGCTCAGTCCCGAGGAGTTGACCGACGCCGATCGCGCCTGGCTCGACACCGAATTCCGCGAAGAGATGTTTCCGGTTCTGACGCCGCTCGCGATCGACCCAGCGCATCCGTTCCCCTTCATTCCCAATCTCGGTTTCACGCTGGCGCTGCGTCTGACACGCAAGCGCGACGGCAAGACGGTGACGGCGCTTCTGCCCGTGCCGCAGCAATTGACTCGCTTTGTGCGCCTGCCGGCCGAAGGTGACGCCGCGCGCTTCATCGCGCTCGAACGCGTGATCGGTCTCTATCTCCATCGCCTGTTCCCGGGACACACGGTGACGGGC
>DATKON010000097.1:0-4306 GCA_035524575.1 Rhizomicrobium sp.
TGGCGAAGCTGCTGTCGAAAATGGCAGAGGCGCCGCCCGCGAACATCCGCCTCTACGACGACGACGCCCGCAACATCCTCGACGCGCTGCCGGACGCATCGCTCGGCCGCGTGTTTCTGCTCTTTCCCGATCCCTGGCCCAAGACGCGCCATCACAAGCGCCGCTTCGTGCAGATGGAGACGCTCGACACATTGGCGCGCGTCATGAAGAAGGGCGCGGAATTCCGCTTCGCGAGCGACGATGCCGGCTATCTCAACTGGGCGCTGGAGCGCCTGGCGGCGCATCCGGCTTTCCGTTGGACCGCAACGCGTGCAGAGGACTGGAAATCACGTCCGGCCGACTGGCCGCAGACACGCTACGAAGCGAAGGAGCTGCACGGCAAGCCGGCGTTTCTGCGGTTTGTAAGGAAATAGTTTTTCGACCATCCCAACATTCGTCATCACACGGCGCGCAGGAGCGCGTCCGGGTGATCCATTTTTCTTTCGCGCCAAAATTGGATCACCCGAATGTCGCGCGAAATGCGCGCCACCGGGTGATGACGGATGTTTGGTCTATTAATTAGTTCGCGCTCGACCGAACGTCGTCGCGTCGATACAGCGGAAAATACGCCTTCACCGCGCGATCGCTGCCGAGCGCGGAGAAGTGTCCGTAATCGGCGAAGAGCAATCCCCGAGGCGTCTTGTATTCGCAGCGGTCGCCGCGGCAGAACGCGGGCAGGGGATCGATGAACGTCGCGCCGGTGCTCGCGGCGCGGATATCGCGGTTCTGGTTGGGCGCGATGACCGTGTACCAGTCGGCCGTTCCGTTCCCACCCGCGCCCGCATCGCGGAAGTCCAGAACCTGCACATTGAAGGCGAATAGCGGCGACTGGCCGATGACGAAGACCTTGAGCCCGCGCGCGCGCAATTGCGCGATGGTGTCGGGGAGGCCGCCGAGGCCGCGCTCGCGCATCTGATCCCAGCGCGTCGCCATCACCACGGTGTCGGCCTGATAGCGTTTGACGATGTCGAAGATGCGCGCGTTGAAATCGGCGCAGCCGGGCCGCGCATAGGAGCGGTAGGAGAGGATCGGCGGGCAGCCGGCGAAAGTGTACTGCACGATGTTGCGCGTGAGGTTCTTCTGGTTGGCCATCAGGCCGTCGACATATTGCGCGGCGAAGGAATCGCCCCACAGCACCGCGTTGCGGCCGGCGCCTTCGGTGCGCACGCAGATGTCTCCCGCCCAGTCGGTCGCTTTCTGATCCTGCAGGAAGCACTTGTTCGAGAGCCACAGATCCGGCCCCTTTGACGCTGCCATCTCACCCGCGAAAGCGGGGTGAAGAAACGCGGCACCTTTGGTCAGCGTGCCGACGAAGCCGATGGCGCACAGCGCGACGAGCACGGTCGCCGTGGCGGAAAAAAGCTTCATCCGCGTCGCGGGACGGGCGGGCCGCCGGAACGGCGTCTCGACATAGCGATAGGAGAGCCAGGCCAGCACCATCGAGGCGCCGAGCACGGCCGCGATCTCCCAGCCCTGCAGGTCGCGCAGGAGCGCATAGCGCGCGAAGACGAGGATCGGCCAGTGCACCAGATAGAGCGAGTAGGAAATGAGGCCAATGCCGACCATCGGCCGGATCGCCAATCCGGTTGCGGCGAATGTCGGCGTGCCCTGCGTGCCCAGGAAGATGAGCGCCGCAGTCCCCAGGGTCGGCGCGAGCGCGGACAAGCCCGGAAACGGCGTCGCGCTGTTGTAGGCAAGCACAGCGAATCCGATGAGGCAGAGACTCGCGCCGGCGATGATCTCCCGCACGATGACATTGCGCGGCGGCGCAAACGGCGACAGTGCCACGAGCACGCCGAGCAGCAGCTCCCAGGCGCGTGTCGGCAGAAGGAAGAAGTTGGCGGTCGGGGCGCGGTCGGTGGCGAAGATGCTGAGCGCCAGCGAAAGCAAAGCCGTCGCCGCAAAAACCCAGAAGGCCCAGCGTCGGGCGCGCGTCACCAGCAGATACAGCGCGATCGGAATGAGGATGTAGAACTGCTCCTCGATCGCCAGCGACCATGTGTGCAGCAGCGGCCGGTCGAGCGCCGCCGTCTCGAAATAGCCGGAGTTTTTCCAGAAATAGGCATTGGAGACGAAGGTCGCGGTCGCGATGACGCTTTTGGCGAAGTCCTCAAGCGCATCGGGCAGGAAGAAGACGAGCGCGGCGATGGTGCTCGCCAGGATCACGGCCACGAGCGCCGGGAGGATGCGCCGGATGCGCCGCACGTAGAAGTTCGCGATCGAAAACTTTCCCTCGTCGATCTCCTCGACCAGCTTCGTGGTGATGACGAAGCCCGAGATGACGAAAAACACGTCGACGCCGACATAACCGCCGGTGAAAGCGGCAAGATGGGCGTGGAAGAGAAGCACGCTCAAGACCGCGACGGCCCGCAGCCCGTCGACATCGGCGCGGTATTTCACCCGTGCCGGCGAACGGACACTGGCCTTCGCAGCGTCAAAGGTTACGGCTTCGGTGGTTAGGGCATCGCTCGCAGCGCCCGTTATGGCCATAGCGCGCGCTCCGGCATGTCGAAAAACTCATGAATACCCCACCTGGCCATGGACACTTCGCGCGTAACGGCAAACGGGACAACGCGCACGGCGAAAAACTCGTTCCGCCTAAAGGACGAAATTGCTTGACAAATTTGATCAAAAAGCATATGATTTTTGTGCTGCGCCCGGCGCCCGAAGCGGCCGGGTTTTTTGTTGCCGCGGCGCATCGGCTCGGCTGTTACCGTGCCAATTCCGTGTTTTTGTCACGTCGCGTTTGGAGCTCGCGCGTCAGGTCCTTGAAAGGTCTGGCCGATTGTCGGTCCCGCGCGTGCGGGGCCGGAAATAAACCCTGCAAAATTCCGTAGGAGCAGCGAATTTGGTGCTTTCGGAAATCGCTGCACCTGGCACCGGCTCGCGGCTTGCACTTCGACGGCAAACCGACTATATCCCCGGCCATTCCCGCACATCAGAAATGACGTTCGGTGGCAGTCTGAAAGGACCGCCGCGCGGGAAGGATTTTCCGTGGCCCTTTGGCCATCACGAGCAAGGACGCATCGCCATTCTGACGGCCATGTCGCATCTCGAACCGATCATCGCTCCCAAGGTGGAATCCGCGGGCTATCGGCTCGTGCGCCTTCGGCTGATCGGCGGCAAGCGCAAGACGCTGCAGATCATGGCCGAGCGGCCCGACGGACAGATGGATGTCGAGGATTGCGCGAAGCTGTCACGCGCGCTGTCGGAATTCCTCGATGCCGAGGATCCGATCGAAGGCGATTATGTGCTGGAAGTATCCTCGCCCGGTATCGATCGTCCGCTGACGCGGATCACGGACTTCGCGCGCTGGTCGGGCCATGAAGCCAAGATCGAGCTGACCGTTCCCGACGCCTCGGGCCGCAAGCGCTTCAAGGGCCAGATCCTGGGTCTCGACGGCAACGACGTCGTGATCGATGCGGGAGGCACCCGCGTGAAATTTCCGTTTTCGGGCATCGCCGATGCCAAGCTCGTCCTGACGGACAAGCTCATCGAGGAAGATTTGAAGGCGAAGAGAACGCCGAAGCAGTAGGAGAAAGACATGGCCGTTTCCGCCAACCGGACCGAGCTTCTGCAGATCGCAGACGCAGTCGCCCGCGACAAGTCCATCGACAAATCCGTCGTGCTCCACGCGATGGAGGAGGCGATGCAGCGCGCGGCCAAGGCCCATTACGGCAGCGAGAACGAGATCAAGGTCGAGATCGACCCCAAGACGGGCGAGACCCATGTCTCGCGCTATCTGAACGTGGTCGAGCAGGTCGAGAACAACAAGACCGAGATTTCGCTGGAAGACGCGCTCGCCAGAAATCCCTCGGCGCAGGTCGGCGACATCATCGCCGAGACGCTGCCGCCTGTCGATTTCAACCGCATCAATGCGCAGAACGCCAAGCAGGTGATCGTGCAGAAGGTGCGCGACGCCGAGCGCGAGCGCCAGTACGAGGAATACAAGGACCGTATCGGTGAAATCATCCACGGCATCGTCAAGCGCGTGGAATTCGGTTCCGTCGTCGTCGATCTCGGCCGCGCCGAAGGCGTCGTGCGCCGCGACGAGATGATCCCGCGCGAGAGCTTCCGCACCGGCGATCGCATCCGCGCCTATATCTACGATGTGCGCCGCGAGACGCGCGGGCCGCAGATCTTCCTGTCGCGCAGCCATCCGCAGTTCATGGTGCGCCTCTTCGCGCAGGAAGTGCCGGAAATCTATGACGGCATCATCGAGATCCGCGCGGTGGCGCGCGATCCGGGCTCGAGAGCCAAGATCGCC
>DATKON010000098.1:0-8141 GCA_035524575.1 Rhizomicrobium sp.
GCCGCCCTGTCCGCGCCAGTCGACGCTCGCCACCTGAAAGCCGCGCGCCGCAAGCTCGCCGGCGACTTCTTCGTACTTCTCGAGAAACTCGGTCTGCCCGCCCAGCAAAACGCAGACGCCGCGCGAGGCAGTGCCCGGCGCGGCGTCCCATAATCCCGTACGCAGCTTCGTGCCGTCGCGGCTGTCGATGAACCGCGTCTGCCAGCCGGCCCGAGAGTGCGCGGCGATGTTCAGCCGCGGGCCTTCTGAAGGATCGGCCCGAGTTTCATGGCGAGGCCCATATCGCCGGCCACGCGAAGCTTGCCCTGCATGAAGGCGGAGGTGCCGTCGAGCTCGCCTTTGACCATTTTCTCGAAGGTCTCGAGGCTCAGCGTGATCGTGCAGTCGGCCGTCTTGCCGTCGCCGTCCGTCACCGTGTTGGGCGAGGACTTGCCGTCGATATAGACGCTGCCCGGCTCGCCGAAATCGAATTTGAGCGTGCCGCCGAGGCCCGAATTCGCGCCGATGGCGCCGCCCATCTGGGCAATGATCTGCTTCACCTGCTCAGAGCTCATGACTCCAATCCTTCCTGAAATTTGCTGTCGGCTCCCACCGGGCCCCTCACGGGGCGCCGGCTGGATATGAGCATTTGTCAGTTGTCCGCACAACTCCCGGAAAGAATGGGGTTGCGGCACCGTTCGCGAGAGCGCACGCTTGCCATCTTTCGTTGTCCCCGCATCTGGAAATCACTCCCATGTTCGTCTCGCGCCACAATCCGCTTACAGCGGCTGCCGCTCTGTGGGCCCTTATCGCCATGGCCGTTCCGGCTTCCGCCTTCACGATGGAGCAGGTGCTCCACTATCCCTATTCCGACAATCTCGCCGCGGCCGAACATGCGGACCGCATCGCCTGGGTGCGAGATGTCGGCGGCGTCCGGAATGTCTGGGTCGCGGAAGGTCCCACATACAAGGCGCGTCAGGTGACGCAGTACACCGAGGATGACGGGCAGGAGATCACGCACCTGACCTTCTCGCCGGACGGAACACATCTTCTCTATGTGCGCGGCGGCGATCACGATGCGAACTGGCCGGCCGAAGGCAAATTGCAGCCCGACCCTGCGTCATCGACCGAAGAGCCGAAAGTGACGATCTGGTCGGCATCGCTCACCGGCGCGGCGCCGGTCGGGATCGCCGAAGGCGATGCGCCGGCCATCTCGTCCAAAGGCGTGCTCGCCTATATCGCCAACGACCAGGTCTGGACGACGACGCTCGACGGCAAGGGCAGGCCGGAACGGCTGTTCTTCGACCGCGGCAAGGACAAGGATCTGCAGTGGTCGCCGGACGGCGCGAAGCTCGCCTTCGTCTCGGACCGCAGCGATCACGCCTTCATCGGCGTCTTCACGGCGAAGACGGCGCCGCTTCTTTATCTTGCGCCATCGACCAATCGCGATGTTGAGCCGCGCTGGTCGCCGGACGGCTCGCGCATCGCCTTTGCGCGCCGGCAAGGTGAGGGCGGTGCGCCCGACCCGCTGCTGAAGCGCGTGCCGCATCCCTGGTCGATCTGGACCGCCGATGTCGCGAGCGGCAACGGCCGGCTCGTCTGGCAGAGCCCCGACACGCTCGACGGTTCGTTCCCCGACACGGAAGGCGAAGCCAACCTGCATTGGGCGGCGGATCCCCGCGGACGCGGGGACCTGCTCGTGTTCACGGCCGATCTCGACGGCTGGCCGCATCTTTATTCGGTTTCCGCAAACGGCGGCGATCCGCTGCTGCTGACGCCGGGCGACTTCATGGTGGAGCACGTCGACGAAAGCCGCGACGGCAGGGCGATGATCTACGACGCGAACACGGGAGCGACGGACGGCGATTACGATCGCCGGCACGTCTTTGAAGTGCCCGTCGATCGCGCCGCGCCGACCCCACTCACCAGCGGTGCATCGATCGAATATACGCCGGTCGTGACGGGCGGTGATCGCGTCGCGTTCGTAGGCACCGGTGCGCAGCAGCCGCCGCTGGTGTCTGTCGTGGAAGGCTCGCACCGCGTGAGCCTCGAGCCCAACGCGATTCCCGCCGACTTCCCGCTGCACGATCTCGTCACGCCGACGCCTGTCACGTTCAAGGCGGAAGACGGAACGGTCGTACACGGACAATTATTCCGGCGGCCCGAGATCAGCGCGGCTCAGCTCGGCATCGTCTTCGTGCACGGCGGACCGCCGCGTCAGATGCTCTTGGGCTGGCATTACATGGGCTATTACAGCAACGCCTATGCCGTGAACCAGTATCTCGCGAACCACGGCTTTACGGTATTATCAGTGAATTATCGCCTCGGCATCGGCTATGGCCGCGCCTTCCATCAGCCCGATCATGCAGGCTTCGCGGGCGCGTCGGAATATCAGGATGTCGTCGCCGGCGCGCGTTATCTACAGAGCTTGCCTTTTGTCCGCGCCAACCAAATCGGAATCTGGGGCGGTTCCTATGGCGGCTATCTGACCGCGATGGGGCTCGCGCACAACTCCGATATCTTCAAGGTGGGTGTCGACTATCACGGCGTTCACGACTGGACGCTGTCGCTGACCCAGCGTCTGAACCGGCAGCCGCAGCATTACGACAAAGGCGATCGCGACGAAGCGATGAAAGTCGCGTGGGAGTCCTCACCGGACTCTGCGCTCGACGGCTGGAAGTCGCCGGTGCTTCTGATCCAGGGCGATGACGATCGCAACGTGCAGTTCCAGGAGACGATCGATCTGGCGCGCCGTCTCGATGCGCATCACGTGCCGTACGAGGAGCTCGTCATCCCGAACGAGATCCACGGCTTCCTGCGCCACATCTCCTGGCTCCGCGCCGATGAAGCGAATGTGGAGTTCTTCGCGCGGAAATTTGGGAAGAAGACAGAGTAGGAGCTCCGCGAAGTATCGTGCAGGCTGAGAGATACCCCTCACCCGCACCTGCGCAGACTTGCTGCTCGGAGCCCTGCATCCCTCTCCCTCAAGGGGAGAGGAGAATTTCGGAGCCTCGCTCCAGTGCGCTAATCGAAGCGTGCGATCGCGAAACGATGTTCGTGCAATGCGCAGGATTCCTCCTCTCCCCTTGAGGGAGAGGGATGCAGCACGGTGGACAGCCAGTCTGCGCCGGTGTGGGTGAGGGGTCTCTCTCCGCCTGACGACGGCGATGCAATGGAGTTGTGCCCAAAAACAAAACGGGCCCGGACGTTCGTCCAGGCCCGTTCTGTCGGCACGCTCAACTCAGAGTGAAATCCAGACGCCGCCTTTCCAGTAGCCACGGCCGTCATGCCAGTGATGCCAGTGGTGGTCGCGGTCGTTGTCCCAGTCGTGATGCCAGTACCAGTTGTCGGGGTGCCACTGGATATGCACGCCCGGATAGCGATCGCGGTGATCGACATGCCAGCAGTCGCCGGCGTCGTTGCACGCCACATACGCGCTGGCGCTTCCAGCCGTATAGGCGAGCGCGCCCAAGCCCAACAACGCGGCCGTGGCGGCGGTTTTCAATGCTTTGCTCATCAATAGTCTCCGAAGACGAGCCCCTCGGACCCTGAAACGGGCCTCGGACGGGCAAAGTTCCATTAACTTTTCTAACCGTGTGGGATCGGCGCCGGCCGGCCCAATACCGTGGGCCGGCATGGTTAAATGATTGTCCTGAAACGATATTTCGCGTGCGTCCGGCGCTGTGCGGGCGGACTTGAAGGGGCGAAATCCCGCTCCTACCTAAGGATGGTCCGGTAGGGCCATCAGGCATTCCGGCAGTTCTGGAGGGTCCGGCCATTGTGGCGGGCCCGTGACCACAGCGCTTCTCAGGAGGTTGTGAAACCATGCGCAATTTCGATTTTTCCCCGCTTTTCCGTTCCACCGTCGGCTTCGACCGGGTCCTCGACCTGCTCGATTCCGTCAGCCGCTACGACACCACGCAGACCTTCCCGCCCTACAACATCGAGCGGACGGACGAGAACCACTACCGCATCACGCTTGCGGTTGCCGGGTTCGCCGAGAAGGACCTGAACGTCGAAGTGCGTGACGGCGTCCTGACCGTGCAAGGCAAGCGCGGCGATGAGACCGACAAGCAGGGCTATCTCTATCAAGGCATTGCCGGCCGCGCCTTCGAGCGCCGCTTCCAGCTCGCCGAACATGTCGAGGTCAAGGGCGCCAAGCTCGAGAACGGCCTCCTGCATGTCGATCTCGAGCGGATCGTGCCCGAGGAGCGCAAGCCGCGCCGCATCCCGATCAATGGCGCCAACGTCCAGGTGATCGAGGGACAGGCGAAGGCTGCTTAATCCCGTCAAGCAAAGCCGGGCGCATTTCGCCGCGCCCGGCTTTTTCTTTTTTGCATGGAGAAACCTTCAGCGCCGCGTGACAGCGCGAAGACGTTGGCGCTACTGTCGCCTCGCTTCACCGTCACGAATGCGATTTGTCCATGCCGAGCTGGCAGAGCGCCTGGTTTGCCCGCGTTTCGCGGATGGCGCGACCGAGAACAATAGGTCTCGAAGGCGACATTGAAGAGCTGCGGCGGCAATACAGCTATCTGACCGACCGTTTCGGACCGATCCCGCAAGGCGCGACCTTCGAGCCGGCGCAAGTCGGCCCGGTCAAGGGCGAATGGATCCGGATGGGTGATACAACCACCCACCGGCTCATCCTTTATTTCCATGGCGGCGGCTACGTCTCCGGCTCGCCGGAAACTCATCGCCCGCTGATCGCGCGGCTGTGCCAGGCGGCGCAGGCCATCGCCTTTGCGCCCAATTACCGCCTGGCACCGGAATTCGCATTCCCGTCGGGCCTGCGCGACGGGATCGACGCGTACCGCTATCTCCTGCAGCGCAAGATTGCGCCGTCGTCGATCGTGCTGGCCGGCGATGCAGCGGGCGGCGGCCTCGCCTTCGCCTGTCTGCTTGCCATCCGCAATGCGGGCCTGCCGATGCCGGCCGCCTGCGCGGCGATGTCCCCTTGGGCGGACCTCTCACTGTCCGGCTGGTCGATGCTGCAGAACGCAAAGAACGACGCGGCGCTCTCCTGGGAGCTGCTGTTCCTCAGTGCGCGCTACTATCTCAGGCGCACGAGCCCGACCGATCCTTATGTGTCCCCGGTCTTCGCCGGCTTCCACGACTTCCCGCCGATCATGGTGCATGCGGGCAGCCTCGAAATCCTGCGCGACGATGCGAGCCGGCTCGGCGAGCGGGCGGCGGAAGCGGGAGTCCCTGTGAGCGTGGAGATTTATGACGGCATGCAGCACGTCTTCCAGGCGAGCCCTTACGTCCCGGAAGCGCGCATATCGCTCAATCGTATCGGACAGTTCATTCGCCAGCGCACGCCCGACCGCGAACAGATCGCGGCCGCGGCCACCGGCTAACCCTGCCGCGCTTTGAAGCGGGGGTTCTTCTTGTTGATGACGTAGGAGCGGCCGCGCCGGCGGATGACGCGGCAATCCTTGTCGCGCTTCTTGAGCGAGCGGAGAGAGTTGCGAATTTTCATGGCGGCGGACCGGAAAACCTTGTAGGCGCGGAAAAGAGGCGCGGAACCTAGTGGGGCCGATTTTGCCTGTCAACCCGGCCCCGAATCCTATGTTAAGGATGCCGGGAAACGGGACCGCCGGATGATGACCACTGCACGCAAACACCTGAAATGGGCCGTTTTGTCGGCCGTTTTGGCATCCGCCTCCGCCGCCGTGGCGCAGATGGCTGCGCCGGCCGCACCACCGGCTGCATCGGTGCCGCAGACACAACTGCCTCCGGCGGTCATGGACCAGATGGCCGACGCCAAATTCGCCGCCTTCGTGCGCGATTTCCGCGCCGCCGCCATCGCGGCCGGCATCAAGCCGGAGACCTATGACCGCTGCATGGCGGGCATCCAGCGCAATCCGAAAGTCGAGCAGGCGAACCTGCAGCAGCCGGAATTCGTCAAACCCATCTGGGACTATCTCGACACCGCCGTTTCGGACAAACGCGTGGCGACCGGCGCGCAGCTCCTCGCCGCCGATATGCCGATGCTTGAGAAACTGCATGCGCGCTTCGGCGTGCCGCCCGAATATCTCGTCGCCATCTGGGGCATCGAGAGCAATTACGGCGACGCGATGGGCCACATCAACATGTTCGAGGCGCTCGCGACGCTCGCCTATGACGGTCCGCGCCAGGAATACGGCCGCAGGGAATTGATCGCCGCGATGAAGATGGAAGAGCGCGACAATCTCGATCCCAAACAGATGACGTCGTCCTGGGCCGGCGCCTTCGGACAGACGCAATTCGTGCCGTCGTCTTTCCTCATCCATGGCGTCGACGGCGACGGCGACGGCCGCATCGATCTGTGGCATTCGCCGGCAGACGCTCTCGCGTCGACGGCGTTGCTGCTGGCGAATGCGGGGTGGAAAGACGGACAGCCCTGGGGCTTCGAGGTGACGCTGCCGCAGGGCTTCGATTACGGCGAGGCCGACATCGACACGGTGAAGCCGGTGGCCGACTGGAAGACGATGGGCGTCCGGAAGGCGAACGGCGAGCCGCTGGTGGCAAGCGACAGGCCCGCGGCGATCATCATTCCCGCCGGCGCGCATGGGCCCGCCTTCATGGTCTTCGACAATTTCAAGATCGTCCTCAAATACAACAATGCGCAGGCCTATGCGCTCGCCGTGTGCCTTCTGGCCGACCGCATCAAGGGCGGCGCTGCGGTGCTGGCGGCATGGCCGAGGGCCGAGATGCCGCTGACGCGCGACGAGCGCATCGCCTTCCAGAACGATCTGAAGAAGCTCGGCTACGATCCGGGCGATATCGACGGCGTCTTGGGCCACAGGGTCCGCGCCTGCATCCGCGCGTTCCAAAAGCTCCACGGCCTTCCCGCCGATGGTTTCGCGACGGAAGATCTCCTCGTCCGACTCGAACGCGAGCTCGCCGGCAGGGGTGGCTGAAAACCGCGTGTTGTCGCGATGTTCGTATCGGCCCCGATTTTTCCGCGGATTGCCTGGGTCGATGTTATCAAACGTTTCGTACGCGTGTTTTGATCAAAATGTGGTAGCATTTCGCTATCACTTAAAACTGCGTCTCGAACTCTGGCAGCGTGCGGCGGCTGGAATGGGATCCACGCGGAGACGTCGAGGCGCGGAGATTGCGCGCCTCTCTGAAAAACCGCGCGCTCCCTGTGACAGTTTTCTTGCGCGCGTTCCATCGAGCTTAGGCAGCAGCACCGCAGGAACGCGCGCAGGCAGGCTGCGCCGGCGAGTCTGACCGTTGGAGACACCGTCGCTCCTTCCGCGGTTTCCGCGTCTCCGCGATTCAAATTTTCTTTCCCGACAACCGCGCCGCGCCAGAAAGGATACACGGATGAAATCGCCCCTGCGCGCCCCTGTTTTTCGTCTTGGTGCGCGAGCCAAACGCGCGGGAAAGCCCCATGGAATCGGCTTTTCCTGCAATTGGGCCGGCGCGGGGAAATTTTTTGCCCCTGATTTTTCCCCTGATAGCAGGGGAGCGGGCAGCCGCCGGTGTAACGCGCCATGTCGATCTTCTTCAGGCTTTCGGGACCTGTGTCTCGGTGTTCTGGCCGACCATGTCGCTGTCCGGCGCGAGCGCACCAGCCGCCTTCAGATGCGGCGACAGAAGCGCATAGGCGTACATCGCGGTCATCAGCAATGCGCCGAACCAGAACGGTACTGCCGGCGAAATCTTGTAGAGCTTGGTCGCGATCAGCGGCCCGAAGATGAAGCCGGCCGCCGATGTCGCACTCATGATGCCCGCGACGGCGCCTTGCTCTTCCGGCGTCACCGCCAGCGACGAGGCCGCCGCGTAGCCCGGACGCGCCATGCCGAAGCCGAGACCCGACACGACGAAGGCCGCGACAAGCGGGCCGAATTGATGCGAGGCCGCGAGCATCGCGAAGGACACGATGCCGACGCCGGTTCCCCAGCGCACCAGCGCGCGCGCCGACATGTTGAAGCGCTGCACGATGACCATCTGCGCGAAGAACGCCGCGAGCGCCGACGCGAGGAGTCCGACGCTCGTATATTGCGGCGCCTCCGTGACGCTCAAGTGCAGCACATCGATGAAGACATAGCCCGCAAGCGGGATCGGTATGGCCCCGGCCGTGCTGACGCCGGTGCCGAAAATCACGAAGGGCAGGATGCGCGGATCGAGCCAGCTGAGCTTTGCGCGCGGCACCTCTTCCAGCATCAGTC
>DATKON010000099.1:0-8736 GCA_035524575.1 Rhizomicrobium sp.
TCACCTGGCCTGGATGGAAAGCGAGAAGGGCGCGCTGGGCCTCGAGGTGCTGCGCGCCGTCAAACGCGTCTTCGATCCCAAAGGGATTCTCAATCCGGGGAAGCTTATTCCGCCTTGAGCGCCTTCTTCAGCGCAGCCGCCGCCGCTTTCAGCGCCGTCGCGGCCTGCGGCAGCACGCCCTGCAGATAGATGAAATCGTGCACGAGGCCCTGATAGTCGGCGATCTCGCACGCCACGCCCGCCTTCTTCAGCTTTTCGCCATAAGCGAGGCCTTCGTCGTGCAGGGGGTCGAACTCGGCGACGACGAGATAGGCGGGCGGCAAATCTTCCAGCGAGGACGCACGCAGCGGTGAGATGCGCGGATCGCTCCGGTCGGCCCCGTCCGGCAGATAGGCGCGGTAGAACCATTCGAGCCCGGCGCGCTCGAGGAACATCCCTTCGGCATGATTGCGGAGCGAAGCGGTTTCCTCGCCGATCTGCGTGACGGGAAAGAACAGAAGCTGGAAGGCGAGCGACGGTCCGCCTTCTTCCTTTGCCTTCTGGGTCAGGACCGCCGTGATGGCGCCGCCCGCAGAATCGCCGCCGACCGCCAGACGATTGGCATCGACACCCAGTTGCGGCGCGTTGGCTTCAACATATTTCAGCGCGGCAAAAGCGTCTTCGATCGCAGCCGGATATTTGTGCTCGGGGGCGAGCCGGTAATCGACGGCGATGACGCGCACGCCGGCCTCATTGGCGATCATGCGGCATAAGCCGTCGTGGGTGTTGAGATCGCCGATGACGAATCCTCCGCCGTGGAAGTACAGCAGCGCGGGCAGCACGTCGGATGACGCGGCGACCGGCGTATAGACCCGCAACGGGATATCGCCTGCGGGCCCCCGGCAGGTCAGATTGGCGACTTTGCCGATCGGCACATCCTTGGGGCCCGCCAGCTCCATCAGCGCCGCGAACATCTGGCGCGCTGCGGGCGCCGGCAGCTCGTGCATCTTCGGCGCCGGCTGCAAGGCCATCTGGTCGAGGAAGGCCTTCATGATGGGATCGAGCGGCATCCACGTGTCCCCGAAATGAGCACACGCATTTGGACAGGCTGAACGGTTTCGCGCAAGCGCGCCCGGCGAAGCGGGAGCGTCAGTGAAAAACGATCGGCAGCTCGGGATCGAGGCGCTGGTTCATGATGTCGTCGATGAAGATCGACAGCGCGTGCCAGAAGGCCGCACGATCGTCGGCGCCGATGGAGGCGAATTCCGCGGAAGCTCTGCGCGCATAGATGAGGGCCGCGTCGCCGTGCTCAGCTGCCAACTCCCAAGCCAAATGACAGATATCGCCCGCCCGCATGGGCCTCCTCCACGCCTTGATCGGCAAGCTTAGCGAGGCCAAGGTAAGCGGTCCGTTAACGCGCGGCTGCGACGGATTCCGCCAGAGATACCGGGTCGCCGACGCGGATTGTCCCACCCGAGACGACATCGCAGCAGACGCCGCCGCGCCAGTCGGGCTGGAGCGCGCCTCTGAGGCCGCTGTGGGCCAGCTCCATCAGATTGCAGGGCTTCGTTTCGTCGCGCACCGCCAGAACGATGTCTCCGATCTGCAGATAATCCCCGATGCGCCGCGGACGCTCGATGCCTTCGACCAGGAGATTGGCTCTCCGTGTCACCCAGGGCAGCCGCACGCCCAGCTCGCGGCAGGCATCGTCCCAGCCTTCGCGGAACAGCACCGTCACCTGCCGACCGGGCTTGCTGCCGCGGACATCGCCCTGGATGCCGGCTTCGGCGGTGACGTTTGCTTCGCGACATTGCTCGAGCGGCGCCCGTTTCTCCCTGGCGCGCCCGATGCCGATCAGGCGTCCACTCATTTGCCGATCTCGATCACGTCCGCCGGCGGCGTGTCCTCGTAGAGCAATTCGACGAGACGCTTTCTGCGATCCAGCGTGGCGCGCTGGTTGATGTAGCCCTTGTCGGTGATTTCGTGACCGTCGACCGAAGGCGGATCCAGCATCAGCATGACGCGCTTGATGCGCCCGGATGATCCGCCGCAGGTCGCATTGTGCGCGGCGATCTTCTCGGCGAGGAACGCGCGCACTTTCGGGCTATGGATGATCTCCTCCGGCGAGGAGCGCGACGCGTCGGCGCAGATCTCCTTGGCCGCCGCGAAATTCGGCCACGCCAGCAGCGCCACGTAAGCCTTGTCGTGGCCGCAGACGACGCAGTCCTGGATCAGCGGCGATGCCGCGCCGATCGCCTGGGCGCGCAAGGTGCCGACCGAAACCCAGGTGCCGGAATCGAGCTTGAAGTCCTCCGTCACGCGTCCGTCGAAGACGAGGCCTTTTTCGGGATCGTTCTCGTCGACGAATTTCGCCGCGTCGCCGAGGCTGTAGAAGCCCTCTTCGTCGAACGCCGCCTTGGTGAGATCGGGACGCTTGAGATAGCCGGGCGTCACCGTCGGTCCCTTGACCCGCACTTCGAGCTTGGTGCCGTTGGGCACGAGCTTCAGCGTGATGCCGGGCAGCGGCAGGCCGATGAGTCCGACTTTCTCCGTCAGCCAGTGGACCACCGTGACGCCTTGCGTCTCCGTCGCGCCATACATCGTCGTCAGCGGGATGCGCATGCCCGTGGCCGCGATCGCGAGCTTCTGGATGCGCTCATAGATGTCCTGGCTGAGGGTCGCACCGCCATAGCCCACATAGCGCATCTTCGAAAAGAACCGGTCGCGCAGCGTCGCGTCGCGCTCCATCGCATCGGCCAGCCAGCCGAAGGCGATCGGCGCGGACCCAAAAACAAGCGGCGCCACGTCGCGCAGATTGCGAATCGTCTCCTCGAACATGCCCGGAAGCGGCTTGCCGGCATCGAGATAAACCGTGCCGCCCGCGTGTAGATTGCCGTTGAAACCGATATTGCCGGCGGAGATGTGGTTCCACGGCATCCATTCCAGGCTTTGCGGAATCTCGTTCGGATCGTCCTGGTCTTCCCGCAGGGCCTGCGTCGCAGCGATCACCGCGCACATCATGCCGTGGGTCTGCAGGACGCCTTTCGGCATACCGGTCGAGCCGGACGTGAAGAGATATTTGGCGACGGTGCCGTGCGTGATCTCGTCCATCGACCGGGCGACTTTGGGGCCGACATTGACGCGCGTGAGATCCTCGAACGATGTCGTCGGCCGATCCGGAATCGGGATCACGGTGACGACTTCGACATCGTCGAGCGGAAGCGCGGCGAGTGCGCGCGCGTAAAGCGGTCCCTGCTCCGCAAAGATCATCTTCGGCTTCGCCGTTTCGAAGACATGGCGGAGCTTGGAATGATCGCCCGACATCAGCGAATACGCGACGGAGACAGGCGCGACCGGCACGCGGGCTTTCATTGCGCCCAGCATCATCACGCCGTGAATGATGGAGTTGCCGGAGACAACCATCAGCGGCGTATCGGGGCCCATGCCGCGATCGATCAGAGCCTGAGCCACCGCCGACGCCTTCGCGTTGGCTTCGCCATAGGTGATGTACCGCCAGTCGCCCAGCTTGCCGCCCGGAAGCGGCGTGCGTTCGGCGATGAAATTCCGCTCGGGATGCGCCGCCGCTCTTTCCTCGAGAAGATGCGCGATCGAGCGGTGCATCTGCCCGAGCGGATAGCGGGAGCGGACATAGATCGTGCCGTTCGGCTTTCGGGTCACGTCGATCGCCGGTGGCTTCTGCGGCAGCGGCTTGAAGGGCGGCAAGTCACTGTTTTTCAAGGGGATATTCATAGGTTGGCTCCCTGCCGCGAAAGAAACTACACATCTCTCGCGTTGTTCTATATATTCTCCACCGAGACGCGGGAGATTTTTCCCCTCACGGCCCGAAGGTGCGCCCATGCGCGGCAATAGCGTCCTTCTCATCATCGGCGGCGGCATCGCCGCCTACAAGTCCCTCGATCTGATCCGCCGGCTGGCGGAACGCGGGATCGCCACGCGGGCGATTCTGACGCGCGCCGGCGCGGAGTTCGTCACGCCGCTGGCTGTGTCCGCGCTCGCGGGCGAGAAGGTTTTCCAGGACCTCTTCAGCCTCACGGACGAAGCGGAGATGGGCCATATCGAGCTGTCGCGCTCGACCGATCTCGTCGTCGTGGCGCCCGCGACGGCGGATCTGATGGCAAAGGTTGCGGGCGGTATCGCCAACGACCTCGCCTCGACGGCGCTGCTCGCCACCGACAAGCGCGTCTTGATGGCGCCGGCGATGAACGTCCGCATGTGGAACCACCCGGCAACGCAAAGAAACGTCCGGACGCTCAAAGCCGAAGGCGTGCTGTTCGTCGGGCCGAACGATGGCGAGATGGCGTGCGGCGAATTCGGGCCGGGCCGCATGGCGGAGCCCCTCGAGATCGTCGCCGCTGTCGAAGCCGCGCTTGCGACGCCGTCCACCGGACCGTTGTCCGGCATCAAGGCGCTGGTGACGGCAGGCCCGACACAGGAGCCGCTCGATCCGGTGCGCTTCCTCAGCAATCACTCCTCCGGCAAGCAGGGTTACGCGATCGCCAAAGCGCTGACGGAAGCCGGCGCGTCGACGACGCTCGTCTCCGGTCCCGTCGAACTTGCGCCGCCGCGCCATGCGAAGCTCGTCAAGGTGACGACCGCACGCGAGATGCTGGCGGCCTGCGAAGCGGAATTGCCGGTGGATGTCGCGGTGTTCACGGCTGCGGTCGCCGACTGGCGTCCCGAGATTCAGGCGAACCAGAAAATCAAAAAAGCCGATGAGAATTCCGCGCCGTCGGTCAAGCTGACGGCCAACCCCGACATCCTCGCCACCATCGCACGCGCCAAGAAACGGCCCGGCCTCGTCGTCGGCTTCGCGGCGGAAACGGAAAATGTCGTCGCCTTCGCGCAGGACAAGCGCGCGCGCAAAGGCTGCGACTGGATCGTCGCCAACGATGTCAGCCCTGCAACCGGCGTCATGGGCGGCGACAGGAACCGCGTGCATCTCGTGACCGCCAAAGGTGTGGAAGACTGGCCGCTGCTCGACAAGATCGATGTCGGCCGCCGGCTTGCAGGCCGCATCGCCGATCAGCTGAGGGCGCGCGCGTGAAGATCGCCGTGCAACGCCTCGCCCATGCGCTCGATCTGACGCTCCCCACCTATGCGACGGAAGGATCGGCGGGGCTCGATCTTCTGGCCGCCAACGATCAGCCGATGTCACTCGCGCCGGGCGGACGCACCGCCGTGCCGTGCGGGATCGCCATTGCGCTGCCGCCGGGTTTCGAAGCGCAGGTGCGACCGCGCTCCGGCCTTGCACTGCATCACGGCATCACGGTGCTGAACGCGCCGGGCACGGTCGACAGCGACTATCGCGGCGAGATCAAGGCCATTCTTGTCAATCACGGCGATGCGGCCTTCGAGATTTCGCGCGGCATGAAGATCGCGCAGCTCGTCATCGCCCGCCACGAACATGTCGAGCTCGTCGAAACCTCCGAATTGCCCGCGAGCGCGCGCGGCGCGGACGGCTTCGGCTCAACCGGATTGAAATCGCAACCCTCATGACCATGCTCAAACTCTCCCGAAAGACCCTTCTGGCGCTCGAGGCCGTCATCGACATCGCCTTCAACGCGCGGCCCGAACCGGTGCAGGCGAAGGAAATCACCGCGCGCCAGGGCGTGCCGCAGCGCTATCTCGAACAGGTGATGCAGCAGCTGGTGCGCGCTGGCGTGCTCAAAGGTGTTCGCGGACCCAGAGGCGGCTATCGCCTCGCCCGCGAACGTCGCCGCATCTCGGTCGGCGACATCGTGCGTGTGGCCGAAAGCATCGACGACGAGGAGAACGAGAGCGCCGAGCCCCATTCCGCGCTCGGCGCGCGCATCGTGACGCCGCTGATCCATTCCCTCCAGGACGAAGTGATGGCGCGGCTCGACGCCATCTCGATCGAGGAGCTCTGTCAGCAGGCGCGCGCGGTGGGCGTCGATTGCGGCGGCCAGCCGAGCGCCGATTTCATCATCTGAACGTTTCAACGACGGCGCCTTTCCCCGGCGCCCAACGAAGGAGCATCCCATGGCGAAGCGCGAAACCCAGGGCCGCGGCAGGATCTACGATTCCATCACCGACACGATCGGCGACACGCCGCTCGTCCGCCTGAAGCGGCTGCCGAAAGAAGCCGGCGTCAAGGCCGACATCCTCTTAAAGCTTGAATTCTTCAATCCGATCTCGAGCGTCAAGGACCGCATCGGCGTGTCGATGATCGATGCGCTGGAGGCGCAAGGAAAAATCACGCCGGGCAAATCGGTATTGGTCGAGCCGACCAGCGGCAACACCGGCATCGCGCTCGCCTTCGTGGCGGCGGCGCGCGGCTACCGGCTGATCCTCGTGATGCCGGAATCGATGTCGATCGAGCGCCGCAAGATGCTGGCGCTGATGGGCGCGGAGCTCGTGCTCACGGAAGCCGCGAAGGGCATGAAAGGCGCCATCGCGAAGGCGCAGGAGATCATCGCCGAAACGCCGGGCGCCGTGATGCCGCAGCAATTCGAGAACCCCGCCAATCCCGAGATCCATCGCAACACGACGGCGAACGAGATCTGGAACGACACCAAGGGCGGCGTCGATGTCGTCATCTCCGGCGTCGGCACGGGCGGCACGATCACGGGCGTCGGCGAAGTGCTGAAAAAGAAGAAGCCGAGCGTGAAGATGATCGCGCTGGAGCCCGAGGACTCGCCGGTGCTGTCCGGCGGCCAGCCCGGTCCGCACAAGATCCAGGGTCTCGGCGCGGGCTTCGTGCCGGCGATCCTCGACCGCAAGGTGATCGACGAAGTCATCACCGTCTCCAACGAAACCGCGTTCGACATGGCGCGCAAGGTGGCGCGGCTCGAAGGCATTCCGGTCGGCATCTCCTCCGGCGCGGCGGTTGCCGCGGCGCTGGAAGTCGGCGCGCGGCCGGAGATGGCGGGCAAGATGATCGTGACGATCATCCCCTCCTTCGCCGAGCGCTATCTGACGACGGCGCTGTTCGAAGGCCTCTGACTCGCCCACCCTGCTATCAGGGCGAAAAACAGGGTCAAAAAAATTCTCCGCGCCGAGCGAAACGCAGGAAATGCCGATTCCGCGGGGCTTTCCCGCGCGTTTGGCTCGCGCACCAAGAGGAAAAACAGGGGCACGCAGGGTGGATTTCATCCGTGTACGTCCTTTTCCGCGGCGCCGGCGTCGCGAAACAAGAAAATTGAACCACAGAGACACAGAGGCACAGAGAGAGAGCGCCCAACTCAGAGGCTGTGCGTCGCTTCGGAAGGTTTCTTGCGCGCGTTCCACCAAGGTTGTGCAGCCGCAGAAGCGGAACGCGCGCAGGCAAGCTTTGACGGCGAGTCGAGCCGTCCGGGACATGTTCGCCATCTCTGTGCCTCTGTGTCTTCCGCCTACGCCAAGGCTTCGGCGGACAAGGTGTTTCGCGAAGACCCGCCGTAGCTTTAGCGAAGGCGAGCTGTGGTGAATCCTTGCGGCGTCGAGGACAGGCGCCGGCGCCGGCCGAAGAATCAAAAACCCGGCCGCTCGAGAGAGCGCCGGGCGCAGCACTGCGTTGTAACGAAATCAGTATGCTTTTTGATCAAAACCGACAAGCGCTAAGCTCGCGCAGGTGCCATGCGCGCGATGTGGGACCTGATCTGGCGGCGCTGCGCTCTTCGCTCACATAGATTTTGTCATGCCCGCAAAACCTGTGCGCAGGGCCTCCACCGAGGTCCAAGTCGGCAGCGCATCCATGGTGACAGCCGCCCGCGTCCCCGCTGGCCTTGGCGATCGGGTGTCGGCTAGGGTCGGCAATCGTTTCACGGATACAGCCCGATGACCTCTTACGACATCCTCATCCGCAACGGCGATGTGATCGACGGCACCGGCGCGCCGCGCCGCAAGGCCGATGTCGGCATCAAGGGCGCACGCATCGCCGCGATCGCCGAGCCCGGCACGCTCCGCTCCGACAACGAATTCGATGCAGGCGGCAAGATCGTCGCGCCCGGCTTCGTCGACGTGCACACCCATGACGACACCGCGCTGATCGACAATCCCGCCATGACGATGAAGGCGAGCCAGGGCGTGACGACGGTCATCTGCGGCAATTGCGGCGCCTCGCCCGCGCCGTTCACGCAAGCCGTGCCGGCGGAGCTGATCGGGCTGATCGTCAAGAAGCCGGAATACATGACGACGACCTTTGCCGCCTTCGCCGAGCTCGTCGCCGACGCGCGTCCCGCCGTCAACAGCGCCTTCCTCATCGGCCATTCGACGCTGCGCATGTCGGCGATGGGCCTCGATCTCAAGCGTCCCGCGACGGCCGCGGAAGTCGCCGTCATGCGCGATCTGCTCGATCAAAGCCTCGAAGACGGCGCCATCGGCCTGTCGACGGGGCTTTTCTATCCGCCGGCCATGGCGGCGACGACCGACGAAGTGGCGGAGGTGGCGGCGCCGCTTGCGCGCCATGGCGGCCTCTACACCACGCATATGCGCGACGAAGCCGATCATGTGCTGGACTCGCTCGACGAAACCTTCGAGATCGGCCGCAGGGCCAGCGCGCCGGTCGTGATCTCGCATCACAAATGCTCCGGGCGGCAGAATTTCGGGCGCATGCGCGAGACGCTGCCGAAGATCGACGCCGCCAGGACGCGGCAGAAGGTCGTCTTCGATGTCTATCCTTACGTCGCGGGCTCGACGGTGCTGCAGAAGACGATGCTGGCGCGCGCGGAGAAGGTGCTGATCACCTGGTCGGACAGCGTGCCCGAAGCGAGCGGTCGCGATCTCAAAGACCTCGCG
>DATKON010000100.1:0-6882 GCA_035524575.1 Rhizomicrobium sp.
CCCTTCTGGCGGCCGAAGCCTTTGGCCTCCGTCACCGTGATCCCTTGCACGCCGACTTCCTGGAGGGCCTCCTTCACTTCGTCGAGTTTGAACGGTTTGATGATCGCTTCGATCTTTTTCATACGCGAGCTCCCGGCCGGCATTGCCGTCTTCCCTTAACGAATTAGCAGGGGTTGTGCCAGTTTTGCGATCTTTGTCCACATGCTATTTCAATGACTTAGGATTGGTGTTGGAGGGAAAGCGTGCAAACGATGCCCAAGAATTGGATTTGTTGCCTGAAAACTGAGCAGTGCGACATTCGGCCCGCCCGCAGGTGCCCGCGTCGCTTTGCGGAGGGTTCGTCTTGTCAGCCGATGCCGTGAGCGCCGCGACCACTCCAAAATCGGCGAACCCGATATTCGCTGGGATGGGGACGACCATTTTCAGCGTCATGTCGGCGCTGGCGGTGGAGCACCGGGCCATCAATCTGGGGCAAGGCTTTCCCGACGAAGACGGACCGCTCGCCATCCGCGAGGCCGCGGCAAAATCCTTGCTCGACGGGCCGAACCAATATCCGCCGTCGCGGGGACTCCCGCAGCTGCGCAAGGCCATCGCCGCACACGCCAAAAGATTTTACGGGCTCGAATTCGATCCCGAGCGCGAAGTTCTGATCACCTCCGGCGGCACGGAAGCGTTGACGGCATCCACCATGGCGTTCGCATCGCCCGGCAGCGAGGTCGTCATCATCGAGCCGGCGTACGACTCCTATAAACCGATGGCGGAAGCGGCCGGCGCGGTCGTCAAAGCCGTGAAGCTCGCACCACCCAATTGGCGACTGACTGAGGAAGCACTGGCGGCCATTGTCACGCCGAAAACCACTGCGATCCTCGTAAACTCACCGCTCAATCCGATCGGCCGCGTGTTTGACGCACAGGAATGCGATGTGCTCGCGCGCGTCATCGCGAAGTCGAACGCCATCGCGATCTGCGACGAGGTCTATGAACATCTCGTTTTCGACGGTCGCCGCTTCGAGCCGCTGATCAAACAGCCGGGCATGGCCGGGCGTGCCGTGCGCGTCGGCTCGGCGGGCAAGATGTTTTCGCTGACCGGATGGAAAATCGGCTGGGTAACCGGCGCTGCGCCGCTGATCGATGTCGTCGCCAAGACGCATCAGTTCATGACCTTCACGACGTCGCCGGCGCTGCAGCTCGGCATCGCGCACGGCCTCGAGCACGAGATCGACTTTACGCTTCGACTGACGCAGGAACTGCAGGACAAGCGCGATCTCTTGGCGAGCGGCCTCGAGCGGCTCGGCTTCGAGGTGCTACCCTGTGAGGGTACCTATTTTCTCACGGCCGGAATCCGCAAATTCACGAACGAGCCGGACACGGTTTTCTGCGAGCGCCTCGTGCGCGAAGCTGGCGTGGCCCTCATCCCGCTCAGCGCCTTTTTCGAAGGCAACACGCCCGATCACCTGGTCCGCTTCGCCTTCTGCAAGAAGCGCGCGGTGATCGAGGACGCACTCGCCCGTCTCGAACGCCATTTTGCCAACCGCAATGAGTAGGACTCCGCCATGCCCGAAGCCTCAACGCCAATATTGATCGGCGGCGGCCAATTCACCCAGCGCACGGCGCGGGAAGGAAAGGTCGCCGAAAGCCTTAGTCCCATCGCGATGATGGAAGTCGCGGCGAAGGCCGCCCTCGACGATGCGGGTGATGTCGGTGCGCTCCTCAAAGCGATCGACACCGTCTCCGTCGTGCGCTTCACGATGGACTCCTCGGATGTCGGCCGTGTGCAGCCGCGGCAGTTCCGCAATCCGGCTCTGTCGCTGGCGAAGCGTCTGGGCGCAGCGCCGCGGCGCACAATCTACACCGCAGTCGGCGGCAACACGCCGCAATGGCTCGTGAACCGCACGGCGGAAGAGATTGCCAACGGACAGTGCGACGTCGCGCTGCTGGCGGGTGCGGAATATCTGGCCTCGGCGTTGACTGCGATGAAGCAGGGTGTGGCCCTCGACTGGTCGAAAGGCGCCGACGGCGATCCAGGCAGCGATCCCGAAGAGATCGGCGATATGCGTTCGGGCGTCAACGCCTATGAAAAGGCTTACGCGCTCAATTTCCCGGTCAATGTCTATCCCTTGTTCGAGAATGCGATCCGGGGCGCGAAGGGCCGCGATATGGCCACACATCTGAAGGCGCTCGGAAAACTCTTCTCACCCTTCTCGAAAGTTGCCTCCGAAAATCCTTATGCGTGGTTCCCGACCTATCGCTCGCCGGAAGAGATTGCGACGCCCAGCGACAAGAACCGTTTCGTCGGCTTTCCCTACACGAAATATCTGAATGCCGTGATTGAGGTCGACCAGGCCGCCGCGGTGATCATGACCAGCGTCGCCAGGGCGCGCGAACTCGGCATTCCGGAGAAGAACTGGGTCTATCTTCACGGCTGCGCCGATGCTTCGGAGATCTGGAACGTCACCGAACGCGTGAACTATTACACCTCGCCGGCGATCCGCATGATCGGCAAGAAGGCGTTCGCGATGGCGGGGCTCGATGTCGGCGACCTCAGCTATATCGATCTCTATTCATGCTTTCCGTCGGCGGTCGAACTTGCGTGCCGCGAGCTGGGCATCGCCGAAGACGACCCGCGCGGGCTGACGGTCACCGGCGGGCTTCCGTATTTCGGCGGCGCCGGAAACGACTATGTCATGCATTCGATCGTGACCATGCTCGGCAAGCTACGCGCGCGCCCCGGCGCCTTCGGTCTCTGCACCGGCAATGGCTGGTACGTGACCAAGCATTCCGCCGGCATCTATTCGACCAAGCCGAAGGAAGGCCGCTGGCAGCGCGAGGATCCGAAGTCCTACCAAAAGGAGATCGACGCCGAGCCGCATCCCGAGGTGGTCGAGAAGCCCGAGGGCCGCGCCAGGATCGAGACTTACACGGTCGTCACCGATCGCAAGGGCAAGCGTTTCGGCATCGTTGTGGGTCGTCTCGAAGACGGCAGGCGCTTCCTCGCCAACACGCCGGATGACGATCGGACGCTCGACTGGATGATGCGCGAGGAAATGCTCGGCCGTGCGGGTACGGTGACGACGACCGCCGAGAACAATCTGTTCCGGTTTGCGTGACGCCCACGATCGAAATCCTTGACGGGGACGAGGGCTGGCCGCTCGCCGAGGCGCTCGATCGCGAATGCTATCCGCCCGGAGATCATGGCCACGGTCATCTGGCGCGATGTCGTCTGGGCCCATGCGGGCAAGCGGGTCTTCGCGCGGCTGGGCCCGGAATATGTCTGCCACGCCGGATTGTATTTCCGCGATGCGAAGGACGGCGACCGCGAGGTTTCCATTTGCGGTGTCGGCGGCGTGATGACGTTGCCACGCGCGCGGAAGCAGGGCTGCGCAAGCGCCGCGATGGCGTCAGCGGCGCAGATCATGAAGGACGAGGGTTGCGACTTTGGCCTCCTGTTCTGCGAGACGCACAACGTCGCGCTCTATGAGGCGCTCGGCTGGCATGTCTTCAAAGGCGATGTCTGGTGCGATCAGCCTTTGGGCCGTGTCAGGTTCGACATGATGCACACCATGGTGCTGCCGATCGCATCGGCGCCGCAATCGCGCCTGATCGATCTCTGCGGACTGCCGTGGTAGGCGCATCTGCCGCTTGCGCCAGCGCTGGAGCTTCGGTTTAGGATCGCATCCGGAGGGACCAATGCCACGTCTTTATCTCGTGCGGCACGGACGCGCCGCCGCAACGTTCGCCGAAGCTGCCGACCCGGGGCTTGACGCGCTGGGCCGCTCGCAAGCCGAAGCCGTTGCCGAGCATCTGGGCGCAATGACTCCGATTGCGCTGCTGTCGAGCCCGCTGAGGCGTGCGCGAGAGACTTCGGAGCCGCTGGCAAAACGCTGGCAGCGTCCGGTGCCCATTGAAACCGCCGTCGCCGAGATCCCGTCGCCGCCGGGTTTGGGACTTGCAGGACGCGCCGACTGGCTGCGGGGCTTCATGCAGGGCTCGTGGCGCGTCGCGTCGCGGGAGCTGGCGCAATGGCGCGAAGAAGCGATCGCGGCGCTCGCCTCCCTCAACGAGGATACGGTGATTTTTTCTCACTTCATCGCCATCAATGTCGCGGTGGGCGCAGGAGAGGGCAGCGACCTCGTAACGGTCTTCCGTCCGGACAATTGCTCCGTCACTATCCTTGATGTCGACCAGGGCCGCTTGCGAGTCGTCGAGCGCGGCCATGAAGCCGAAACCAAGGTGAATTGATGCCCGAATTGTTTGAAATGACCGCCGTGGAATTGGCGGAAGCCTACCGTTCGGGCGAAGCCTCGCCGGTCGACGCCGCGGAAGCCTGTCTCGGCCGCATCGATGCGCTTGATTCCACCATCAACGCCTTTTGCCTGGTCGATCACGAGGCGACGATGCGGCAGGCGGAAGCGTCCGAAGCGCGCTGGCAGGAGGGTGCGCCGCTGTCGGCCCTCGACGGCGTGCCGGTGGCGGTCAAGGACCTGTTGCTCACCAAAGGCTGGGCAACGCGTCGCGGCTCGCTGACCATCGATCCCAATGGTCCGTGGACGGAGGATGCCCCGTCGGTGGCGCGGCTCCGCGAAGCGGGTGCGGTCCTGGTCGGCAAGACGACGACGCCGGAATTCGGTTGGAAGGGCTCGACAGACAGCCCGTTGACCGGCGTCACGCGCAATCCGTGGAACAAGGCGAAGACGCCGGGCGGATCCTCCGGCGGGTCGTCGGCGGCAGTCGTCGCGCGTTTTGCGCCGCTGGCGCTCGGCACCGATGGCGGTGGCTCGATCCGCATCCCGGCGAGCTTCTCCGGCTGTTACGGACTCAAACCGAGTTTCGGCCGCGTCCCGGCCTATCCGCTGTCGCCGTTCGGCACCGTCGCGCATGTCGGTCCGATGAGTCGCACGGTGCGGGATTCCGCGCTGCTCCTGAATGTGATCTCCAAACCCGACGCGCGCGACTGGCATGCGCTGCCGGCGACGGACGAGGATTACGCGCGCCGTCTCGGCGAGAGCATGAAGGGCAAGCGGATCGCCTACAGCCCCCGGCTCGGCTACGTGAAACGCGTGACGCCGGAAGTGGAAAGTCTCGTCGCCGCTGCGGCGAAACGGTTCGAGGCGCTGGGTGCGCATGTCGAAGAGGTCGAGCCCGATTTCGGCGACCCGAGCCAGACGTTTCGTACCTTGTGGTGGGCGGGTGCCGGGCTTCTGCTCGGCGATCTTCCGGCCACGAAGAAAGCGCAGCTCGATGCGGGGCTGAAGCGCATGGCGGACGAGGGTGCTGCGCTTTCGCTGAAGGATTATCTCAAAGCCAATGCCGCGCGGGGCACCTATGGCAGCCAGTGGCGCCAGTTCATGGAGAGCTACGACTTCCTGCTGACGCCGACCGTCGCCACGACGGCCTTCGATGTTGGCCAGCTGACGCCGCTTGACGATGACGGCAATGCCTGGATGGCGTGGACGCCGTTCAGCTTCCCGTTCAACCTCACGCAGCAGCCGGCCGCGAGCGTCAATTGCGGCTTCACCAAGGACGGATTGCCGGTGGGACTGCAGATCGTGGGCAAGATGTATGACGACGCGGGCGTGCTTGCGGCGTCGTCCGCCTACGAAGCGATCGATCCCTACAGCGATCGGGTGCCGCAGGGGTTCTAGAACAATTCTCCAATCTGTCGTCATCACCCGGCGCGATAGCGTTCGGGTGACCCATTTTCCGAAAACTCGGTGATGAAAATGGGTCGCCCGGATCGCGCTGTGCCGCGCGATCCGGGCGATGACGGAAGGGGGAAGTGTTAAGCTTTTTTCGCTCTCGCAGGCTTTTTCATTTTCGCCTTGCTCTGATTGAAGGCGACTGCCTCACGGAAGAGGGCTTTCAGGGCGCGGTCATTGACCTTGTCGCCCTCGAAGAAGTCGATTGCGCGGCGCACATTGCCTTCGAGGCTGGAGTTGAAGAGCCCCGCAGGATCCTCGAGCGCGGCGCCATTGGCGAAGGTGAGTTTCACCACCTTCTTGTGCGTCTCGCCGGTGCAGATCATGCCGTCCTGATACCAGACTGGAACGCCGCGCCATTTCCATTCCTCCACGACGCCGGGAACGGCTTCTTTCATGAGTGCGCGGACATGGGCGAGCATCTCGCCGCGCCAGTCGCCCAGCTCCCTGATCCGCGCGTCGATAAGCTTGGAAGGCGGTTTGCCTGCGGCCGCACTCATGGGGTTTGCGGCACTTCTACGGAGGTCCGCGAGAACATGCGACGCACGAGATGGCCCTTCCACATCCAAAGTCCGGAAAGGACCATGATGGGGATGAAGATGTACCGTGGGCCGAAGCGGTACTTGTAGACCTCCAACGGCGCGCCGTAGATGTAGCCCGCTATCGGCATGCTGATGATGATGTGGATCCAGCGAATGATCGTGCGTTGCATGCTCATGGTCCCCTACCAGCTCCCGGCAATCTGTTTCGTGGGTACGCTCACGCGATTGAAGGCGTTGATCAACGCGATCTGGATGAGAAGGGCGGAGAGCTGCTTTTCGTCGTAGTGCTCCCTGGCCTCGTTCCAGACGTCGTCCGGCACCGCATCCGCGCGATCGGCAAGGCGTGTCACCGCTTCGGTCAGCGCCAGCGCGGCGCGCTCGGCGGGCGTGAAGTATTTGGTGTCGCGCCAGGCGGCGACCGCGAAGATGCGCTCGTCCTTTTCGCCGGCCTTTTTCAGTTCCTTCGCGTGCATGTCGTTGCAGAAACCGCAGCCGTTGATCTGGCTGGCGCGGAGATGCGCGAGCTTCTTGGTGATGGCCGGCAACTCGGCATTTTCCGTCGCCTTGTCGACGGCGAGCATGCCCTGCAGCGCGTCGGGAAGAATCTGAAGCGGGTTCTTCATTCTCGGTTGCATGTCGTTCTCC
>DATKON010000101.1:0-10149 GCA_035524575.1 Rhizomicrobium sp.
GAGATCGAGCGCTGCTTCCGCGAGCCTGCGCGTGCCGGTGAAGCAATGGATAAGGCCCGTGAAAGCCCCCCTCCCCATCTCGTCGCGCAGGATGTCGATCGTGTCGTCGTCGGCGTCGCGGGTGTGAACGATGAGCGGCAATCCGGTTTCCCGCGCGGCGGCGATGTGCCAGCGGAAATTGGCCGCCTGCGCGGCGCGCGGGCTGTGCTCGTAGAAATAGTCGAGGCCCGTTTCCCCGAAGCCGATCACTTTGGGATCGCGCGCACGCGCCAGCAGCGGCGCGGCATCGGTCAGCCGCTCTTTCTCGGCTTCGTGCGGATGGATACCGACCGAGCACCAGACATTGTCGTAGTGCTTCGCCACTGCCAGCACGCCGTCGAACTGCGCCAGCCGCGTGCCGATGGACAGACATGTGCGGACGCCGTGCTCGCGCGCGCGCGCGAGGATATCGGGCACCTGCCCGGCAAAATCCGGAAAATCGAGATGGCAATGGCTGTCGACGAGCATCTCACTCACACAAACGTCTTTGGCAAAAGGCACTATCACAGTTCTCGGAGCGGGCGCCACCGTCAGCCCCTTCCACCCCGTCATCGTCCGGTCGCGCGAAACAGCGCGATCCTGGCGACCCAATTATCCTTGACGCGGCAACAAAAATTGGGTCACCCGGATGCCACGCGCAGGGCGCGGCCCCGGGTGATGACGGATAAGAAGGGTTTTAAAGCGTGCCCCTTCGCGCCGTTTTCGCCAGCGCTTCGGCGGCGGAGAGAACCGTCTGGCGCGGTTCCAGATGCAGCGCCTCGGTGCGCCCGAAGCTCTTATCCAGCCGCTCCCACAAGGCGATCCAGCGGTCGAGATGAGCAGCACCGGCGCGTGCGCGGTCGCGGATGCGGGCGCTCAGGCTTTCGAGCAGGAAGCGTCCGAACATCTCCGTGCCGTCGTCGATGCGGCCGATCCTTTCGGCGAGTGCCAATGTCGCCGCGAAATCGGGCGATGCCGCGCGATCGATCAGCTTGTCGGCTTCGCTCGCCAGCATCAGGCCTTCCTCATCGACAAACCGCAATGCGGCGCCCAGGGATCCGCCCGCGAGCTTTGCGAGATGCGCGCGTTCGGCGGGCGGCATCTCCGGCAGGCGCGCGGCGAGCTCGGCATCGAGCGTCGCATCGTCGAGCGGCCTTACGTCTAGCCGCTGACAGCGCGAACGGATGGTCGGTAGAAGCCGCGCCGGTGCATGCGCAAGGAGCAGCAGCATTGCGCGCGGCGGCGGTTCTTCCAGCAGCTTCAGAAGCGCGTTGGCGGCAGCGTCGTTCATGTCGTCCGCGGTATCGACGATCGCGACGCGCCAGCCGCCGGCGCCGGAAGTCAATCCGAAGAAATTGCCGAGCTTCCTGATTTCGTTGACCGACAGGATGGTCATCAGCTTGCCGGTGTCGGGATTGATCCCGCGCTTCAGCACCAGCAGCCCCGGATGCGCGCCGGCTTTCACCTGCACCGAGACGGAATCGTTCTCGGCGACGCGCAGATCCTCGGGACCTTCGGCGGTTGCGCCGTAGCGCAGCAGATAGCGCGCGATGCGATAGGCGAGCGTCGCCTTGCCGATGCCAGGCGGTCCGCCGATCAGCCAGGCCTGCGGCGGCCGGCCGCCGCGGATGGCGCGCGCCGCACGCGCCAGCACCTCGCCCTGCCCCACAAGGCGGAATTCCTCGCGCGGATGCGGCTGGCCCGGAACGCGATCGATTTCGACCAGAGGCTCTTCGGCTTTGGGACGACGGGGCGCCATAGCCTATCGCCCGGGCGCGGAAAGTCCGCGCATCTCGATCGTGCGCCAGATCTTCGCCTCGACGATCTCTTTCGACTGCAGCGCGTCGATCACGACGCAGCGCGTCGGATTCTGCCGGGCGATGTCGAGGAACGCTTCGCGCAGGCGCTCGTGGAACGCGACATCGAAACTCTCGAACCGCGTTTCGCTGCCGCGCCGCGCGCCCGCACGCTTCAATCCTTCCTCCACCGGAACATCGAGCACCAGTGTCAGACCGGGCTTCATGTCGGGAATGGCGATGGACTCGATGCGCCGGATGGTTTCGCGCGGCAAACCGCGACCGGCGCCCTGATAGGCATAGGTGGAGTCGGTAAAGCGATCGCAGATCACCGTCGCGCCGCGTTTCAGCGCCGGCTTGATCGTCCGCGCCACATGATCGGCGCGTGCGGCGAAAATCATCAGCGTTTCGGAAAGAACATCCCAGCGGCCAGGTTCGCCCTCGACGAGGAGCCTGCGGATGTCTTCGGCGCCGGGCGAACCACCTGGCTCGCGCGTCGTCACCACGTCGAGCCCAGCCGCTGCGAGCCTTGCGGCCAGCGCCTTAACCTGCGTCGATTTTCCTGCGCCCTCGCCGCCCTCGAAGGTGATGAAGCGGCCGGCGATCGTCATTTTTTCCCGAACAACAACGCTTCCGCACCGAGATACATGCGGCCGAAAAAGCCCGCGCCCGACACGCTTTCACCCGCATAGACGGGCACTTTCAAGCCCGGGAAATCCGGCGCCGTGACATCGAGGTAGCCGATCTGCTGGCCCTTCGCGATCGGCGCTTTCACCGGCCCGTTATATTTCAGTACGACTTTCATGCCGGCATGTGAGTCGACCTGCATGGTCACCTCGACCGGGCCTTTTGTGACCAGCGGAACGGTGTCCTTCGTGCCCTGCCAGACCTTCGCCGTGCCGACTTCCTGCGCGTCCTTGAACAGCGGATAGTGACGGAATTCGCGGAAGGCTTCGCCCAGCACGCGCGCCGCTTCATCGCCGCGCAGCTGCACCGCGTGCCAGTCCTGCGCGGCCGGCGTCATCTTGTCGAGCTGCGGATAGCGCAGGCCGTTCAGCACCACGATCAGGCGCTGGCCGTCGCGCACGGCCGAAACCGTGATGCCGTAGCCCGCCGCATCGGTGTGACCGGTCTTGAGACCGTCCGTGCCGGGAAACTTGTCGAGCACGGAGTCGCGGTTCTGTTGCGTGATCGTATGGCCGTTGCCGACGTCCTGCGTGAAGCTGCGCTCGGCGAAGAAGTGGTAGTACTGCGGATAGTCGTAGATCAGATGCCGCGCCAGTATCGCGAGGTCGTGCACCGACATCAGCTGTCCCGGAGGATCGGGAAGGCCGTTCGGATTGACGAAGTGCGAATGCGTCAGGCCGAGCTGCTTCGCCCGGGCGTTCATCATGTCGACGAAATGCTCTTCGGTGCCGCCGATGCCTTCGGCGACGACGACGCAGGCGTCGTTGCCGGAGACGACAATGATGCCTTCGATCAGGGACTGGATCGTCATGTTCGAGCCGATCGGCGTGAACATCTTCGAGCCTTGCGTCGACCAGGCGCGCTGCGAAACCGGGAACGTGTCCGTCAGCTTGAGGCGTCCGTCCTTCAGGCGCTGGAACAGAAGCTCGAGCGTCATCAGCTTGCTCATCGAGGCCGGCGGCGTCGGCGTGTCGGCGTCTTTGGCCCACAACACCTGTCCCGTCGGACCATCCATGATGATCGCGTGCTCGGCGGAAGTGCCGATATCCGCGAAAGCCGGCGCTGCAAAGGCGATGGCCGAAAATGCAGCAAAGACGGGAACGAGATTGCGGAAGCGCCGCATGCTGATGCTCCTCGATGGCCGGCCCCTTCAAGGCCCGCGATGTTTATTGGTCTACGACGATTCTGGCGTCGGTGCCGCCCAGTTTTACGACCCTGGCGAGCGCTTGATCGGCCTCGCCCACGTCATCGATCGGCCCGATACGCACCCTATAAAGCCGCTGGCCGTTCCTGTCGATTGGCGAGATGTTCACACCACGCGCGGCGCTAAGGCGCGCCTCGAGACGGCGGGCATTCTGCAAGTTGCCGAACGCGCCGGCCTGCACATAGAGATGGGTCACCGCCGGCACCGCGACGTGGCTGACATGACCGTCCGGTTGCAGATCGGCAGTCTTCGTGTCGTCGGACGGATCGGGAGTCGGCAACGGACGCGTTTTCGGCGCCGCGTCGACCGGAATGTCCGGCACCGGATTCAGCGAGGCGACCTGCACCGTTCCCGCCGGCGCGGCGGGCAACGCGTCGGCGATCGCGGGCGGCGTTTCCAGTCCGGCCGGTGTATGCGTTCCCGGCAGATCGGCGCGGCCGACATAGGTGACGCGCACGCGAGCCGTGCCCCTGCCGTAGAAGCCGAGCAGCTTCGCCGCCTGCTCCGACACGTCGATGATGCGGCCGCGCGCGAACGGTCCGCGGTCGTTGACGCGCAGCACGATCGACTTGCCGTTCTCCAGATTCGTCACGCGCACATTGACCGGCATCGGCAGCGTGCGATGCGCGGCGGTCAGGGCGGCGGCGTCGAATGTCTCGCCGTTGGCGGTGTGCTGGCCGTAGAAGGTCGGGCCGTACCAGGAGGCGACCCCGGTCTCGTCGTAGTCCGGCTGCTCGCGCGGATAGTACCAGGTCCCTTCGATCTGATAGGGCTGGCCGATCTTGTAGATGCCGGCCGTCGGCGGAACCTTGACGGGCGTGTAAGGCGGCGGCGTGGTCGAACACGCAGCCACACTGCCCGCGATCACCGCGATCGCCATCCCATCCCGCACGCGCATCGTCTTCGAATCACTGCCCTGGGTGACAACGAATGTTAGTCCAACTGTGGCCGAAGGGGCCAGCCCGAACTGGCCCGCATCGTTCCAGTTTTGCACGAACGAATCCTTAAAGCGGCGCAATCATTTCGGCCCGAAAGACGGCGGGGCGGCGCCCCAATTGGTGTTCGGCGCTTTCGCCAGCGTCATGTCGAGCGTACCGCCTTTGAGGGCGAAGGCGGCCGCCAGCCACGGCTTGTCGCTGGCGACGCCGTCGACCTTCAGCGCCGTCACGTAGGGCGCCACGCCATTCGCGCGGATCACGACACGTCCGCCCGGACGCTCGATGTCGGCTTCCGCGAACAGCGGGCTTCCGAGCACGAGATCGGCGCGGCCGGGATAGAGCGGATAGACGCCGAGCGCCGCCCACACATACCAGGACGACATCTCGCCGAGATCGTCATTGCCAGGAATGCCGTCGGGCGTGTTGGTCCAGAGCGTGTCGAGCGTGCCGCGCACGAGGCTCTGCGTCTTCCACGGCTCGCCCACGAAATCGTAGAGCCACGGATCGCCGATCGAAGGCTCGTTGTTGAGCTCCGCGTGCAGATCCCCGGCTTTGGTGACCGCAAGCGCACCGTTCGGCGCATAGAAATACGCGTCAAGCCGCGCCGCCGCCTTGGCGTTGCCGCCCATCGCGTCGAATAACCCTTGCGGATCGTAAGGCACCATCCAGAGATACTGCGCGCCCGAGCCTTCGACGAAGCCGTCATCCGAGGCCGGATCGAACTTCGGCCATGTGCCGTCGGCATTGCGCGGCTGGATGTAACCTGCGTCCGGCGTCGCAGCCGGATTGAAGATGTTGCGCCACCAGCCGGAGCGTTCGCGCAGCATGGCCGCATTCGCTTTGTCGCCGAGATCGCCGGCGAGCTCCGAGAGCGCGAAATCCGCCGTTGTCATCTCGAGCGTATCGGCGGCCACGCCCCAGCCCGGCGCGCCGACCGGCATGTAATGCAGCGTCAGATATTGATCGAGGCCGGGACGCTGGCCGATGCACTGCACTTCGCAGCCGTGATGGCTCAGATCTTTTTCCGTCGCAACGGTCGCGGCCTTGAGCAGCGAGGCGTAGGCCTCTTTGACTGCGAAGTCGCGCCCGCCGAATGCATAAATGTCTGCGATCGCCGGCGCCGACGGATCGCCGTTCATCACGCTCGTGCCGCCCGTCAGATGCGTCCAGCGGTCCCAATCCCCACCGTTCTGGTTCGCCTGGTTGAGCAGGGACTGCGCAATGTCGGAGCCCAGTTGCGGATCGAGCCAGGTGAGCAGCTGAAGCTGCGAGCGATAGACATCCCAGCCGGAGAAATTCGCATATTGCGCGCGCTGCGGCGCCACAACCTTGTGCACCTGCCCGTCCATGCCGAGATAGCTCCCGTCGACATCGCTGAAGAGATTGGGCTCCTCGATCACGTGATAAAGCGCGGTGTAGAAAACGGTGCGCTGGTCATTCGTGCCGCCGGTGACGCGGATCTGCCCCAGCCGGTCGTTCCAGATCCTGTGCGCGCTGCCGCGCACGGATTCGATCGTGGTGCCCGGCGGGTTTTCCGCGGCCAGATTGGCGCGCGCATTGTCGAGGCTCACATAGGATATGCCGACACGCATCGTGACGACCGGCGACTTCACAGCATCGAAAACGATCCATGCGCCGGACCCCTTGTCGCCCGGCGGATGGCCGCGATCGCCATAGGTCGTGCCGCCATCCGCTTCACGCGCGCCTTCGTGCACGGTCTTGTCTTCCCATGCGCCGCCCGCCGCGAACGGTGAGTCGAACTGTGCCACGAAATAGAGGGTGTAATAGCTCTCGCGGCGATCCGGCGAGAGGTAGCCGCAGAAATTGCCGCTCGTGACGGAGCCCGTCACTTCGCGCTCGTCGGGATCGACACGGACGCTCGCATCGCTCGAGCCGACCTCGGAGTCCGAGGTGCGGATCAGAAGATTGGCGGGTTTGCCCTGCGGGAAAGAGAATGTGGCGAGGCCCGTGCGCAACGTGGCCGTGAGCTGGACCGTGACGCCATTGTCGAGTTTGACTCCGTAAAAGCCCGGCGAGGCGCTCTCATCCTTGTGCGAGAACAGGCTCGAATACATCGTGAAACTGTTGTCGGCCGAAGGCGACATCGTCACCGGCACGGTGACCGGCATGAACGGCACATCACCACTCGCGCCCGTGCAGCCCGTGCCCGACAGATGCGTGAGGCTGAAGCCCTTAATGCCAATGACGCGATACTCATAGCCGCCCGGCGCCGCGATGGGATAGCGCTTGCCGGGGAGCGGCGTCTCTTCGGGACTGAAGGCCACCATACCGAACGGCAGCGTGGCGCCCGGATAGGTGTTGCCGCCATTGGTCGTGCCGATGAACGGATTGACCTCGGCGGCGTAGTCGGTCGCCGGCGGCGCAGGTGCTGTGGGCGCAGTTGTCGCGAACAATGCCGCCGCCAGCGCGATTCCAGAAGCAAAACGCATCTTCGTCCCTTCATTGTCATGGCCCGCAAATGCGGGCCACCCAGTTGCAGCAATGCACGATATCGAAAATCAAAACGCGGAGAACGTTCTGCGTCACCACACAAAACGTCGCCTGGGTGTCCCGCACTTGGCGGGCCATGACAGGAGTTTGCTGAGTCACTTCAATCCAAGAAGCACCTTGCCTTCTGTCGAGAGATAGTGGCGGTCGTAGTCGAAGCGTTTGGTGCCGGAGAACATCAGCCAGTAATATTTCATCTGCTCGGCCCACCAGTAACCGGGACAGGAATCGCTCTGCTTCATCGGGCCCGTGGTGATGTCGGCGATGCTGGCGTAACCGTAGGGGGCGCGGCTCGTCGCTTTCATATTCTCGAAATGGACGCGGCCAAGCTCACGCCAGTGATCGCTCCTGTCCGCGAAGAACAAAGCCGAACAGGAGTCGGCGAACTCCGGCCGCAGCTCATTCGTCGCCCGTTCGAAGGCGAATGTCCGGAAGTCGAAGCCCTCCGGCAGCACGCGATACTTGGCCTGCACCACCGCCCAGGATTCGAGATAGTCGCGGGCGTGGGCCATGTGGCCCGCCTTCGCCAGGAGCCCCGCATAGAATGCGGCCAGCTCGCTCTGGTGATGGTCGCGCAGCTCGCCCGTCTCGTAATCGACCTGCGCGAACCACAGCCGCCCGCCAACGCGCACCGCCTGGTGCTGGAGCGCTGCCGCCGTGAAGATTTCGAACCATTTCTTCAAGTCCCCATCGCCGAACAGAAACCAGCCGCCCCAGAGATATTCGTAATAGGAGTCCGACGGCGGCCCGATCGTGGCGCGCCGGCTTTTCCACTGCCCCGTTTCGATGTCGATCGTGTCGGGAATGAGATCGAGCTTTGATCGCCGGTCGAAGCAGCCTTTCGAAGCGGCTTTTGCCGCATCAAAGAAGCGCGTGTCCCCAACCGCCTTGCCGAGCGTGCCGAATTCGGGGATGTAGCTGCCGATCTCCGCTGGAAACGACACCGGATCGCGCACCGCGCCGGTGCGGAGATTGACGAAGCGATACGGCATTCCCGTCGGAGATTTGGTGAAGGCCGGCATCAGCCGCGTCGCCAGATCATGCGCGAGATCCAGAAGCCGTTTGTCCTTCGTCGCCATCCATCCCGAGAGCAATCCGCCGACCATGCGGATATTGGTCTCGAAGACCTGGATGTAATCGTCGATATCGAAGCGGAGGTTGCGCGTGATCCAGCTGACCGCCGACTCCAGCTCCGCGTCGAGGCCCATCAGGTAGAGCGTGTCGAGCGCTTCGACCATCGAAAGCCCCAGGCCCGGACCGTTGGGGAAGAAGAACTCCTCCGCGCCGCCGCTGACCGGCTTGATCTGGTCGTGGCCGAAGGCGCGTTCGACATAGTTGCGCCAGGCCCAGGCCATCTCCGCCCGGACGCTTTCGGCGGCCGCCTGCCAGTCCATGGCCGACGGCTTCGCGGCGACCGGGACCGCCGCAAGAGTCCCTGCAAGCGATTGCAGGAATGTCCTGCGCTTCAAGGTGAGCTTCACGCCTTTATTCATAGGGAAAGGGCAGCGAAAGGCCGGAAATACCAAGGGATCATAGCCTCTGTCCGGACATTTTGAAGTATCGGTTTAGGTCGGCTTTTACTGGCGCCCGGCCATGCTTCCTGCGGGTGGCTTGGGGCTTTGGGCATGCGCATTCTCGCGATCGGATTGTTGGCCGCGTTGCTGGCGGGACCCGCCGGCGCGAAAGCTCCGCCGCCCGCAAAGCCGTTGGCGCCGCCGCTGCGCACGGCCGAGATGCCGGCTCACGCCGCCGCGGCGAAGCCCGACGCGCCGGTGAACGCGACGCCCGCCTTGTGGGTCGTCCATGGCCCCAAGGGCATCGCCTATCTCCTTGGCTCCATTCACGCGCTTCCCAAGAACGTCGATTGGGAGAAGCCGTACATCAAGGAAGCGGCGCGCCGCGCGGACACCTTCGTATTCGAAGTGAAAATGGATTCCGACTCTCTCGCGCACGATCGCGAAGTGCTGACCAAAGAGGCGTTCCTGCCCATCAGCGAGTCGCTGCCGTCCTATTTCGACGAGGACATGCGCAATCAGTATCGCGAAGTGATCTTCCTGACCCATGCGGATCCGTCGGCCATCGTTTATATGCGCCCCTGGCGAGCATCGATGGCGCTTGAAGGCGCCGCCGACGGTCGCAACGATCTCATTCCGTCGGAAGGCGTCGACAACAAGATCTATGCGGAGGCGGTCGCACGCCATGTGAAGGACTTCCGCCCGCTCGAGCCGGCCGAGGATCAGTTCAAGCTGTTCATCGGCGACGGCGACATGCAGCACGAGATGACGGCGCTGAAGCTGACCTTCATGAAGATCCTCGCGCATAAGGGCGAGAAGCATCCGGACCTCGTCGACGCCTGGGAAAAAGGCGACACCAAGACGCTGGCCGAGGTGAGCAAGGATCAGCCGAAGGATTTCCTCGAGGACCGCAATCGCCGCTGGGTCCCGGAGATCGAGGCGATGCTGAAGGAAAAGCACACCTACTTCATCACCGTCGGCGCACTGCATCTGGTCGGCCCTACGGGTGTGCCGAACCTGCTGCGCGCGCAAGGCTATAAGGTCGACGGACCATAATCGCCGGCGTTGTCGAAGACATCCGTTCGCGACCGTCAATTTCGCTTGGTCGCCTCGTCCTCGCATTCCAAAATTGAGAATTGTCAAAGATGGCCGGCCCGGAAAGTGATCTGCTTTCGGCGGGATGACGACGTGGCATCGTGAGTCTCTGAAGACGCGGTGGATGGGACTGACCAGCCGGATTTTCTCGGGTCAGCCGGCGGCGGAATCCGTGTCGACCTCCATTTTTTTTCATGCCAAGCCCGAAGCGATCTGGCAGCGAATATTGTCATATGAAGAGGTCCCTGCCCGGCCGTCATTCATCCTGCGAACCTTGCTTCCCGTGCCGCTGCGAACCGAAGGCGACAAGATGTGCGTGGGAGCGGCCGTCCGCTGCTTCTACGGAGAAGGTGATCTCATCAAGCAGATAGCGGCCGTCGAGCCGCCGC
>DATKON010000102.1:0-10079 GCA_035524575.1 Rhizomicrobium sp.
GGCGGAAAACGTTCTTTCTGAGTCGGCGTTGGCGCCAATGTGATCTCTGCCGCCGGCGTGGCGACATTGGCGTCGTACCGACTGACACTAAGAATTCTAGCCCATTCTTCTATATCTTCGCGTGGTTCATGACCCTCCTTCAGATTTGAGAGCAGGATTTCGCGGAATTCGGGATTGTATATCTCGGCGAATAGCTTCTCGTTATTTCCGGATAGCTCCGCTGCGGAACGATCAGCGAGCAGCATTGCCGCGAGTAAGTGTCGCAGATCATATTCTTTACGCCCCACCGTCCGAAGCGCAAACTCCGATGCACGATGCATAATGGGTTCCATCGAGTCTGATGGAACTACTAAAAACCTTGGCCTTTCGTTTTGATAAATTTCCTCTACGTCCCCATAACGAGCATGGAGTGTCTGCTCAATCAGCTGCTCTCCGACCTTGGACTTAATCCAATCATAAAACCAGACGGAAGCACTTCTCTCGCGGTAGAATCGACCCACTTCAATTATGCTAGAGAAGACGGCACGCGTGTCGATTACAATTTGGCGTTTGCTCCGGTCAATAAACGCATACTTCGCAGAGCGTTGAATAACTTCTCTTAGGCTCGGGGCGCGTGAGCTCGCGGAGACGAATGTGTCTATTACCTTCGCTTTGAACGAAGGCGACTCATCGTTAGAGGGTTTCCCGGGGGCAGGTTTGGAAGGTCTTTTGGAGGTCGGCAAGGATAGTATCTCCAGCCAGCGATGAAAGCCCAGAATAGCTTATTCATCGCGCCGCAAAAGAGCTATCGGCTCTGTCTGGAATACGGGGACGACTAATCGAATCGCACACATGCCCGCACCATCCTTTGCTGCCGACATTCTTCCGCTCTTCACGGCGATCGATATTTCCCATATGGCGCGGGGGCACGTGATGCTTGGCGAGTATGCCTATATGTCGAAACCTGCGAACGCGCAGGCCGTGCTCGATCGTCTCAATGGCGTGGGAGGGCCGATCATGCCGCCGAAGCCGGCGGAGCCGTGGTCTGCAGACAACATCGCGCTCTTCAAGGCTTGGATGGCGGGCGGGTATCAGCCGTAATCGTCGACAGCGCGTCTCTCTCGAAGATGCGGGCGGGGCGCCCGCGCTCCCAGGGCATTGCCGTCGGCAGTTGGCTTGCCTTTAGGATTGGGGCCTTGGAGAGGCACACATTCCCCATCCTTCGCGGCGCCGGGATCGAGAACCTGATCCGGCACCGCCGCGAAACTCGTGCGACCGCGGAATATGTCAGCGTCCCCGCACTCGCGGAGTCACGTCACCGCTGCCGCATGGCGGCGATCAGATGCAGCGCCTGGGCCGCGATCAGATCGAAAATTCGCGGCTCCAGAGAGGACAGAAGCAGCGCTCCGGAAACCGCGGCCAATGCAGCCCAGATGAAAATGAACAGGCCGGGCATCACACGCGGCACGAAGTGACCGCGGTCATGACGGCGGTTGCCTCCGACGATGTCGGCGAGAACGCCGCCCGGCCGATGGCCGTTTGGGATCTGAAGGTATTCCTTTCTCACATCCCGGATTTCAGCCTCGGCCGCGCGAATGGACTTCCTGCTTCCCCACGACGAAAACAGGCCGCACACGGAAATGACCAGCAATATCACGAGGCCGACCAGGGTGAGATAGGGTATGCGAACGACGCCTGTCGCCTGTGACGTCGCGGCGAACAGGATACCCCAAAGCGCGAACATGATGGTGGACGACGCCAGCATCCACATCATGCGGTGGTTGATGACATCGTCTTCGTGAACGATCCGCTCGCGGTATAACCGGTAGAGCTCGACTTGCCCTGGCCCCTCGTCCCGATCGCCGGTTGTCATCCCGTGACACCCCTCAATCCCCGCGCCGATATTAGCCGGTCTGGATGCGGCGAAAAGATGTCCCCGGCCTCGTGGCCGCCCGGAAACCGGCCTCGGTCACGGTCGCTTGATGGGGACAGGCAATTCGGCGAGGTTTGCCGGTCATCGAAATATGCCGGCAGGGGAGTGATTTCGAACATGCTGAACTATTGGCTTCTGGGTCTGGCCGCGATCAGCAACATCGCGGCTGTCTTTCTGGCAAAAGCCTCTGAAGGCATGACCAGGCCATGGGCCACTTTCGGGGTCGTCGTGACAATCCTGCTCACGCAATGGCTCATCGCGCTGACGATGCAAAACGGAGTCCATGTCGGCGCGGCGGTCACAAGCGTTGTCGTCGCCGTGATCGTCGGCGCCATGGGTATCGGTATGCTCTTTGGGGACAGGACGACCGCACTTCAACTGTTCGGCGCGCTGCTGTCGGTCGGCGGAATCGTGCTTATGAATCTCGGGGCGAGCAGAGCGTAAGGCCGGGAGATTTTTCAGCGACGGCGCAGACGCGCTGTTCCGCGCGCCGGGGCGATGAACACCATCGACGACGTGACGGGGAAAAAGCGCGGGCTGCTGATGGTGACGTTGCGGTGAGACGGTGCGGGCGAGGTTTCGGTAATCTGTCCGCGAGATCGAGGCTTACCCCTCACCCATACCTGAGCAAATTTCCAAGCTCGCGTTCTGCATCCCTCTCCCTCAAGGGGAGAGGAGAAATTCAGCGCACTGCACGAAGAACGGAAATGTTTGAGCGAGGCTCGAGCTTTCCCCTCGCCCCTTGAGGGGCCGGTAGCGACAGCGTGCCGGCGGATGCAGAGCGTTGGCCCCGAAATCTGCGCTGGTGTGGGTGAGGGGTGAACCTCGGTCCCGACATCCGTGCGCAATGCTCCGTATACGGACGGAGCCCAACAAAAAGGGACCGCCGTTTCCGGCGATCCCTCATGCGTTGCTACAGTTTAGGGCCCGTCAAACAGACTGGCAAGCCCACATTATGTGTACTAGATGAGGCCCCTTCGCGGCTCGCCACGAAAGGGACCTCATGCCGGCCTGCGGCCTGGATTTCGGCACGTCGAACTCGGCGCTGGGCATCGTGCAGGGCGGCGTGCCGGTGCTGGCGCCGGTCGAGGGCGACGCCACGCTGATCCCCTCGGCGATCTTCTTCGACTTCGAGACTCATGGCCGCGTGCTCTACGGCCGCGCCGCGGTCGAGGCCTATATCGGCCAGCATGACGGACGGCTGATGCGGGCGCTGAAGACCGTGCTCGGCTCCGCGCTGATGGACGAGAAGACGGCGGTCGGCCGCCGGCGCATCGCGCTGACGGAGGTGGTGGAGATGTTCATCCGCCATCTGAAGAGCCGCGCCGAAGCGTTTGCGGAGTGCGCCATCGACCAGGTCGTGCATGGCCGCCCCGTGCGCTTCACCGAGCATGACGACGAGGCCGAGCGCCGCGCCGAGAGCGTGCTGGAAGACATCGCGCGGCGCGCCGGCTTCCGCGAGGTCGTGTTCGTCTACGAGCCGATCGCGGCGGCGTATCACTATGAGGAGACGGCGGCGCGCGAGGAGCTGGTGCTGGTGGCCGATATCGGCGGCGGCACCTCCGACTTCACGGTGATTCGCATCGGGCCGGCGCGGCGCGCCAAGGTGGATCGCCGCGACGACATTCTCGCCAATGCCGGCATCCGCATCGGCGGCACGGATTTCGACCGCGTCCTCAACCTCGACGCCGTCATGCCGCTTCTGGGCCTCGGCACGCACTTGATCGCCAAGGATCTGCCGATGCCCGGCGCGCTCTATTACGAGCTGGCGACCTGGCCGACGATCAACTTCGCCTACACGCAGAGGAACGAGCGCGACGTGGCCGCGCTGGTGGCGGATTCGCGCGCGCCGGACAAGACGGTGCGTCTGCTGCACACGCTGCGCAAGCGATTGGGCCATCGCATCGCCTTCGCGGTGGAAGACGCCAAGATCGCGCTCAGCGACGACGCCGTCACCACCATTTCCCTGGCCTTCCTCGAACGCGGCCTCGCCGCCGAGACATCGCAGACCGCCTTCGACCGCGCCATCGCCGACAAGACGCGCAAGCTCACCCAAATCGCCGCGCGCTGCATCGCGGACGCCGGCGTGCGCGCCGACCAGGTGCACACGATCTTCGTCACCGGCGGCTCCGGCCGCGTGCCGGCGGTGCGCGCCGCGCTGTCGCAAGCCGCCCCCGCCGCGCGGATGACCAGCGGCTCGGACCTGTTGTCGGTGGCGTACGGCCTGACGCGGGAGAGCGCGCGGCGGTTTCGCTAACGCAATCCTCCCCCGAACGAAGTTCGGGGGAGGGGGACCGCGAAGCGGTGGAGGGGGCATGACACGCGGCGCTTCAGGGACAGTTGTATGCCGCACAGAAATTGACGAGCAGCTCGGACCTCCTGTCGGTGGCATACGGGCTGACGCGGGAAAGCGCGCGGCGGTTTCGGTGACGGTAATCCTCCCCCGCGCGGAGCGTGGGGGAGGTGTCGAGCGCAGCGAGACGGAGGGGGCATCGCCGCACACTGTGCCAATGTCGGCCCCCTCCACCGCTTCGCGGTCCCCCTCCCCCACGCTTCGCATGGGGGAGGATTTACATCCGTGCCGGGATTTCGATGCCGAGCAATGTCAGCACCTTCTCGAGCACGCGCAGCGTCAGCGCGCACAGGCCCAGCCGCGCGGCGCGCAGCTCGGCGTCGGTTTCCGACAGAATGTGATGCTCCGAATAAAAGCGGCTGAAGTTCTGCGCCACGTCGAAGACGAATTCGCAGAGGATGTTCGGCGCGCGGCGGATTTCGGCCGAGGCCATCGCATCCGACAGCCCCAGCAGCGCCAGCACCAGCCTGCGTTCTTCGGCTGAGCGGATGACGGGCGCCGCCAGCCTGTGCCCCTCGCCTTCGGCGCGGCGCAGGATCGACTGGATGCGCACCGCGGCATATTGCAGATAGGGGCCCGTCTTGCCCTCGAAGCGCGTGAAGCGCGCCAGATCGAAGATATAGTCCGACTGCGGATGATTGCAGAGGTCGGAGAATTTGATCGCTGCGATGCCGACCGCCTTGGCGATGGCGGCGCGTTCGTCTTCGGGATAATCCGCCGCCAGCCCCTGCTCCGCCAGACGCTTGCCCGCCTCGTCCGACGCCATCGCGATCAGGTCGTAGAGCTTCATGACGCCGCCGGCGCGCGTCTTGAACGGCTTGCCGTCCGCGCCGTTCATCGTGCCGTAGCCCAGATGCTCCATCTCGGCCTTGCCGTTCAGCTTCGCCTTCTTCGCGGCGCGGAACACCTGCTCGAAATGCGTATGCTGGCGCTGGTCGACGACATAGAGAATGAGATCGGGATTCTGGTTGTTCACGCGATCGATGATGGTCGCCAGATCCGTCGTGCCGTAGAGCACCGCGCCGTCGGATTTGAGGAGAATGAGCGGCGGCATCTCCTTCTTGTCCGTCGGTTCCGCAACAGGAACGACCAGCGCGCCTTCGCTCTCGACGGCGAGCCCCTTCTTCTTCAGGTCGTCGACCATCGGCGCGATCAACGGATCGACATCCGCCTCGCCTTTCCACAGATCGAACGCAATGCCGAGGCTGCCATATTCGCGCTTGAGGCCGACTTCGGAGACGGTGAAGAAGTGCCGCCACAGCGCGCGATAGCCGGGCCGTCCAGCCTGCAGCTCCGCCGTCGCCGCGCGCGCCAGCTCGAGCCGCGCCGGATCGGCTTTGCAGGCGGCCGAGGCGGCGGGATAGATCTCCTCGAGATCGTCCATCGAGACCGGCGAGTCGCTCGGATAAGGCCCCGCGAAATTCGCGTCGAAATAGATCGGCGCGAGGCCGCGGATGCCGATCTCCGAAATGAGCTGGCCCATCTGCAGGCCCCAGTCGCCCAGATGCACGTCGCTCGTCACCGCCCAGCCATTGGCGCGGAACAGCCGCTGCAGGCAGTCGCCGATGATGCCCGAGCGCAGATGGCCGACATGCATGGGCTTGGCGACGTTGGGGCCGCCGAAATCGATGACCAGCGATTTGCCCTCGCCCGTCTTCGGCGCGCCGAGGCGTGCGTCGCCGTCCATGTCGCGGACACGCTGCTGAAGCGCGCCGTCGGCCATGTCGAGATTGATGAAGCCCGGCCCGGCGATGTCCACCTTGGCGAAAACCGGATCGGCCTTCAGCCTTGCGGCGATCCGGTTGGCGATCTCGCGCGGATTGGCTTTCGCCTGTTTCGCCGCCGCCAGCGCGCCGTTGCACTGGAATTGCGCGAGATCGGGACGATCCGAAACGCCGACCGCACCCAGTGCTGCCGGAAATCCTTCCGCCTCGAACGCAGCCCCCACGATCGCCGAAAGCTCGGCCGTGAGCGATGTCATGGGTTCAGGCGACCGCTCGCCCGGTTGTAATCGAGCTGCGCCTTCGTGAGCTGGAGGCCCACGAGGATCAGGTAGTCGAACGTCTTCTTGTCCTTGGCGGCCTGGACGTCGGCCGACTCGATCGATGCCGAAAAGGTCGTGGTCGTCTGGCCCGGCTCGAAATCGAACCCGGTTTCGTAAACCTTCTTCGCCAGAATGCGGTCGGACTGCGAGATCGCCACGAAGTAGGGAACCTTGTAGCTGGCGGCCGCGCCGTTCGGCGCCCGCGTGGCGCGGAAATTCACCGTCACGTCGGTGCTCGAATTGACGGCCGTCTTGTCGACGTCGCAGGAGCCGTGCACGTCGGTGATCTCGACGGTGTAAAGGATGTTCGACGGATCGGTGGACTTGTCGTCCTTGAAGACGGTGGCGATCGAGGTTTCGACGAGCGAGGAGACGCCGGGACAGTTGTTGGCCTTGTCGCTCTGGCAGCCGGCGAGCGCCGGCAGCAGCGCAGCGAGGAACAGGACGGGGCGGAAGGTTCTGAACATGGGACCTGGCGAGAAATTGAGTGACACGAACTAGAGCGAGTTGTGGGTGCCGTCACAGAGAGGGACACCTGCCGTGTGCTTGCAGCCGCAAAACCAGACGGTTTTGCTCTCCGCGGCCCGGTATTCCACGGGCACGAAGGGGCCGCCCTTGTGGCTGCCGTCGCAAAATGGTTGACGGGCCGACTTCCCGCACGCGCACCACCAATAGGTCTTGCCCGCCTCGACGTCGACGCCGAATGGTGACTTCTGCGCAATCGTCGGCGATGACATACTTCCTCCGCTTGACTTTTGGGGTGACGAAGTCGACTTCTCATTCGAGCGCCGCCAGGGCGGCGGACTGTAGCCAAGCGGAACAGGCATGGAAAGCCGCGAAGGCAAGGAACCCGGGTCTTCGAAGCCGTTTTTGACGCTCCTGCTGGCATCGCCCCGGGGGTTCTGCGCGGGCGTCGAGCGCGCCATCCGGATGGTCGAACTCGCCCTCGCCAAATTCGGTGCGCCGGTCTATGTCCGCCACGAAATCGTCCATAACCGCCACGTCGTCGACCGCCTGCGCCGGCTGGGCGCCGTCTTCATCGACCAGCTGAGCGAGGCCCCCGAAGGCGCGCATGTCATCTTCTCGGCACACGGCGTCGCCCGATGCGTCACCGAGGAGGCGGACGAGCGCCATCTCGTCAGTCTCGACGCCACCTGCCCGCTCGTCTCCAAGGTTCATGTCGAGGCGCGGCAACATTTCCGCCAAGGCCGGGACATCGTGCTGGTCGGCCACGCCGGACACCCCGAAGTCGAAGGCACGCTCGGGCAGCTGCCGCCGGGCGCCATCACGCTCGTCGAAAGCGTAAAGGATGTCGAAAATTTCACGCCGCGCGATCCCGATCGGCTCGCCTTCATCACCCAGACGACATTGTCGGTGGACGATGCGGGAGAAATCGTCGGCGCGCTCAAGCGCCGTTTCCCGAATATCGCGGGCCCCAAGAAAGAGGACATCTGCTACGCGACCACCAATCGCCAGGAGGCGCTGAAGAAGATCGCGCCGGAATCGGATTGCGTCCTCGTCGTCGGTGCGCCGAACTCGTCGAATTCGCAGCGGCTGGTCGACGTGGCGCTCAAGGCCGGCGCCAAGCACGCCGCGCTCATCCAGAGCGCGGCCGAGATCGACTGGCAGGCATTGCGCGACGCGCATGTGGTGAGCCTCACCGCCGGCGCCTCCGCGCCCGAGACGCTGGTCGAGGATGTGATCGCAGCGCTGCAGGCCCGCTTCAATGTCGACATCCGCGAGGTGGTCGGCGCCCTCGAAGCGGTGACGTTCAACGTCCCGCGCGCGCTGGCCTCCTGACGCGCCATGGCCGTTTACACCGACGTCGCCTTCGAGGATCTGGAACGGCTGCTTGGCGATTACGCGATCGGCGACGCGAAAAGCTTCAAGGGCATCGCCGAAGGCGTCGAGAATTCGAATTTCCTTCTGCAGACAACGACCGGCGATTACATCCTCACGTTGTACGAAAAGCGCGTCAGCGCGGGCGACCTGCCGTTTTTCTTAGGGCTCCTCGATCATCTGGCCATGCGCGGCATTCCCTGCCCTCTGCCTGTCCACACCAAAGCGGGCGCGCGCTGGACCGAGCTGAACGGACGGCCGGCGGCCGTGCTCACCTATCTCGACGGATTGTCGCTGCGGCGTCCCGAAGCGAGTCATTGCGCGGCGGTGGGGACGGCGCTGGCCGATCTGCACGAAGCCGGCCGGGATTTTTCACTGGTGCGTCCGAACGCGTTGTCGCTCAAGGGCTGGCATGCGCTGGCCGAAGCAACGATCGGCGAAGCCGACGGCGTTCAAAAAGGTTTGGCGGCGCTGATCACGTCGTCGCTCGCGGGCCTTGACGCGGCGTGGCCGGGCGGATTGCCGTCCGGCGTCATCCACGCCGATCTTTTCCCGGACAATGTCCTCTTCCTGCATGACAAGGTGTCCGGCCTGATCGACTTTTATTTCGCCTGCAACGACGCTTACGCTTACGACCTCGCGGTGATGCTGAACGCGTGGTGCTTCGAGGATGACGGCTCTTACAACGTCACGAAAGGTCGCGCGCTGGTGAATGCCTATGCGGCGCGACGCGCGCTCTCGCAGGGCGAATACGAGGCGCTGCCGCTGCTGGCGCGCGGCGCCGCGCTGCGCTTTCTGCTGACCCGGCTCTTCGACTGGCTGAGGCGCGATCCGAATGCGCTGGTGCGCCCGAAAGACCCGCTGGATTATGCGAGGCGCCTGCGCTTTCACCTGTCGGTCAAAACGGCGGGCGGGTACGGCTTGTGACGCGGGTCGATCTCTTCACGGACGGCGCCTGTTCAGGCAATCCGGGTCCCGGCGGCTGGGGCGCCATCCTGCGCGCCGGCGCGCATGAGCGAGAGCTCTCAGGCGGCGAATCTGCGACCACCAACAACCGCATGGAGTTGACGGCCGTCATTCGCGGGCTCGAAGCGCTGAAGCGGCCGTCGACCGTCCTCATCCACACGGACTCGCGCTATGTCATGGACGGCGTCACGCAATGGATGCCGCGCTGGAAAAAGAACGGCTGGAAAACCGCCGACAAGAAGCCGGTGAAGAACGACGATCTCTGGCGCGAGCTCGACCAGCTCTGCGCCAAGCACGACATCAAATGGCGCTGGGTGCGCGGCCACTCGGGGCATATCGAAAACGAACGCGCCGACGCATTGGCGCGCGCTGCGATTCCCTAGAAGCCCGATCGAAGTTCGAACTGAAGGGATTCCCCTCCCGAACCCGGTTCGGGAGGGGAAAGAATCACAGATGCTTCAACATGTGCTCCGCGCTGGAGACGGCGAAGGCGCCGGGCTCTTCGACGTTCAGCTGCTTGACGACCCCGTTGTCGGCGACGAGCGAGTAGCGCTGGCTGCGTTTGCCCATGCCGAATTTCGTCGCGTCCATCTCAAGACCGAGCGCGCGCGTGAAATCGCCGTTGCCGTCGGCCAGCATGACCACTTTGCCGCCGGCGCCCTGCTGATCGCCCCACGCACCCATAACAAACGCGTCATTAACGGAGATGCAGGCGATTGTGTCGATTCCCTTCGCCCTCAGCGCATCCGCCTGCTGGATGAAGCCCGGCAGATGTTTTGCCGAACACGTTGGCGTGAAAGCCCCCGGCAGCGCAAAGACCGCAACTTTTTTGCCGGCAAAGAAGTCATCCGTCTTCACGGGTTGCGGCGTTCCGCCCTTCATCTCCATCAGAATTGCGGAAGGAAGCTTGTCTCCCACCTTAATGGCCATCGTCATCTCCTCGTTTTGTCAGCCGCAGCGCTTTT
>DATKON010000103.1:0-4067 GCA_035524575.1 Rhizomicrobium sp.
CCACCCAGTTGAAATTATCACGCTCACGAAAATAAGGCTGAGCGATTTCTTTGCAAATCGACAGACGTCACCTGGGTGGCCCGCAGTCGCGGGCCATGACAGATGTTGTTAGTCCGCCAATCTCTGTAGCGCCGTCGCCACCTGCTCGGGCTTTTCGATGTTCACAAGATGGCCCGCTTCCGGGATCACGACGAGCTCGGAGCCGGCGATGGCTTTCTTGAACGCGTGCGCGTAAGCGGGCGCCACGACCTTGTCGCTGTCGCCCCAGACGAGCAGAGTCCTGGCCTTGATGCGATAGAGCCGCGAGGACAGTCCGCGTTCGGGGACGGGAAACAGGATGCGACCCGCCATGCCGAGTTGGCGCGCATTCATGATCAGAAAGCCCTTCAGCCATTCCGGATCGTCGAGCGCCACACCGGCCGTCATCAGCGCTGCGCCTTTCTCGACATCGTGGAACATCAGCGCCGGGAATTCGTACGGCATCGTCGAGAAAAGATCGGGGATCGGATAGTCGTCGAGCCACAATCCGGCCGGTGCGATCAGGCCGAGGCGCGAGACGTCGTGCGGCGCCACCGCCGCCATCTCCGCCGCGATCATGCCGCCCATGGAATGACCGACGAGGATCGGATTCTTGATCTTCAACGCGTCGATCACGTCCCAGGTATGGAGCGTGAAATCGAGCATGTCGCGCAGATCGTTGCATTCCTGCGAGTCGCCGTAGCCCGGGATGAGCGGCGCATAGACATGGAATTTCTCCGCAAGCTTCGCGAGCAGGGGATCGTTCGGTAGGACGCCGCCGGCGCCGTGCAGGAACACCAGCGGCTCTCCCTTCCCGCCTTCGAAATAGCGGACGGGCACATGCGGCGTGGCAATGGTCCTGGCTTCCATCGTCGTCTCTCCTAATGCGCGCCGGCGAGCTGCGCCACGTCGCGGTCCGCGGGCAGATTGCCCGGCGTCACGCGTTTCGCCAGCGGCTTGCACCAGAAGCGGTCATCATTCGCATATTCGGGGAAAAGTCCCCGCAGCTTCGGCATCACCTTCTCGGCAAACAGTTTCGACGAGTACATGCACTTTTCCTTCGGCATGTCGCCGACATGGAAGAGACAGAAGACGTTGCCGACGTGGAGGCCCTTGATCATCTCCTCCATGCGCTGGCGCACCGTTTCGGGGCCGCCGGCGATCACGTGGCCGCCTTCCGTCAGATCCTTCCACGTCAGATGCGAGAAGCCGCGCACCGGCGCGTATTGCGATAGCGCGCCGGACTGGATCGTCTTGATGGTGCGATAGCCCGGCGCATCGGCGAAGCCCGGATAGACGTGCAGGCAGCGGTTGTAGAAATAGAGCACGTGATCTTTGTAAAGCCGCTCCGCTTCTTCATCCGTGTCCGCAACGCAGATCGTCTGGGCGAAGCCCGCGCGGTGGGGCGAGGTGTCCGGCGCGTTCCGCTTGGCGACCTGATTCCAGTAGCCATCCATCAGCGCCTTGCCGCGGATATAGCCGGTGAACGAAAGATATGAGTACGAGTAGGTGTGGTCGATGCAGAAATCGTAGGTCTCGACCGACCCGCCGCCGGGAATATGGATCGGGGGGTGCGGCTTCTGGATCGGCTTCGGCCACAGATTGACATGGCCGAGCTTCGTGTAGCGGCCGTTGAAGGCGAAGGAGTCGGGCTCTTTCCACGCCTTGATGATGAGGTCGTGCGCTTCCAGATATTTTTCGCGCGTCAGGCTCGGGATCTGGCCGTAGCAGAAATTGGTGTCCATCGACGTGCCGACGGGAAAGCCGCCGACTAGCCTTCCGCCCGAGATGCAGTCGAGCATGGCGAACTCTTCAGCCACGCGGATCGGGGGATTGTAGAGCGCGATCGAATTACCCAACACCACGAGCGCCACGTCCTTCGTGCGCCGCGCGAGCGCCGCCGCGATCAAGTTCGGCGACGGCATCAGCCCGTAGGCGTTCTGGTGATGCTCATTGCAGCCGACGCCGTCAAAGCCGAGCGTCGCCGCATATTCGAGAAGATCGAGATAGTTGTTGTAGACCTCGTGGCTTTTCGCCGGATCGAACAGGCGCGAGTCGATATCTACCCAGACGGAGCGGTGCTTCTGCCGGAAGTCGTCGGGCAGATAGGGCCACGGCATCAGATTGAACCAGGTGAATTTCATGATGCGTCTCCGACAGTGAGTAGTGAGTAGAGAATAGGGAATGGCGAATAGCAGACTGTGCAGCCGCTCTATTCGCTACTCGCTATTCGGTTGTTCAGGTTCGAATTCCCAATTCGGTCTGCGCAAATTCCTTGGCGCTCTTGTAATCGGCCTTGCCGTTTGGTGCGCGCAGGGCGACGTCCGCGACGATGATCCGTTTCGGCGTCTTGTAGCCGGCAAGCTGCGCGCGCACGTGTTCGCGCAAGGCCGCTTCGTCGAATTGCGAGCCGTTGGCGAGCTTGACGACGCCGGTGACCGCCTGGCCCCAGGTTTCGTCCGGCACGCCCAACACCAGCGCGTCTTCCACGGCCGGATGCGTCTTCAGCGCTTCCTCGACTTCCTCGGGATAGACTTTCTCGCCGGCGGTGTTGATACAGTTCGAACCACGGCCCAGAAGCGTCAGCGTGCCGTTGGCTTCGAGGCGCGCATAATCGCCGGGAATGGAATAGCGGCGATTGCCGATGGTGCGGAAGGTCTTCGCAGTCTTCTCGGGATCCTTGTAGTAGCCTACGGGCAGAGGACCGCTCAGCGCCACCAGACCTGCCTCGCCGCTGCCGGGGGCGATCGGCTGATCGTTCTCGTCGATGACGATGGAGTTTTCGAGCAGGTTGAACGCCGCAGTCTGCGCCTCGCCGTCCTTGGTCATGACCGACGAGCCCATACCCATCGCTTCGGTCGAGGCAAAGCTGTCGGCGAGCGACACCTGCGGCATGTGCCGGATGAGCCCGCGCTTCACCTCTGCCGTCCACATTGCGCCGGACGAGCTCATCGCCATCATGCAGGTGAGGTCGTAATGACCGGGCTTCTCGTCGAGCGCCTTCAAGAGCGGCCGCGCAAACGGATCACCGACGATCGCCATGCTCTGCACGCGCTCCCGGGCGACGGTCTCCCACACTTCGTGTGCGTCAAAATGCGGATTGCCAATGGTGACGATGCTGCCGCCGCCGATCAGCGCGCCCAGGCCCACCATGAAGCCGGTGCCGTGCATCAGAGGACACGCCGGCAGCACGCGCATGCCGCCGCCCACCAGTTTCAGCGCCGCCGCGAATTCCGGAATCGTCTTCGGCAGCGCGACGCCTGTCGTTCGCAGCACGCGATTGTGCCAAAGATCGCAGAGATCTGAGTGCCGCCACATCACACCTTTCGGCATTCCGGTAGTACCGCCGGTGTAGATGAACAGCATGTCGTCGGACGAGCGTTTGATGTCGAGCCGCGCGCCTTCGCCGTCATTCGCGATTTCCTCGTAGCGCTCCGCGAATGGCGCCACGTCGCCGTCCGTCACTTCCACATAGGTCTTGATCTTGGGAAGCTCGTGGCGGATCTGCGCGATCGCATCGCGGAATTCGGACGCATAAATAAGCGTCTGCGCATCTGAATTGTCGAGGATGTAGCGGACCTCCTCGGGCTTGTAGCGATAGTTGACGTTGACGTGGACCATCCGTGCGCGGAAACCGGCGCCCGCGCCTTCCATATATTCGGGACAGTTGCGCAGGTAGAACGCGAGCTTGTCGCCGGGCTTGGCGCCGCGGGTGATGAAGCCGCGGCCCAGGTTGTTCATCCTGCGGCTGGCGTCGGCCCAGCCGATGCGCCGTTCACCATGGATGAAAAGCGGTGCCTCAGGCGGCACGGCTTCAGCCACGGCATCCAAAAGGTCGCCGTAATTCCAGTCCATGACATTTCCACCCGATATCTTATTGGGGGTACTATCTCGCCATTATGCGGTGTCCGCAACCGGGCATGAAATCCGACAAAACGGGCATCAATCCTCCCCCGCGCGAAGCGTGGGGGAGGTGGATCACACGGACGAAGTCCGTGTGAGACGGAGGGGGCATTTTTCGACAAGCAAACGTCGGGCCCCACCACCCC
>DATKON010000104.1:0-13425 GCA_035524575.1 Rhizomicrobium sp.
GTCGGTGGGCGCGGGCCATAACAAAAGGACACCATAAAGCGGTGCCGCGCTCCCTGAAGTATAGATCCTTACGTTCTTCGCACCATCGTGCAGTGCCTTGTTATAGGCATCCACGACGTCGTCCCCAAAACCATTGCTCCCGACGATGTAATCGGCCGGGGCGCCGAAGTCAGCGTCAGGGACGATCATTTTGGCCTGGAACGGAGACTGAAAGCTCTGGCCCCCGTTCAGGGTGAAGGAACCATCTTCGGCCACAATACGGACGTCGGCATTGGCCAATGTGCCTGTGGCGATGGGCCTGCAATCGTCACAAACAGTGTCGCAGCCGGAGAGGGCGAGAGACATCGTCAAAACCAAAGCGGGGGCAACCGCTCGCGCCGCAAACTTCCAGGCCGCTGAGGTCCGTTCGCGGCTTCTCGTAGTTGCCCTGATCATCCTGCTCTCTCCTCATCGCATTTCATTTCCGCAGTTCCGCGCGGCCCTAGGGCAGCCGCACCTCGGCTATCCCGCCGGCAAACGTTACCGGTAGAACCGTCTTGCCAACCGACGCCGACAACTGGCCGCCATGAAAACCCGACACCTCAAACCCCTGCCCGTCGATCGCCACCCGACACGACGGAACGGTTTGAGATGATCCGAACTGCCGGCCCCGCGCACCCGACCCGATGCTGCGCGGCTCCTCGGCAGACGCCATCTGACGATCCTGTGCGGAAGAACCGAAGTTTCGCGCTGCGTCGTCCGATCCGAGCGACGGTCCCTGTTCTGCAGAACCCAGATGGCGCTTCGACTCGTCAGCACCCGGCTGCCGACCGGAGTCGCTCGAGGCCAGCCGTCGCCCCTCCGCTGCAGAGCCAAGCGTTCGTTCCTGCGACGCGGCGGCCAGCTGACGAGGCTGTTCAACGGCACCGAGCCTTCGCCCGGCCTCGCTTGAGCCCAGATAGCGCTCGGGGATGCAGGCCGCGGGAATGACGTAGATATAGCCGCCGGCGGTGACGATAGCGGCGTTGGAATGGTCGAAGAACGACGAGTCGCGCAGGCTCAGTTTAACCCAGTCCGGCCGTTTGTCTTGGGCCAGCGAGACGCCTGAGATCGCCGTCCAGCAAATCACGGCACAAGAGGCCGCGATGTAACATCTTCGCATGGCCCCGTGCCCCAGCCACAACTGTCGCGAAACAGATCAGAGGATATGTCGCGCCGCGATATTCCATCAACGCGCCAATGCAAATGTTGAGCAATGTTCACATTGCCGAAAATATTCATTAACACCGAGGCCATTGGGAAATGTCGCGCTGTTGCCAAGCCACTGCGAAATCTGCGCAGACCTGGGAGTGCGGGCGAGGCGCCCGCACTCCGACGTCGTCGTGACGATTGAGAAGCAACTTGCTTCGCGGATTGTCTTTGCAAATACGGTGACAGCACACTGGATTCGCCAAAACGCGCTTCGCGAGGGCGTCCGCTCAGACAGTATGCCGCTACCCCTCGTCGAGGCGCTTCATCGGCGTCGTTGCGTTCAGAACTCCGGGGAATGGCTCATGCAACCGGCTTCTTCAGACGCTCCAGCGCCTCCGGAAACCGCCGCGACAGCGGCACCGATAAAGTCCCCACCTCGATCGAATAATCTCCCGAGCCTTCGGGCTTGAGCGCGGTCACGTGTTTCGCATTCACAAGCCAGGAACGATGCGTGCGCAGGAAGCCGCGCGGCGACAGTTCGGTCTCCAAAGCGGTGAGCGGCGAACGCATGAGGAGGCGCCGACCGTCGCGCAGCACGAACTCGACATAGTTGCCCGCCGAAGCCACCGCGAGCAGTTCGTCCAGCCTTACGCGCGTGAGCTTGCCGCCGTCGCGGATGTCGAAGGTGAGCGTCTGGCCGGGCGTTTCGATCAGCGTCTGCTGCCGAAGCAGGTGATCGAACAATGTGAAGCCGGTGACGAACAGCGCGTAACCCAGCGAGTCCTTGGCGAGCTCATAGGGAAAATATGTGAAGAAGTTCCCGAACAGGTAGTGGTGGCCCAGCGACCAGTAGACGAGCTTGCGCAGGCCGATGAAGCCCAGCACATGCCCGAGGCCGAAGGCGAGGTCGGCCGGGATGTGCACGAGGAGCTTCCATCGCGGCCGCACGAAGGGCGGGGCGACGCGCCAGGCAAGCCACGGAATCCAGAAGAAGCAGAGCAGCGTCACCCAGCTCGATCCCTCCCAGATGACCGGCGCGAGGATGCCGACCTCCGGTGCATCGCGCCGGACCGAGATGACATTGAGCATGTTGATGACGCCGACGAGCACGGCCGTCGACGTGAACGAATAGAAAAACGTCCGTTTGAGCCTTCCGCTCGTCCCCAAAACGTCGCCGCTTATCCCAAGCCATTGCCGGACATCACCGATCGCCCGCGACTGATCCCGCGCTGCTTCCCGCGGCGCGACCGGTTTGAGAGAAGTCTGGTGCTCGGACACGAGGTCCTCTTGGGCTGAGAGCGCAGAGTATAGGGACGGCCGGATAACGGGAGAAGGCGACGATGTTGAGACGGGACCTGCTGAAAGGCATAGCGGTTGCGACGGTGGTGCAGGGGATGTCCTTCCCCGGACTGCGGGCTTTGGCCGATGCGATGCCGGGCTTTCGCCGGGTGAGGCCGGGCGATGCGGCGTGGCCGAGCGCGGCCAGCTGGCGGACGTTGAACGACGCGGTCGGCGGCAACCTTCTCGATGTGAAGGCGCTGTTCGCGCCGTGCGATCCGAACCCGAAAAACGCCGCCTGCGGCGACATCCTCAAGAACATGCGCAACCCGTTTTATCTGGGCGACCAGGTGGGCGGGACACAGGTTTCGGGATGGTGGAAGGCCTGGACGCCCGCGCCCAGCGTCTACGCCGTGAAAGCGCGTCATGCCGGCGATGTGGCCGCCGCCGTCAATTTCGCGCGCGACAACAAACTGCGCCTCGTCGTCAAAGGCACCGGTCATTCCTATCTCGGCACGTCGAACGCGCCGGATTCGCTCCTCGTGTGGACGCATTTCATGCGCGACATCGAAATGCACGACTCGTTTGTCGGGCAGGGCTGCGAAGGCAAGGTCGCGCCCGTTCCGGCGGTGACGACCGGCGCCGGCAATGTCTGGATCGATCTCTACAATGCGGTGACGACGATCGGCGGCCGCTATGTGCAGGGCGGCGGCTGCGCGGATGTCGGCGTTGCCGGTCTCGTCCAGAGCGGCGGCTTCGGCAGCTTCTCCAAGGGTTTCGGCACGGCGGCTGCGAGCTTGCTGGAAGCGGAAATCGTGACCGCCGACGGACAGGTGCGCATCGCCAATGCCTGCACCAACCCGGATCTGTTCTGGGCGCTGAAAGGCGGCGGCGGCGGAAGCTGGGGCGTCGTCACGAAGCTGACGCTGCGCACGCATGACCTGCCGGAGCATTTCGGTGCGGCGTGGGGCACGATCAAGGCGAAGTCGGACGACGCTTTCCGCAAGCTGCTCGCGCGGTTCATGGCGTTCTACGCCGACAATCTCTTCAACGCGCATTGGGGCGAGCAGGTGATCGTCGCGCCCGGCAACGCGTTCAAGATCTCGATGGTCTGTCAGGGGCTCGATTCGCAGCAGGTGAAGGCGGCCTGGAAGCCGTTCTACGACTGGATCGCGGAGTCGTCGCAGGATTTTGTCATTGCCGAAGAGCTCGAGGCGCGCGCGACCGCGGCGCGGCATTGGTGGGATGTCGAAGGCAATCCGTCGATGATCCCCGACAAGCGTCCCGGTGCGCCGAAATATCACGGCTGGTGGGAAGGCGATCAGGATCAGGTCGGCATGTACCTGCACGGCTATGAATCGCTGTGGCTTCCGGCGACGCTGCTCGACAAGAACCGCCAGCCGGAGCTCGTGAACGCACTGTTCGAGGCCAGCCGCTACAAGCCGGTGATGCTGCACCTGAACAAGGGGATTGCCGGCGCGCCGCCGGACGCGATTGCGGCGACGCAGGACACGGCGACCAATCCCGCTGTCGCCGAAGCCTTCACGCTCGTCATCATCGCCGACGGCGAACGCCCCGCCTATCCCGGCATGCCGACGGCAAAGATCGACGAAGACGCATCGCGCAGAGATGCGCGGCTGATCGATCTGGCGACGGCCGAGCTGTTCAAGATCGTGCCGAATGCCGGCTCATACGTGTCGGAGAGCAACTACTTCAATCCGCGCTGGCAGGACGCCTATTGGGGCTCGAATTATGCGCGGCTCAAGGCGGTGAAAGCGAAATACGATCCCGACGGACTGTTCTTCGTGCATCACGGCGTGGGCACGGAAGGCTGGAGCGCGGACGGGTTTACGAAGGTCGCTTAGTCAGTCCGATCCCACCTCCCCATCAAGGGGAGGCTGGATCGCGCAGGATTGCGAAATTAGGCCTCCGCGTCCGCTTTCTTCTTGCGCGGCGTGCGCGGGGCGGGCTTTTCGGTGGGCTTCGGCAGCACGACCGGGCGCATCAGGAAGGCCGGCAGCTGCGAATGGTCGACCGGTTCGGACCGGCGTTGTTGCTGCTGCTTGTGGTTCTCGTGGCGCTTGTGGCCGCGTTCATGATTGTGGCCGCGATCTTCGTGCTGCTTGTGCGCACGATCTTCATGGGCTTTCCGCTGCGGCTCGGCGGCGCGCGGTGCTTCGCTTCGCGCCGGCTTCGGCTGATCCTGGTGGCGCGGAGCGTCATTGTGGACCGGCTTTGGAGCATCGTGCGGCGGCGTTTCGGCGCGCGCCGGACGGTTGTCCTCGCGATGAGTCTGCTGGCGATGATCCTGGCGGTGGTCGCGCGGCTTGCCGCCGCGACGGTTGCGCCCATCGTTTTTGCCGCGATCTCGGCCGCCCTTGTTGAGGTCCTCGCGCACTTCGAGATCTTCCATCGTGCGCGCCGGGATCGTCGTGCCGCCCGTGAGCTTCTCGATCGCGTCGACCAGTTTCGCATCGCGCGGCGTCGCCAGCATATAGGCGTGGCCGGAGCGTCCGGCGCGACCGGTGCGGCCGATGCGGTGCACATAGTCGTCGGCATGGAACGGCACGTCGAAATTGAAGATGTGCGAAACCGCCGGAATGTCGAGACCGCGCGCGGCGACGTCGCTGGCGACGAGAAGCTGGATTTCGTCGTTCTTGAACGCCTCGAGCGTCTTCGTCCGCACCGACTGGTCGAGGTCGCCATGCAGAGGCGCCACCGAGAAGCCGTGCTTGGCGAGCGATTTCGCCACGACGTCCACATCGCGCTTGCGGTTGCAGAAGACGATCGCGTTCTTGATGGGATTTTCGCGGATCAGCCTGCGCAGCGCTTCGCGCTTCGCCCAGTCATTGTTGGGGACGCGGATGACTTCCTGCGCGATGTTGGTCGCGGTGGTGGCGGGACGGGAGACTTCCACGCGCACCGGATTGTGCAGGAACTGCTCGGTCAGGCGCTGAATCTCGGGCGGCATGGTCGCCGAATAGAACAGCGTCTGCCGCGTGAACGGGATGAGCTTGCAGATGCGTTCGACGTCCGGGATGAACCCCATGTCGAGCATCCGGTCGGCCTCGTCGATCACGAGGACCTGCACCTGCGACAGCATCAGCTTGCCGCGCTCGAAATGATCGAGAAGGCGTCCGGGCGTGGCGATCAACACGTCGACGCCGCGATCGAGCTTCTTGTCCTGCTCGTCGAAGGAGACGCCGCCGATCAAGAGCGCCATCGAGAGGCGATTGTATTTGCCGTAGCGCTCGAAGCTCTCGGCGACCTGCGCCGCCAGCTCGCGGGTGGGCTCGAGAATCAGCGAGCGCGGCATACGCGCCTTGGCGCGGCCGCGGGCCAGAAGCTCGATCATGGGCAGGGTAAACGAGGCAGTCTTGCCGGTGCCGGTCTGGGCGATGCCGATGATGTCCCGGCGTTTCAGGACCTGGGGGATGCCCTGCGCCTGGATGGGGGTCGGCTTGGTGTAGCCGCTTTCCGAGACAGCCTTCAGGATCTCCGGCGACAGGCCAAGGTCCTCGAAGCGCGGTTCGGCGCCCGGGGCGGGTTGTTCAGCGGAGAGGGAAACAGAAGAAGGATCAGCAGATTCTTCTTGAAGGCCGGCTTCCGCGCCGGCGGTCGTCACGTTCGTCATACGCTCCTAGACGGGCGCATGGGATCGGCGCCCTGTGCGGCCAGCCCGGATTGGCGGCCTGCTTCGAATGCACCTGAACATAGGTAAGAATTGCTGACAGTCAAGACGCCAAATGCCCGCATGGATAGATTGCCGATTCCTCCATTGGCGAAAGTTCCCGGATAGACTAGTATTAATGATTAGTTAATAAAGCGCCGGCGTGGCGTAAAGGGGTTGGTGTGAGAAGAGTAGGGACTGAGGCGATGGCCTTGGCGCCGCAACGCGTTTCGGTGGATGACGCACGGTATCATAACGAACTTCGCAAACGGGTGCTCGAAGCGCATCCCGAAGCCGCCGAGTTGATTGGGCCCGACTGGCGCACGACCTTGTTCGCCGCGCTTATGCTTGCGCTTCACTGGACCATCGCCTGGGGCGTGTCGCTGACGAGTTGGTGGGTGGCGTTTCTCGCCGCATTCGTCTTTGGACAGACGATCTATCATTCGGTCGGCGTGCTGATTCACGAGAACGCCCATCGTCTCGTCTTCCGCAATGCCAGGGCGCGCTTTGCCTATGACGTGCTGACGGAGACGCTCGTCACGTCGTTCGGCTACCAGCTCATCTATCAGCACAATCACACGATGAGCCATCACGCCTATCTCGGCGATTACGATCGCGACTACGAGCATGAGGATGCCTATTTCGTCGCGGCGCGCGAGCGCTATCGCGCGGCGCATCCGCTGCGCATGCGGCTGATCAACATTGGGATCATGCTGTTCCATCTGCTGCCGCTGTCGTTCTTCGTCGATGCGGTGCTTTTCCCGCGCTTCCTTGCGAAGGCGACGGGCCTGCCGGTGCGCGACAGACGCCGGAAGAATCCGGCGACGCGGCCGTCGCGGGGCGAGCTCTACGCGCTCGCGGTGGTGTCGCTGATCGTCAATATCGGGCTGTTCGCGGCGTTCGGCTTCCTCGGCTGGCTTTATCACATCTGGTCGATGTCGTTCGTCTCCGGCCGCTGGGGCGCGAGCCTCAGAGGGCAGGTGCTGTCGGAGCACAACGGCGAAGACACCGAAAATCCGACGCGGTCGACCTACTGGTGGGGCAATCTGATCTTCTACAATATCGGCTATCACGTGGAGCATCACACATTCTCCACCGTGCCGTGGATGAAGCTGCCGAAGCTCAGAGCCATCGCGCCGGAAGTGTTCAACCTCGACAACGAGCTGACCTATTACGGCTGGTGGTGGAAGCAGGTGAAATCCGATTTCACGCTGCACCGGCGGGTCAGCGCCAACGAGGCGGAAGCCATCATCGCGCGCAGGCCGGTGGACATCCCGGCCGCAACCAAGCGCGAAGACGTGCCGGCGGCGCCGGTGGCTGCTTAAACGTCGACGTTTTCCGCCGCGAAACTGGCGTTTTCCTGGATGAACTGGAAGCGCAGCTCCGGCTTCTTGCCCATCAGCCGTTCGACGAGATCGCTTGTGGGCTTTGCATCGCTGGCGCTGATGCCGACCTGGACGAGCGTGCGCGCGCCGGGCTTCATCGTCGTCTCCTTCAGTTGCGCCGGCATCATTTCGCCGAGGCCCTTGAAGCGCGAAATTTCGACCTTCGCATTGGCCTTGAACGCCGTCTTGAGGAGTTGCTCGCGATGGGCGTCGTCGCGGGCATATTCGCTGTGCGCGCCGTGCGTCAGGCGATAGAGCGGCGGCACGGCGAGGAACAGCCGCCCGTGCTCGATCAGCCCGCGCATCTCGCGATAGAAGAACGTCAGCAGCAACGACGCGATATGCGCGCCGTCGACGTCGGCGTCGGTCATGATGATGACGCGCTCGTAGCGCAGGTCCTCCGTCCTGAATTTGTTGCCGGTGCCGCAACCGAGCGCGAGGACGAGATTGGCGAGCTCCTGGTTCTGCTCGAGCTTGCCCGCCGCGGCGCTGGCGACGTTCAGGATCTTGCCGCGCAAGGGCAGGATCGCCTGCGTGGCGCGATCGCGGGCCTGTTTCGCGGAGCCGCCGGCGGAATCACCTTCGACGAGGAAGATCTCGGTGCCGGCCGGCGCATTGCTGCTGCAGTCGGCGAGCTTTCCGGGCAGCCGCAGCTTGCGGGTCGCGGATTTGCGCGAGACATCGCGCTCCGCCTTGCGGCGCAGACGGTCTTCTGCCTGGTCAATGACGAAGTTCAGGAGCCGGTCGGCGTCCTGCGGATTCTCGGCAAGCCAGTGGTCGAAATGATCGCGCACGACGTTCTCGACGAGACGCTGCGCGTCCGGCGTCGAAAGCTTTTCTTTCGTCTGGCCCTGGAATTCCGGCTCGCGGATGAACACCGACAAGACGGCGCAGGCCGCCGCCATGATGTCGTCGGGCGTGATGAGATTGGTCTTCTTGCTGTTGACGCGCTCGCCATGCGTGCGCAGCGCCCTGGTCAGCGCATTGCGCAGGCCCTGTTCATGCGTGCCACCCTGCGGCGTGGGGATCGTGTTGCAGTAGGAATGCAGGAACGGCTCGGCTTCCGGCGCCCAGGTTACCGCCCATTCGACGGCGCCCTTGCCGTCGTTCTTGTTTTCCGTGCGCCCCGAAAAGCTGCGCGAGGTGACCAGCGCGCGGTCGCCGACTTCGCCCGTCAGAAAGTCGAGCAGGCCGCCGGGAAATTTCAGCGTGTCTTCGGCCGGCACCGGACCATCCGGCTTCACCAGCGAAGGATCGCATTTCCAGCGGATCTCGACGCCGCGGAAGAGATAGGCCTTGGAGCGCGCCATGCGATAGAGCTGCGCCGGCGAGAAATGGGCATCCTTGCCGAAGATCTGCGGGTCCGGCTTGAATGAGACGATCGTCCCGCGCCGGTTGACCGCACCCTGGTTCTTCAACCTGGACGCAGCCTTGCCGCGCTCGAAGCGCATGTGATGGCTCTGCTTGTCGCGCGCGACGTCGATTTCCATCCATTCGGACAGGGCGTTCACGACCGAGGCGCCGACGCCGTGCAGGCCGCCGGAGGTGTCGTAGACCTTGCCGCCGAACTTTCCGCCCGCATGCAGCGTCGTCATGATGACTTCGAGCGCCGATTTGTTCTTGAACTTGGGATGCGGGTCGACCGGGATGCCGCGGCCATTGTCGCGGATGGTAAGGACGGTCGGGCTCGAAAGCTCCATCTCGATCCGGTTGGCAAAGCCCGCGACCGCCTCGTCCATGGCGTTGTCGAGGATTTCCGCCGCCAGATGATGCATGGCCCGCTCGTCGGTGCCGCCGATATACATGCCCGGGCGGCGGCGCACGGGTTCCAATCCCTCCAGAACCTCGATGTCCTTGGCCGTGTAACCTTTGGAGCCGTGGGACGAGGAGTCGAAAAGATCGGGGTCTTTGGCCATGGAATTATCGTAACCGTCGAAGGGGGTTCGCGAATCGGCGTTAAGGCTACATTAAGGTTGCTTCCAATGCCCCGCGACCTAAGCGCTTTTGTTTCAGCCTTTTCTTAATGGGCAGGAGCATACCGTGCTGTTATGCACGCGGCAGAAGGCGCGACAAGGGACTTCGGACGCACGATCATGGATGCACAGCCGATCGGCGGCAAGAGTGCTACGCACGACGCCGGCGATACCGCGGGCCAAGAAGCGCGCATGCTGCAAGCGCGCCTCGACATCCTCGTGGCGTCGCTGTCCGCGTCCGTTTGGATGAATCCTTCGCTGACGCTCATCTGGATGCTGCCGTTCCTCGGCCTGTTTCCGCGCCTCGGCACGGTGACATGGGCGGAGTTCACGGTCGTGATGGTGATGCAGTTCGCCATCAGCGTCGGCGCGCGCGTGATCCGGCGCGGCTATGCCCGCGATCCGTCCGATCCCTGGCGCTGGTTCAAACGCCTCGTCGTCTACCAGTCTGCGGCCGGCGTCGGCTGGGGCGTCTTCGCCTGGCTGATCTGGGTCGACGGCAATGCGCTGAACAACGTCCTCGTGTCGATGACGATGTGCGGCATCATCTGGGCTTACGCCTTCTCGCGCTGCATGCATGTCGGCATCTATTTCGCCGGCGTGTCGCCGACGGCGCTTCTGACGATCGCGCGCATCGCCGACACGGGCGGAGATCTCGCCGTGCCGCTGTCGCTCATCGTGGCCATCACGGTCGCACTCGTCTATTTCTTCACGTTCTTCGTGCGACGGCAGGTCGAAGTGATGCTGCGCATGCGCTTTGCCAATGACGATCTGGCCGTCGAATTGCGTGAAACCCGCGACGACGCGCTGCGCAAGCGTTTCGAGGCGGAAGCCGCGAACGCGTCCAAGACGACCTTCCTCGCCAATATGAGCCATGAGCTGAGAACGCCGCTCAATGCCATTCTCGGATTCTCGGAGCTGATATCGAGCGAGACGCTGGGGCCGGTCGGCACGGCGCGCTATCGCGACTACGCTAACGACATCAACTCGTCCGGCACGCATCTGTTGAGTCTCATCAACGACATTCTGGACATCGCCAAGATCGAGTCCGGCAAGATGGAAATCTTGCCGACTGCGCTCGAGCCGCGCGCGGCGCTCGACAGCGCCATGAACGTGATCCTGGGGCGTGCGAGAGAGAAGCAGCACACCGTCTCAGTGCATATCGCGCCGGGTATGGAGGAGCTTTATTCCGACGAGCGCGCGTTCCGTCAGATCGTGATCAATCTGTTGTCGAATGCGGTCAAGTTCACGCCGGACGGCGGCAAGATCGATGTCGCGCTTCGCCGAACCGCCAATGGCGGAGCCGAGCTCTGTGTCAGCGACAACGGGCCCGGTATTCCCGCCATGCTGCTCGAGCAGATCTTTATGCCGTTTAATCAGGTCGACAATCGCTACAGCCGGCAGGCGGGCGGCACGGGCCTCGGCCTGTCGCTGGTTCGCGGCCTCGCGGAGCTTCACGGCGGCCGCGCGTGGATCGACAGCGATGCCGGCCGCGGCGTGAAAGCCTATGTCTATCTTCCGGGTGATCCCCGCGAAACCGTAAAGCTCCGCCGCGCATAAGTGACAGAGCGTTTACGCTTTTTGAAGATGCTTCAAAATCTAAGCAATTTTTAGGGACCATTTTGTAGCCTTTCTGATCTCCGTCGGGGGCGGAGCAAGGGGATGCGAAAGGATACCGGCTTGGGATACGGGCAGCGGCTGCGTATGCAGAGGAACGCGGACGTTCGCGTTCTGAAGGCGCAGCTCGATCTCATTGCGGACTTTGTGCACGCAGCGCGCTTCACCGCGCCGCTGTGGTCGCTCGCGGTCGCCTATATCTGCTCCAGCCAGCTCAGCTATCTGGGACACCAGTCGATCCAGACGACCATGGTGCTCGCGATCGCCGTGATCGCCGTCTCGGTGGCGTCGACGCATGTCGTCACCGCCTATCAGAACGAAGCGGCCGGCCGCGTGACGTCCGAACAGCTGCAGGCCTGGTTTCCTCGTTTTGTCGGCATCCAGATCGCCGTCAGCGTTGCCTGGGGCCTGGCGCCCTGGCTGTTGTGGACGCCCGACGACATCGCCAATCATCTCGTCATCGCTGCGCTGGTCCTTGGCACGCTCGGCGCGCTTGCTGTGAGCCGCGCGACACATCTGGACATGCTGGTTGCGAGTCTCGTGCCGCTCGCTGCATCCTCCTCCCTGAGATTCCTCTTCGGCGGCAGCGTCCTCGACGTCCTGGTGGCGTTGTTCGTGCCGCTGTTTTCGATGCAGCTGTTTACGGACGGCAGGCGGCTCACCTACCGCCTCGACCAGGATGCGCGCCTGCGCTTCGAAGTGGAGGATCTGGCGCGTGAACTCGAGGAAGCGCGCGACGAAGCCTTGCGCAAACGCTTCGAAGCTGAAACCGCGAACGCCTCGAAAACCGCCTTCCTGGCCAATATGAGCCACGAGCTGCGGACGCCGCTGAATGCAATCCTGGGCTTCTCCGAGATCATCGCCAAACAGGTGTTCGGCGATGTCGGCTCGCCGCGCTATGCCGAATACGCAACCGACATTCATTCCTCGGGTGCGCATCTCTTAAGCCTCATCAACGACCTTCTCGACGTCGCCAAGATCGAAGCGGGCCGCATGGAGATCGAGCCCTGCGAGCTCGACGTCAGCCGGTGTTTCGAGTCCGCCCTCAAGATCATTGCCATCAAGGCACGCGAGCGCCGCCAGGAACTCGCCATCGAAGTCGATTCGTCGGCGCCACCGCTCTTCGCGGATGAGCGCGCGCTCAAGCAGATCCTCATCAATCTCGTCTCCAACGCGGTGAAATTCACGCCGGAAGGCGGACGCATAACGGTGCTCGCGAGCCGTGCGCGCGACGGCTCGTTCCAGGTCATGGTCGAGGATAACGGCCCCGGCATACCGCGCGAAAAGATCGACAAGATTTTCAAGCCGTTCAGCCAGGTCGATAATCGTTACGATCGTCAGGGCGGCGGCACAGGATTGGGGCTCGCATTGGTCCGGGGACTTGCCGAGCTTCACGGCGGCCGTGCCTGGATCGAAAGCGAGCAAGGCAAGGGCTGCCGCGCCTATGTCATCCTGCCGACCAGCGTGCAGGCCTCGTCCGCGAAGGTTGTTGCAGCCTAACTCTTCACTTGCTCGATATGCGGGCCCATCCAGCTGACGAAATCGATCTTGCCGATGGTCACGCCCTTGTGGCGCAGGATGTCGTATGCGGTCGTCAGGTGAAAATAGAAGTGGGGCAGGAGCCAGCTGCGCAGGAAGAGTAGTCCGTCCATCTTGATGATGATGCCGGCATTGGGCGGCGTCACGCTGCAGTCGCGCGTTTCCGAGCCTTCGAATTCGGCAGCCGGGATGGCGCGCACGAAAGCCATTGCCTCCGCCACGGCTTTCTTCAGACCGTCGAAGCTCGAGGCCGGCTCGCCAAACGCCGTGGTCCCGCGCCCGGCGAGTCGCGATGTGCCGTCCGTTGCCTGGTAGCAGGCGACCTGTACCTGCTGCGCGAGCGTGAACATGTCTGGCGCCAGCCGCGCATTCAGCAGATCGACTTTGTGCTCGGCCGCAAAGGCCGCACCCTTGTCGAGAAGCTTCGAAAGGCTTTCGAGTCCGGGCACAAAGGTGTCGACGGCCATGGTGTACATGGTAATTTTCATGAGCTTCCTCCGTTTGGAGGCAGTCCATCATAGCGTGCCCGGAATCAAAAGAGCCCGGCTTGCGGCCGGGCTCTTCCGTTATCGCATGCCTGCGATCAGACCGAGTAGTACATCTTGAACTCGACCGGATGCGGCGTGTGCTCGAAGGTATAGACTTCCTGCATCTTGAGCTCGATGTAGCTGTCGATGAAGTCGTCTGAGAAAACGCCGCCCTTCTTCAGGAAGGCGCGGTCGTGATCGAGGGTTTCGAGCGCCTGGCGCAGCGAACCGCACACGGTCGGCACTTCCTTCAGCTCTTCCGGCGG
>DATKON010000105.1:0-20239 GCA_035524575.1 Rhizomicrobium sp.
GCCCCCCCTCCGTCACGCACTTCGTGCGTGCCACCTCCCCCACGCTTTGCGCGGGGGAGGATTGCGCATCCTCTTCCTTTTCGCAGCGCTGTTCGCGCTCGCCGCCTGCGCGCCGCCGCGCGGGCCCGTGACGGACATCGCGGGCGCCATGCCCGATCTCCGCTTTTCGATGGGGCGCGCCAATGACGGCAAGACGATCGACGCCGGCGATTATCGCGGCGACGCCGTCGTTCTGTATTTCGGCTACACCAATTGCCCCGATGCCTGCCCCACCACGCTGAGCGATCTGGCCACCGTTCTGAAGCGTCTGGGACCGGAGGCCAACGATGTGCGCGTGCTGTTCGTCACCGTCGATCCCGGCCGCGACACGCTTTCGGTGCTCAAGACCTACGTGACCGCCTTTGCGCCGCAGATCGACGGCCTGCGCGGCAGTGCCAACGCCGTCGCCCGGCTGGCGCGGCGCTATCGCGTCACCTATCGGGTGGATCCCGGCCCGCCTTACCAGGTGATGCATTCCGACAGCGTGTTCTTCTTCGATCGCAATGGCCACGCACGCTACGTCGCGACCTCGGTGGCGGATGCGGGGAAGATCACAGCCATCCTGAAAAGACTGCTCGACTAGGCCGTCGCCGGTTGCGACGCGCGCACGCAGCGCGCCTCAACCAGCGGATGCCGTCCGGCGCGCCGATGCCGGCGCACGGCACGACCGGCCCACAAAAACGTTTCCAGATGTTGGGTCTCCCGAAAGGACGTCCGCGGACGAACGAAGCCGGCCTTGCGAAAAACGACGAACCTCGCGTGTGTTGTTGCGATCCTGCTGGGCAGTGCGGGGGTCGCGCCCGCCGCCAATCCGAGCGCAGCCGACCAGCAGCTGAACTATCGTTGCCTCCTGGGTCCGGATCTGCAGCTTTGCGAAGGCCTGTACCGCAAGGCCATGCATGACAGCGCGCCCGCGGCATGGTCGCTGCGCCAGGCTTACAAGCATTACGCGCGATATCTGACGGGCAACCACGCGCTGACAAACGCGGACCAGCAATATCTCAAGGCCAACCACATCGACCTGCCGAACGATCTGACGCCACTGCAGATCAGCGGGCTGCACAACGCGATCAACGATCCCTCGCTGCAAGGCAATGCCGCCACGTCCAACGTGACCAACTACCTGCTGCGCGCCGAAGAGGCGAACATCTATTGCGGCCTGCAACCCTGCAAGAATCCGCCCGCGTCCTAGCCCCGGATAAGCAGCGGGGCGGCGCTTTGCTCAGGCACCGCCCCGTCCGCATCAATTCACGTCTCGCCGCGGGCGCGCTTAATGATCCCAGCCCTTGTTGTTCCAGCCGTTATTGCGCCAGTCGTTGTTGCGCCAGTCGTGTCCGTAGCCGCCATAGGCGTGAATTTCGCTCTCGATATAGCGCACATTGTCGTCGGCGCGGCGGCAGGCCTGTCCGTTGTTGTCGTGATCGCACCGCCAGGCGAGATAATGCGTGCGCTGCTGCATCGCCAGAAGCCGGTCGCGCTCATGGTGGTCGATGACGCCCTTGCGCTCGGCGTGATTGATCTTCCACTGCAACCCGTCGACGTAGCCCATGCTGGTCATGTGCGAGGCATGGTCTTCGTTGTAGTTGTTGTAGTTGTTGTGATTGTCGTATCGGTCCTGGGCCGCCGCCGCACCGCCCACCAGAATTGCAACTGCGGCTGCACCAGCCGCCATCGTCCACGTTTTCATTGTCGTACCTTGCATAAGTTTCACAAGCCGCTTCGACCTACCGGCACTTTGGAAACGCTCCGTCTACGGAAGCAGTTTCAGTTGCGTCCGGCTCAACTCTTCGCGCGTTTGTTCGGCCACGTTGGTGGCGATGCGGCGATGATTGCGGCGCGTGTGGAGGGCTTCGCCGCAGGCGGAGAGAACCCCTCACCCGCGCCTGAGCAGACTTCGTATTCCGCGATCTGCATCCCTCTCCCTCAAGGGGAGAGGGGAAATTCCGCGCATTGCACCCGCACCGCGATGTTTGAGTTTCGCTCGCTGTGCTACTGTTGATGCGAGGCTCCGTATTCCCCCTCTCCCCTTGAGGGAGAGGGGTGCCAAGCGAGATGTCTAAGTCTGCGCAAGTGCGGGTGAGGGGTACGCCTCGGTCTTATTCCAGCGATTGCGGTTGAGGCGTGCGCCTCCGCCTGTCGTCGGCGGCGACGAATATCGCCTCGATCACGCTCTCCATATCCTCGATCAGATCGCGATTGCCAAAGCGCAGCATCTTGTAGCCGTGCGCTTCCAGAAACCCGGTGCGCATTTCGTCCTTCCTGCGATTTTCGATCTCGCCGTGCTGGTCGCCGTCCAGTTCGACGATGAGCTTGGCGTCGCTGCAAAAGAAATCGGCGATGTAAGGACCGATCGGCTGTTGTCTCCGGAACTTGAACCGGGCAAGGCGGCGGTCGCGCAACGCGTACCAGAGCTTGCGCTCGACGTCGGTTTGATGGCGGCGGAGACGGCGCGCAAAGGCGTGTTTCGACAGGAATGCATCCTGCATGATGGCGAGCGTAGCGGTCATTCGTCCCGAGGCTGTGTCGAATTCCTCGCATTGTATCCGCCGCGGCGTTGGCGCTGCATATCTGAGACGTGCGGCGGCGCCCCCTCATCCGCGGCCGAGCAGGCGGAGAGAACCCCTCACCCGCGCCCGAGCAGATTTTGAATTCCGAGACCGGCATCCCTCTCCCTCAAGGGGAGAGGGGAAATTTCGAGCCTCGCTCAAAAATCGGCCGGTTCCAGGTCCAGAGTTTGCGAAGACTGCTGTTCGTGCAATGCGCAGAATTCCCCCTCTCCCCTTGAGGGAGAGGGGTGCCAAGCGAGATGTCTAATTCTGCGCAGGCGCGGGCGAGGGGTACGCCTCGATCTTATTCCAGCTGTCGCGGGTACGCCTCGGTCTTTATCCAGCTATCGCGGGTAAGCCTCGCCCGCGCGTTCTCTTCAAATATGCAGCGCCCTTTTGTCCGCATCGAGCACCGCTTCGTGCAGCATCTCCGACAGCGTCGGGTGCGGGAAGACGACCGTGGCGAGATCGGCTTCGGTGGCTTCCAGCGTGCGGGCGATGCCGTAGCCCTGGATGAGCTCGGTCACTTCCGCGCCGATCATGTGCGCGCCGAGGAGCTCGCCGGTGTCCGCGTCGAACACGGTTTTGACCAAGCCGTCCGCATCGCCGAGCGCGATCGCCTTGCCGTTGCCGATGAAGGGAAAGCGGCCGACCTTGATCTTGCGGCCCGAGGCTTTCGCCGCGGCTTCCGTCATGCCGACGGAGGCGACCTGCGGCCAGCAATAGGTGCAGCCGGGAATCTTCGACACGTCGAGCGGATGCACGCCTTTGACGCCCGCGATGCGCTCGGCGACGATGACGCCTTCATGCATGCCCTTGTGCGCGAGCCAGGGCGGGCCGACGAGATCGCCGATCGCCCAAACGCCTTTGACGCCCGTCTCGCCCCATTCGTTGATGACGACATGGGTGCGGTCGACTTTCACGCCCGCCTGCTCGAGGCCGATGTTCTCGACATTGCCTACGATGCCGACGGCGAGGATGACGCGTTCCGCCGTCAGCGTTTCCGTCTTGCCGTCCTTGGCTTTGAGCGTGGCGGTGACGGACTCTTTCCCCTTTTCGAGTTTGGTGACCGTCGTCGCGGTTTTGATCTTCATGCCCTGCTTGGTGAACGCCTTCGTCGCCAGCTGTGAAATCTCCTCGTCTTCGACGGGGAGCACGCGGTCCAGCACTTCGACGACCGTGACGTCGCTGCCGAGCGTCCTGTAGAAGCTCGCGAACTCGATGCCGATGGCGCCGGAGCCCACGACCAGCAGCGATTTCGGGAAGGCCTTGGGGATCATGGCTTCCTTGTAGGTCCAGACGAGCGCGCCGTCCGGCTCGAGACCCGGCAGGCTGCGCGCCCGCGCGCCCGTCGCCAGCACGATGTTCTTCGCTTCGTAATCGGCGACTTTGCCGTCCTTGGTCACGGCGACCTTGCCCGCGCCCGCCAGCTTCGCGTCGCCGGAGATCACCGTGATCTTGTTCTTCTTCATCAGGAAGGCGACGCCGTTCGAAAGCTGCTGCGCCACTTTCCGCGAGCGCTCAACGATCTTCGCGATGTCGAATTTGAAGTTTTCTGCTGAGAAGCCGAATTCGTTCAGCCGGTGCATCAGGTGCCAGATCTCGGACGAGCGCAGCAGCGCCTTGGTCGGGATGCAGCCCCAGTTGAGGCAGATGCCGCCCAGCCGGTCGCGCTCGACGATGGCGGTCTTCAATCCCAATTGCGCCGCGCGGATGGCGCAGACATAGCCGGCGGGACCGCTTCCGATGACGATGACGTCGAACTGTTCAGCCATGTTTCCTCACATGCGCAGGATGCTGGCCAGAATGATCAGCCCCAGCGCGGGGATCAAAAAGAACGCGAAATAGATGAAGCCGACGCTCGCGAATTTCGCCGACGTCCAGAACCAGTTCTGCCCGTAGAAGCGCTTCATCCCGAGCAGCAGATAAGCGGCGAGCCACAGCACAAGACCGCCGGCGACGATTTGCGTCGGCAGGATCTGGGCGAGGCCCGCAGCCATCAGAAGGACCACGAATCCGAAGGTGTGGAAGTTCAGCGAGAACACGAGATGGTCGACGAAGTAGTATGTCTTCCGCTGCCGCCAGTAGAACAGCGCGAGAAGCAGCGCGAACAGCGGCAGAAGGATGATCAGCGCGCGCGGAATCCATTCGGTCAGCGGACCGTTGATGGACGCGGGGTCCGCGGCGAGCGCGCGGAACATGCGCTGCACGTGATCGTTCAGCCACACGGCGAAGCCGCCCGACTTTTCGTTCTTCGCCTTGCCGAGTTCTTTCAGGGCCTCCGCGAGCGCGACATTGTTCGCCTCGCTCTTGAGCGTGCCGATGCGGGTGAAGAAATGCGGCTGCGTGGCGATCATCATGCTCTTGTCGCCGTTGACCTTGATGTTCGGCACGCGCTTCGGCGACAGGCCGGCCGCCGTGAAGAAGACATTCCCCTTGTCGTCCGTCCTGAACCCTTCCATCCGCGTCTTCACGCCGTTGTTGATGACGAACACGTTGTGGTTCTTGTCGGCGGTGTATTGCTGCGTCGTGTGCGTCAGCGTCAGCTGCATGATGGCGATGCCGAAGAACGACAGGGCCAGGAAGAAGATCAGCGACACGAAGAGATAGAGCCGCACGGCCGGCACGTAACGCTGCGTGCGGCCGTCGCGAAAGGCGGCCGGCAGTTCGCCGGGCTGAAACAGGAGCGCCCGCCCCGTCCGCAGGATGCGGCTGTCGAAGCTGGCGACGTCCTTGACGAAATCGTGCAGCAGCACGAACACCGAGCGGCGATGCGTGTCGACCGGCTGGCCGCAGACGCCGCAATAGGCGCCCATCATCGGCGAGCCGCAATTGGTGCAGGGACCGACCTTGCCGCCGCGCTCGAGCAGCGCCGCCACCGCCATCTCCACGGCGACCGCGCCGGCCGTTTCCCCGATCGCGCCAAGTTCGTCCATCATCGGTTCGCGCTCCTATTGGCCATCGAACACGGCAAGGACGAGGATCGTGATAAGGGCGGGGAAGATGAAGGACGTGGCATAGAAGAATTCGATAACGAACCACTTGGTCGAGGTCCAGAACCAACCCTGCCCGTAGAAGCGCTTCATGGCCAGGAGCAGATAGAGGCTCAGCACGATCGCCGTGATCGTGGCCACGACATAGCCCGAGAGGACCTGCGCCAGCCCCGCGGCGATCAGCAGGAACGCGAAAGCAAAGGTGTGAAAGCTCAGCGAAAAGACCAGGTGGTCCACGAAGTAGAATTTCTTGCGCTGCCGCCAATAGAAGACCGCGACCAGAAGCGCGAATGCGGGGAGCAGGAAAAAGAGCGCGCGCGGGATCCACGCGGTCAGCGCGCCGTTGAGGCTCGCGGGATCCTTCGCCAGCCCCTCGACCGTCCGGCGGATCGTCGCCTTGAACGTCTTGGCCTTGGCGTTTTTTGCCGTGCCGGTCTCGTGCGCGATCCTGTCTTCGATGTCCCTGACCGCCGCGTCCGGCACATTGCTGTGATAGGCGCCTTCGCGGGCGAAGAAGATCATGTTGTTGACGGATATCGCGTAGTGCGGCTTGGCGGGATCCAGCCACTTCGGCATCTTCGTCTTGTCGTCGGGATCGGTGTCGCCGGGCGTCACCAGATAGCGCTGGCCGTCGATGGTCACAACCTTCTCGGGCCGCGCCTCCGGCACGAACTGCACGATGGCAATATGCGTGGCGCCGAGGATCACGAAGAAGGCGAGCGAGACGAAGAGATAGAGGCGGACCGCCGGCACGTAACGTTGCGTGCGGCCTTCGCGGAACGCCAGCGGCAGCTCGCCCGGCTCGAACAGCAGCGCCAGCGCCGTCCGCAGGATACGGCTGTCGAAACTGGCGACGTCCTTGACGAAATCGTGCAGCAGCACGAACACCGAGCGGCGATGCGTCTCGATCGGCTGGCCGCAGGCGGCGCAGTAAGGGCCGATCAGCGGCGCCGCGCAATTCGTGCAGGGATGGACCTTGCCGCCGCGCTCGACCAGCGCGGCCACCGCGATTTCGACCGCGGCTGCCCCCGCCGTCTCCGAAATGGCCTCAAGCCCGTCCATGCAGGAAGCCTACAGCAACATCGCTGCCGGGTCTTCGATGAAGAGCTTGAAAGCCTGCAGAAAGCGCGCGCCGGTGGCGCCGTCGATGACGCGATGGTCGCAGGAGAGCGTCACGCTCATGATGTTGGCGGTCTCGATCTTGCCACCCCTGACCACTGCCCGCTCCTCGCCCGCGCCGACTGCCAGGATGGCGGCATGCGGCGGATTGATGACGGCGGTGAACTCCTTGATCCCGAACATGCCGAGATTGGAGATGGCGAAGCCGCCGCCTTCGTATTCCTGGGGCTTCAGCTTCTTGGCGCGCGCCCGCTCGGCCAGCGACTTCACTTCGTTCGAGATGGTGACGAGGCCCTTGGTCTCGGCCGCAAAGACGATCGGCGTGATGAGACCGAAATCGAGCGCGACGGCGACGCCGATATCGGCATGCTTGTGACGCAGCATCGACGTGTCGGTCCAGCTCGCATTGACTTCCGGCACGCGCATGAGCGCGGCGGCGCAGGCCTTCACGACGAAATCGTTGACCGACAGCTTGTAGGCGCCCTCGCCCTTCGGCGCCGCCGCGTTGAGCCGCGCGCGCGCTTCGAGCAGCTGGTCGATGTTGCAGTCGATCGTCAGATAGAAATGCGGGATCAGCGCCTTCGATGTCGTCAGCCGCTTTGCGATCGACTTGCGCATCGAATCGTGCGGGATCTCGGTGTAGTCGTCGGGCTTGTAGAAGAGGCGCGCATCGGGCAGCGGCGCGATGCCGGTGACGGTTTCCGTCCTGCCGGGAGCTTGCACGGCAGGCTTCGGCGCGGCCTTCACGCCGGACTTCTTCGCCTCTTCGACGTCCGCCTTGACGATGCGGCCTCTGGGACCCGAGCCCTGGATGGCGGCGATGTCGATGCCGGCCTGCGCGGCCAGCCGCTTCGCCAGCGGCGACGCGAACACTCGGTGCTCGCCTGCGGAACGCGGCTGCGGCGCGGGCTTCGGTGCTTCGGTCTTGGTTGCGGATTTCGCTTCGACCGGTTCGGGCGCTGGCGCGTCTTTCTTCGCGGGCGCTTCCGCTTTCGCCGCCGGTTTGGCTTCGGCCTTCACCGCATCCTTGATCGACTGCATCGCGGCCGGGATGTCGTGACCGTTGCCGGGCTTCTCGCCATCGGCGAGCAACACCGCGATCGGCTGGTTGACCTTCACGCCTTCGGTCCCTTCGGGCACCAGGATCTTGCCGATCTTGCCTTCGTCGACGGCCTCGAACTCCATCGTCGCCTTGTCGGTCTCGATCTCGGCGAGGATGTCTCCGGAATGGACTTCATCGCCTTCCTTGACGAGCCATTTGGCGAGCTTGCCCTCTTCCATCGTGGGCGACAGCGCGGGCATCAGGATCTGCGTCGCCATCAGGCGTTTCCTCCCGGCAGCGGCGGCAATTCGTCGATATGGGATTCCCAATTCCGGCCGTCGAAATCGGTCGTCAGCACCGAGGTGAAATCCTCCGCATCGAGACAGCGGAAATTGACGCTGTAGCCGTCGGGGTGCGAGCGCGGCACGTAGAACGACTTCACGCCGCACACCGAACAGAACAGATGCTTCGCGGCCCCCGTCTCGAAGGTGTAGTTCGTCAGCTTGCGCTTGCCCGTCAGCAGCCTGAAGCGCTCCTTCGGCACGATGAGATGCAGATAACCCGTCATCGAACAGATGGAGCAGTTGCAGGCGACAAGCTCGACTTCATCCGGCGCCAGCACTTCGTAGCTGACCGCGCCGCAATGGCAGCCGCCTTTTTTCCAGGTCATCTTCGGTTTCTTGGCCGCCATGTGATCAATCCCGATAGAGAACGGCTTTCGCGGCCGCGACGATGTCGTCGGCATGCGGCAGGGCCAGCTTCTCGAGATTGGCGGCGTAGGGCATCGGCACGTCCTTGCCGGTGATCTTGGTCGGCGGCGCGTCCAGATAGTCGAACGCCTGCTCGACGACTTGCGCGCAGATCTCCGAGCCGATCGAGCAGATGGGCCAGCCCTGCTCCACCGTCACCAGCCGGTTCGTCTTCTTGACGGACTCGATCACCGTCGCGGTGTCGAGCGGCCGCAATGTGCGAAGGTCGATGAGTTCCGCGTCGATGCCTTCGGCCGCGAGCTTCTCCGCCGCTTCGAGGATGAGCCCGACGCAGATCGAATGCGCGACGAGCGTCACGTGCTGGCCTTTGCGGATGACGCGGGCCTTGCCGATGGGCACGAGATGATCCTCGAGCTTCGCCACCGGGAAGGAGCGGCCATAGACGATCTCGTTCTCGAGAAAGATCACCGGATTGGGATCGCGGATCGCCGATTTGAGCAGCCCCTTTGCGTCGTCGGCGAAATAGGGCGCCACGACCTTCATGCCGGGGATATGCGCATACCAGGAGCTGTAGTCCTGGCTGTGCTGCGCGGCGACGCGCGCGGCAGGGCCGTTCGGTCCGCGGAAGACGATGGGGCACTCCATCTGCCCGCCCGACATGTAGCGCGTCTTGGCGGCGGAGTTGATGATCTGGTCCATCGCCTGCATGGCGAAGTTGAAGGTCATGAATTCGACGATCGGCTTCAATCCGCCGAACGCGGCGCCGACGCCCAATCCCGTGAAGCCGTGCTCCGTGATCGGCGTGTCGATGACGCGCTCGGGTCCGAACTCCTCGAGCAGGCCCTGGCTGACCTTGTACGCCCCCTGATATTGCGCAACTTCCTCGCCCATCAGGAACACGGTCGGATCGCGGCGCATCTCTTCCGCCATCGCGTCGCGCAACGCTTCGCGCACCGTCATCGTGACGAATTCGGTGCCTTCCGGCAGCGCGGACTCTGCGGCCGCTTCCACATCCGGCGCCGGCGCATGCGGGCTCTTCGCTGTGGGGGGCGCTTGCTTCACTGGCGCGGTGTCGCCTTCGGGCTCGCCGGACTTGCCCTGATGCGTATCGGCCGCCGGCGCCTTCGTCTGCTGCGGCTTGGCTTCGACGGCCGGCGTCTTCACGTCGTTCGAATTCGCCGGCGCTTCGCCGTCGGTCACGAGCACGGCGATCGGCTGATTGACCTTCACGCCTTCGGTGCCTTCGGGCACCAGGATCTTGCCGATCTTGCCTTCGTCGACGGCCTCGAACTCCATCGTCGCCTTGTCGGTCTCGATTTCGGCGAGGATATCGCCCGAATGGACTTCATCGCCTTCCTTGACGAGCCATTTGGCGAGCTTGCCCTCTTCCATCGTGGGCGACAGCGCGGGCATCAATATCTCTACGGACATGGGGACCTAGGCGAGAATGTCGGTGTAGAGCTCCGAAGGATCGGGCTCGGGGCTTTCGGTGGCGAACTCGGCGGCAGTGTTGACGATCTGACGCGTCTCCTTGTCGATCGCCTTCAGATCATCGTCGCTGGCGAGACCTTTGCTGATCATGCGCTGGCCGAGATGCTCGATGGGATCGCGCTTCTCGCGCACCATCTGCACTTCCTCGCGCGTACGGTACTTCGCCGGATCCGACATGGAATGGCCGCGATAGCGATAGGTTTTCATCTCGAGGATGATCGGGCCCTTGCCCGAGCGGCACCATTCGACGGCTTTTATCGCAGCCTCGTAGACGGCGACGACGTCCATTCCGTCGACTTCCTCACCCGGGATGTTGAACGAGGCGCCGCGCTTCCACAGATGCTGCTCGGCGCTGGCGCGCTCGACGCTGGTGCCCATCGCGTACTGGTTGTTCTCGATGACGTAGACGACCGGCAGCTTCCACAGCTCGGCCATGTTGAAGGACTCGTAGACCTGGCCCTGGTTCGCGGCGCCGTCGCCGAAATAGGTCAGCGTCACGCCGCCGTCCTTCTTGTAGCGGCTCGAGAACGCGAGACCCGTGCCGATCGGCACCTGCGCGCCGACGATGCCGTGGCCGCCGTAGAAGTGCTTCTCGCGGCTGAACATGTGCATCGAGCCGCCCTTGCCTTTGGAATAGCCGGCTTCGCGGCCCGTCAGCTCGGCCATGACGCCTTTCGGGTCCATGCCGCAGGCCAGCATGTGGCCGTGATCGCGGTAGGCGGTGATAACTTTGTCGCCCTCTCTGAGGGCGGCCTGCATGCCCACCACCACGGCCTCCTGGCCGATATAGAGGTGGCAGAAGCCCCCGATCAGGCCCATGCCGTAAAGCTGGCCGGCCTTCTCCTCGAAGCGGCGGATGAGAAGCATGTCGCGGTAGAATTTTTTGAGCAGATCGGCGCCTGCCGACGGGGCGGCGGCATCTGCCCGGGCACTAGCGGCCTCGGCCATGTGTTCACGTTCCTCCTGGCCAGGGCGCGGTTGTGGCAAGGGTCCGGGGATTTAGCAAGCGCCCGCCTATGCCGACAAAACGTCAGCCGGGTGCAGGAATTTCCCCAAGGTTTTAGTGCTTTTGCCGGGGCACGGCGATTTGGCCGGGCGCGCTGCCGAGGAGTTGCTGGCGCGCCAGCTCTTCCACCAGATCGGGATCGGCGGCGCCCGGCTTCAGAAGCGCAATGCGATGCTCGAGGCGCTTGCGGTCGTCCGTAAGCGACGCCAGCTGCTGCTGCGCGATGGACAGGCGCGCGCGTGTGTCGGTGAGCGCAAGAAGTCCGCGCGTGCCGCAGATCGTGTAATAGCCGAAGTAACAGACCGCCGACGCGCAGATCGCCGGAACGATCAGGGCACTGAAGAACCGCGTGGCGCTGTAGCTGATTCGCATGCGCCCAACGAATCACAGAGCGATTCGCAGGGTCAAGCGGAAACTGTGGCAAGGAGATTCTTGTTGGCCGCACGCGGTAGCTCCTCTTGACCGGTAGAGACTCGCCGATGCGCCGCCTCGCGTTTTTGCGATTTCGACACGCGCTTACGAGCGGCCAGCAGCTGCCGTATGGAGATCGTGCGATCGCGCATAGAGGCACGAGGCAGCCCGAGAAACTTTGCCTATATTCCAATGACTTGCGATCCGTTTCGCACTAATACAACCGAGTTGGCTTTTAATATACCAAATCGGTTGAAATTCGTGTTATCCTCCTTATGTTCTTCTTGCCGATAGCTGAGGAGCACGAAAATTGAACCGCGAATTCCGCCTATCGCCACGCGGGAAAGGCGGCGTCTCATGCGATGCAGAGGGTGCTCTTGTCGGCTGCATTCCGGTTCTGAAGCGATTAAGGAAGAACGGCAAAGACATATGGCAGCCGCGCGATTGTGACGAGCTTTCCGGGGAGATCGCGAAGCAGTACGGCTTGCCGATCGATATGTCGGCGAAGACAAGCGGGCTGAGAGCAATCGCGAACGCGCTGAACGCAGGCAATATCGCCCGCGCTCAAATCGCGACTGTCCTTCTCGGCATCCCCGATCCGCAACCGCTCTCCAAGCAAGCTCGCTCGCGCGATCAGATGATCAAGCTCGTCCGCGATCTTCATTGGAGCGGAATGCTGAAATGGGATCCGGACGAACATCCCGCTGGCCGACCGGGAGTGCGGACGGCAAAGGCGGACAGTTCGCGCCAAAAGGCGAAGGTGGTGAGACGAACGACTCGCCCGCATCACGGTCTGGCGCCGTCGATCGAGCGAATTCCTCTAGCGCCAAACCAGACATAGCCCAGAGGAGCGCCCGCGTTCAGCTTGCCGATGCCGGCATGAGCGATGCTTCTGACGACCCGGTAGCCGAAGCGGTGCGCGCTGCTGCGGCCGAGCAGCGCAGCACGAGCGCTGCGCAGTCTCAGGTGAAGCCCATCAATGGAGAACGCGAAAACTTCTGGGAGGCGCTGGGCTCGCATCTTACGCACGAGGCCAAATCCGCACTTGCGCAAGTCGGACGCGCAGAGGTGGAACAGAGCTACAACAATTTGGCTGTGGCGGCCGATGCATCGGATGAAATCAGGCGTACATTGAACGATTACGCCGACTATCGCGCCCAGATTTTGCGCGATGAGCATGGCCATCCTGTGGAAGTCCCCGCGATCGACACGAGCAGTCCTGCTCTTGCTCAAAGTGAACTCATGATTCGTCTTGCCGCAAAACTCCCGCTCACGCGCCCCGCCACGAATGCAGACTGGATCGATCCGTTATTCCAACTCCTTCCCCTCGCAGCTGCAGGAGCTGGTCCGGCCTTCAGATTGATTGGAACGGGAGCAACGATCGCAGCCGATGCATCCGCCTCCGGCGGAGCTGCTATTGATGCTGCAACAGACTCTGTCTGGGCGCTTTCGCCTATGCAACGGGGCGTCGCCATCGAGCAGAAGCTTGCAGCAACAGAATATGTCAGTTGGTACCACGTGGGCCAAGAGTACAATGGCTATTTTCCCCTTGTTGATTTCCAACAGGAGAACACCTTGGCGAGCTTACGAACCGTCGATACGACGTCTTCTCGTTGGTTTGCACGAACTTGGGACCATATTGAGGATCTCGGCAACAATGGCGCCACCCTCAATGGCAACAGAGCGAATATGACGCTGGATTTGCGGGTACAGCCCGGCGGATTTGAAGCCGCGCAACCGCTCGTCAAGCTGGGCAAAGAGAATGGTGTAACCGTCCTCATAAAGGAGTTTCCATGAAAGCGCCTCGCTTGGAGGAGTTGCGGATCGTATTTTCATTGAAGCCGCACGTGGTAGCGAAGCAAACGCTTGGCGATCGGACATTTGATGTCCTCGCTGGAAAAGGGCTTGATGCCTTGGCCGCCTTTGACACGATCAATCACATATTGGGTGAGCTCAGAATACCGGCCGAATTTCGAACGTATGACGGAACGCTCGTTCCGAAAACAAAAGTCGAAGAACGACTCAGCAAAAAGGGGAAGGGAATTCCCTATCTCAATGTGGGCGGGTTGGCATTGCGGTCGGGCAACATCACAGCGATGGAGCAAAGCTTCATAATCGTCGAAGAAAAATCCGAAGGTGCGGCGTCTTCCTGGGATAGGTGGGTGACGCCCTTTCTGGGATGGCCTAGCTTTGTTCAGGCGTGGGTGACGGACGTTGAGTACGATCACTGGCAGAACGCGCAGGATCCCATCGAGTACAAGACCGTCGGCCGCAGCATGGTCGGGTTAAGAATGAAATCCAATGGCTTGCCGCCGCCATTGGAGCAGCAGATTGTCGATACATCTGAAAATGCGGGGCGCTGGGAATTTCGGCCGGGCTATGTGGAAGCCATAGGGTCGATTATGTGGTTCAGCGAAAACTTTTGGCACCTGATTGGAAGTGACCGCAAGAGCGCACTCGCGAAGCTCAATTGGCTGCATCTGACTGAGCCTCAAAAAGGCATCCTCAGGGCGTCTTCCGACATCTATTTTGACGACGAGACCACAGCTTCGGAGCAAGATGCGCTAAGGAAGGCGGTTTACGGTTCCTGAGCGCTCCGGCTCTTGACGGTGAAGACTCGCCACTGTGCGCCATCCTTTTTTTGCAAATGCGGCACGAGCGAATCAGCGGACGCCGGATGTCTCTCTTACTTGCCGGCCCGGGCCTCGCATGAATGGATCGTACGGAGATCGATCTAAAGTTCGGCGACTATATGATCCGCTCGGTTCGGGTGCATACCGCGTACCGGACGTGCACATTCCAGGCTCGCAAACAATTTTAGACGGATCAATGCAATTTAAGACCGGCTCGATGGCGCAGGTTTCTGACTATAAGGCTTTCTCGGGTGGAGCAAACATCACCATTGTTCGCTCTCTGCCGCGGCGCGCGGACGAGTGGTCGGTTCATACGGAATCGTGCATTGAGGTGCACCATGGCGAAATTCGGATTCACAGACCTGCATTCATTCAAAGATTACGTGGGTTTCGTAAAGCTTTGTCTGCCGGACCGATTTCCAAATCGAGAGGGAGTTCGGCCAGACGATCAATGGACTCTCAATCTGGCATTCGAGGGCTTGCGATTCGGATTAGATATGGCGGTTCGGGAGAAAGGCGAGCGCAGGGAGTTCACTGAGTCTCGTCGTCTGGTCGACGAAGCCTACGATGCGTATAAATTCGGCGACATCCGCTCGGGCTTTATGAAGCTGGAACTCGTGCAGAAGCTCTTGCGAAATGTGCCGTCGCAGTGAAAGCCGGTTGCAGGCGCCCTACCCCTTCACCACAGACCGTCCCGCATAAACCGCCTGATCGCCCAGCCGCTCTTCGATTCTCAGGAGCTGATTGTATTTGGCCGTGCGGTCGGAGCGCGCCAGCGCGCCGGTCTTGATCTGCCCGCAATTCGTCGCGACGGCGAGATCGGCGATGGTGTTGTCTTCCGTTTCGCCGGAGCGGTGGGACATCACGGCGCGATAGTGAGCGCGGTGGGCCGTGTCCACGGCGTCAAGAGTCTCGCTCAACGTGCCGATCTGGTTGACCTTCACGAGGATCGCGTTGGCCACGTGCCTGGCGACGCCTTCCTTCAGGCGCGCCGAATTGGTGACGAAGAGATCGTCGCCCACGAGCTGCACCTTGGCGCCGAGCGCCTTGGTGATCGCCGTCCAGCCTTCCCAATCGTCCTCGGCCATGCCGTCTTCGATGGAGATGATCGGATAGCGCGCGCACAGATCCTCGTAATACCGCGCCATCTCGGCCGGCGTGAGCGTCTTGCCTTCGCCTTCAAGGACATAGCGGCCCTTCTTGAAGAACTCGGTCGAAGCCGGATCGAGCGCCAGCATCACGTCGTCGCCCGGCTTGTAGCCCGCCTTCTCGATCGACTTCATGATGAAGCCGAGCGCCTCATCCGCACTCTTGAGGTTCGGCGCGAAGCCGCCCTCATCGCCGACATTGGTGTTGTGCCCGGCGTCACGCAGCGACTTCTTGAGCGCGTGATAGACCTCGGCGCCCATGCGCAGGCCCTCGTGGAAACTGTCCGCGCCCACCGGCATGATCATGAATTCCTGGAAGTCGATCGGATTGTCCGCGTGCACGCCGCCATTGATGATGTTCATCATCGGCACGGGCAGCACGCGCGCGGCCGGTCCGCCGACATAGCGGAAGAGCGGCATGTTGGCGGCTTCCGCGGCGGCCCTAGCGACGGCCAGCGAAGCGCCGAGGATGGCATTGGCGCCCAGCCGGCTCTTATTGGGCGTGCCGTCGAGGGCGCACATCAACCGGTCGACCCGGAGCTGATCCTCCGCATCGAGTCCGCACAGGACGTCGAAAATCTCGGTGTTGACGGCGTCAACAGCATTCATGACGCCCTTGCCGCCATAACGCGCCCCGCCATCGCGAAGCTCGACCGCCTCATGGGCGCCAGTCGAGGCGCCCGAGGGCACGGCCGCGCGGCCGAACGAGCTGTCCTCCAGCCTCACATCGACCTCGACCGTCGGATTGCCCCGGGAGTCGAGGATTTCGCGGGCGGTAACGTCGACGATGGCCGTCATGGCGGCGGTCTCCTGATGTCCGGCCCGCTTCTAGGCGATGGCACGCTATGCGGCAAGGAACGTCACGCCTCAGGCGCGAATCTTATAGGGTCGCACACGTGCCCTTTCGGGGCCTGGGGAGGAACAACACATGGAACTGGCGTCCAAAGCATATCTTTTGTCGGCGATCGCCACGATCGTCGCGCTCATTCTCTACGTCGTGATGTTCATGCGCGTCGGCAGCGCGCGCACCAAATACAAGATCGATGCACCCGCGGTGACCGGAGATCCCGTCTTCGAACGCACCTACCGCGTGCAGATGAACACGCTCGAGCATCTGCCTATCTTCCTGCCGCTGCTGTGGCTGGCAACGATCTACTTTACACGGCTCGGGTGGCTGCCGGCCGCTTTCGGCTTCATCTGGATCGTCGGCCGCTTTCTTTACATGCAGGGTTATATCGCCGAAGCCGGGAAGCGAAGCACGGGCTTCCTTGTCGCCGCGGTCGCGGAGCTGGCGCTCCTGATCCTGGCGGTCGTCGGGATCGCGATGGCCTGGACCGTTTCTTGAGGTTATAGAGCGCTCTTCCCGGACTTGCCCGGGAAGAGCCGGCCTTCGTTTCGCCCGCCGGCATGTCAGGAGTGCCCTGCGGATGACGAAACACATCGATATCGCCCTGCCCAAGGGCGGCAAGCTGACGATCGGCAACGATCTGCCGCTGGTGCTGTTCGTGGGCCCGAACACGCTTGAATCCCGCGCGCAAGCGCTCGAGATGAGCGCCGCCATCAAGGAGCTGACCGACAGGCTGAGGATCGGCGCGGTCTACAAGACGTCCTTCGACAAGGCGAACCGTTCGTCGGTCACATCCGCGCGCGGCGTAGGCCTTGATGCCGCGCTGCCGATCTTCGCGGAGATCAAGGAAAAGACGGGGCTGCCCGTCATCACCGACATCCACGAGAAGGAGCAGTGCGCGCCCGTCGCGCAGGTGGTCGACATCCTGCAGATCCCGGCGTTCCTGTGCCGCCAGACCGATCTTCTCGTCGCCGCCGGAAAGACCGGCCGGCCGATCAACGTAAAGAAGGGACAGTTCCTCGCGCCCGAGGACATGGGCAACATCGTCACAAAGATCGCGTCGACCGGCAACGACAAGGTCATGCTCTGCGATCGCGGCACGAGCTTCGGCTATCACACGCTCGTCACCGACATGCGCGGCTTTCCGATCATGGCGGAGACGGGATGTCCGGTCGTCTATGACGTCACGCACTCCGTGCAGCAGCCCGGCGGCCAAGGCGATCGCGCCGGCGGACAGCGCCAATATGTGCCGGCGCTGGCGCGCGCGGCTGTCGCCGTCGGCATCGCGGCGCTTTTCATCGAAACCCATCCCGATCCCGACCACGCCCCCTGCGACGGTCCCAGCATGACGCCGTTCAAGGCGCTGCCGGCATTGATCGAGGAGCTGATCGAGTTCGACAGGCTCGCGAAGAGAAAACGCTGATGGACAACGCAAGCAGGAAGGAAGCCGTCCGCAGCTATAAGGAACGCAAGCGGCTGCAAGGGGTGTTCGCGATCCGCTGCGAAGCATCCGGCGAAGTCTGGATCGGCAGTTCACCCAATCTCGATGCCCATCAGAACCGCGAATGGTTCACGCTGCGCACCGGCCTTCATCGCAACAAGGCGATGCAGGCGGCCTGGAACGCACATGGCGACGCATCCTTCCGCTACGAGATCGTCGAGAAAGTCATCGACGACAATCCGCTGCTGATCCCGGCGCTGCTCAAGGATCGCGAGAAGCACTGGCGCGCGGAATTGAAGGCGGCGCCCGTGACGGGCTGAAACGTCTCGAAGTAATCCATGTTGGAGCGCGGGCGTCCTCGCCCGCATCTTTCGACAACCGCCGTGATGCGGGTGCGGACGCCCGCGCTCCGACGCCGCATACGGTTAAGGCTCCGTGTACCGCCTGCCTTTAAGTCTCCATATACGCCTTCCTGTTAGCCTCGACCGGTGCCGAACGACCGGGCGATCACCGTCGCCGGGTCCAACGATCTTATGCGCGTATCGCGGCTCCAGGCCGCCATCGTGGACGTCGTCCGCGAAAGCAGGCGCGTCGCCGTTGGGTATGTGAGGGGGAGAGTTGTCATGCGTTTCGCAAAGCTCAGTGCATTGGCACTCGTTGCGCTGTCACTGGTTTCAACGGATGCGTTGGCCTCTCCCGTGAACAGGAAGTTTCATCCTGTGGTCAATGACGACCCGCAGAATGCGCATCTGAACGTTCAGACGCCCGGGGCAGACATCAACCAGACTGTCGATATCAAAGGCGAAGCGGGCCCGGATGGTCAGGTCATTCCTGCCGGCGATGCCAAGGTCGCGGCATGCGCCATCAAAGACAGCAACGGCGACATCGACCTCTCTGGCGGAGGTTCCTGCTGGTCTCCCAAAGCGTCCGCCCCGATTGCGGAGCGCGCATCGGTTGCTGCATCGACGAGCGGCTCGGCACTTTCGCCATCGCCGCGCGCTGCATCGCGGACCGTCCATGTGCCGAGTCACACGGCTGTATCTGTCGCGCGCGTCGGACACGCGTCGAGCGTCGCGCCGGTCCACGCCGTTGAAGCCGTTCGCGGCGTGGCGCCGCTGCCGGCGCACCGCATCGTACGGACCGTTCTCAGTCTTCCGGGAAAGCAGCTGGCGCCGGTCCGGGCCAACACCTACGAAACCGCACGCATGCGCTGGATCGAGCTCGGCCTATTCGGCTTTGCGGCAACCGTGCTCTTGGCCCTTGGGATCGTGCTGATGTTCCGCATGGGACTGGGCGGACTTCTCCTCATGCGCCGTCGCGACGAGGCGGGCGATGAGGGCGCAGCGCGAGACGGGCAAAGCACCGTCCCTGCGGTGGTTCAGAAAATCTAAACCAGCCGGCTCCGCTTCACCGCGGCCGCGACGAACGACGCGAACAGCGGATGCGGCGCGAAGGGTCGCGATTTCAGCTCGGGGTGAAACTGCACGCCGATGAACCACGGATGCGTCGGGATCTCCATGATCTCGGGCAGTCGCTTGTCGGGCGACCAGCCGGAAACGACGAAGCCGTGCTCGGCGAGCTGGCGCGTGTAACCCACATTCACTTCGTAACGATGACGATGGCGCTCGCTGATCTCGTTTGAGCCGTAGATTTCCGCGACGCGGCTCCCGGCCTCGAGGATCGCAGGATAGGCGCCGAGTCGCATGGTGCCGCCGAGATCGCCGTCCGCGGCGCGCGTCTCGACCTCATTGCCCCTTGTCCATTCGGTCATCAGGCCGATCACCGGATGGCGCGGCACGGAGATTTCCGTCGAGCCTGCACCTTCGAGGCCGGCAAGATCGCGCGCGGCTTCGATGACGGCCATGTGGAGGCCATAGCAGATGCCGAAGAACGGCACCTCGCGCTCGCGCGCAAACCTGACCGCTTCGATCTTGCCTTCGGTGCCGCGCTCGCCGAAGCCGCCGGGCACCAAAATGCCGCTGACATTTTCGAGATAGACCGCGGCGTCGTCGCGCTCGAAGACTTCGCTGTCGATCCAGTCCATGTGCACGCGCACATTGTTGGCGAGGCCGCCATGCGCCAGGGCTTCCGACAGCGACTTGTAGGAATCCTTTACCTGCATGTATTTGCCGACGACGGCGATGCGCACTTCGCCTTCGGGGTTCTTCACCCGGTTGACGACCCATTTCCACTGCTTGAGATCGGGCTCCGGCGCGTCGGCGATGCCGAACACCTTCAGCACCTGGGTGTCGAAGCCTTCGGCATGATAGCGCTCGGGGGCCTCGTAGATCGTCGGCAGATCGAGCGCCGGGATCACGCGCTCGGCCGGCACGTTGCAGAAAAGACCGATCTTCCGGCGCTCTTCGTCCGGGATGGGGTGGGTCGAGCGGCACAACAGCACGTCGGGCTGAATGCCGATGGAACGCAGCTCCTTCACGGAATGCTGCGTCGGCTTCGTCTTCAGTTCGCCGGCGGTTTCGATATAGGGGACGAGAGTCAGATGTACGAAGGCGGCGCGCTCGCGGCCGAGTTCGTTGCCGAGCTGACGGATCGCTTCGAAAAACGGCAGGCCTTCAATGTCGCCCACCGTGCCGCCGATTTCGACGAGCAGGAAATCCACGTCATCCTGGCCCGTCATGACGAATTCTTTGATGGCGTCGGTGACGTGCGGGATGACCTGCACCGTGCGGCCGAGATAGCCGCCGCGCCGTTCCCGCGAAATCACTTCCTGATAGATGCGCCCCGCGGTCACGTTATCGGACTTCGACGAGGAGACGTTGGTGAAGCGTTCGTAATGTCCCAGATCGAGATCG
>DATKON010000106.1:0-17924 GCA_035524575.1 Rhizomicrobium sp.
TCTATCGCGGCGGCCCGATGTTCTACGGCGATCTCATCGGCCTCGATAAGGTGCTGGCGAAAATGAAAGAGTGGCAGGGCACGATGGGAGACGCCTTCAAGCCGTCGGCGCTGCTCGAAAAGCTCGTGGCCGAAGGCAAGAAATTTCAGGACCTGAAGTAGGTGGAGACAATTTTAGCGCAGAGGACGCAGTGGTTGCGCAGTGGACGCGGGGACATTCTTCCGCGCGTCAGCGCACAGCCATTTCCCGCGATGACGGCAAGGACAGTTGCGCCTCGCGCGCGAGCTGCACTGCGTCCACTGCGCGTCCTCCGCGACCACTGCGCTAAAAACTGTCGCCACGAAACTCACCACTATCAGCAATAAACACCGGGAGAATTCAACATGCGTGAAGCAGTCATCGTTTCTTACGCCCGCACGGGCCTCGCGAAAGCGGCCAGAGGCGGATTCAACAACACCTCGAATATGGCCATGCTCGGCCACGCCATCGAACATGCGGTGAAGCGCGCGAAAGTCGCGCCGGCGGAAGTCGAAGACGTTGTCGCCGGTTGCGTGGCGGCTTCGGGCAATGTCGCGCGCGGTGCGGCGCTGCTTGCCGGCCTTCCAGTCACCACGGCGGGCTCGACCGTCAATCGCGCCTGCTCGTCGGGCCTCAACGCAATCGCCAATGCGGCCCGCTACATCACGGAAGACGGCGCCAGCGTCGTTGTCGGCTCCGGCGTCGACTCGATCACCTTTCAGGGCGGCGGCGGCGGCGGCAAGGAACCGCGCATCGTCGAGATGTATCCCGATTTCTGGATGCCGATGATCGACACAGCCGATGTCGTCGCGGCGCGCTACAAGCTCTCTAGAGAATATCAGGACGAATATTCGCTGGAGTCACAGCGCCGCATGGCGGCGGCGCAGCAGGCCGGCAAGTTCAAGGACGAGATCGTCCCCATGAAGACCAGGATGAAGCAGGTCAACAAGGAGACGAAGGAAGAAACCATCGTCGACTACACGGTCACGCGCGACGAATGCAATCGCCCCGAGACGACGCTCGAAGGTCTCGCAAAACTCGAGCCGGTGAAGGGTCCGGGCAAGTTCATCACCGCCGGCAATGCGAGCCAGCTGTCCGACGGCGCCGCGGCCGTCGTGCTGATGGAAGCCAAGGACGCCGAGCGGCGCGGCCTGCAGCCGTTGGGTGCGTTCAAAGGCTGGGCGATCGCCGGCTGCGAGCCCGATGAAATGGGCATCGGACCGGTCTTTGCGGTGCCCCGCCTGCTGAAGCGCCACGACCTCACGGTCGACGATATCGACCTTTGGGAACTGAACGAGGCTTTCGCGAGCCAGTGCCTCTACTGCCGCGACACGCTGGGCATCGATCCCGAGAAATACAACGTCAACGGCGGCTCCATCGCGATCGGCCATCCGTTCGGCATGACCGGCGCGCGTCTCACCGGCCACGTGCTGATGGAAGGCAAGCGCCGCAACGCCAAGCATGTCGTCGTCTCGATGTGCATCGGCGGCGGCATGGGCGCAGCGGGACTGTTTGAGGTCTACTGATGCGGACGCCCGAAGCGGGACTATTCCGCTTCGGGCGCTTTCGTTCGGACAATGTTACTGCTGCGTCGTTGCCGGCACTTCAGGCAATTGATTCAGGGAAACATGCTGTTTGGGATGGGGCGCCGGCCGCGTCTCATATGCATACACGCCGACTCCGCACGCGCCGATCAGCACGAGGATTGCGCCGACGATCTTTCCGGCGGAGCCGAACTGTACTTTGGAGGGCGCGGCGCGCCCACGAAGGTCATTCATTTGAACATCACTCATCTAACAACTCCTCCCTGTATTCATCCTTGTGCCGCTCCGGTAAAAACGTGTGCACCGGCATGCGGTTTCCAAGGGAACAAAGACGGGCAAAATTGTGGCGTCGCAACGTATACGGACTAATGTGGCCGTGAAAAACATTCCGATTCGCAATCCATGCGTGTTGCAACCGGAAAGCCGATAGCGCTTTCGAAACAACACGCGCGGCGGCTGTGGCTTGCAGCGCTGCGCCTCGATACACGCGATCCTTTCGGCGCCGGACCGGAAGCCGTGCAGCGCGCCATCGAACATCTTGGCTATGTGCAGATCGACACGATCAACGTCATCGAGCGCTGCCATCATCACATTCTGTTTACGCGTATTCCCCAGTACCGGCGCGAGCATTTGAGGCAGCTGCAAAGCGTCGACAAGACGGTGTTCGAATACTGGGCGCACGCGCTCGCCTATCTGCCGACGCGGGATATGCCGCATTACGTCAGGCTGATGCGCCAGCACCGGTCGCGCGAGACGACCGTGAAGCCGGAAGAGCTGCGCAAGGTGCTGCGGCTGGTGAAGAAGAACGGCGCGCTCTCGCTGCGCGACATCGACGACGACGTTCTCGTCGAAAAAGATCACGCCTGGGCGAGCAGGAAGCCGTCTGCGCGGGCGCTGAGGCTCGCCTTCTATCGCGGGCAGCTCACGATCAGCGAACGCAACGGCATCCTCAAGACGTACGAGTTGACCGAGCGGCACTTCGGCTGGAGCGCGCCGCCGAAGCCCGCGCCCGAGCGCGAGACGCTGAACTATCTTCTCGACCGCGCCCTTCGCGCGCAGGCCATCGTGAGCGTCGACTCCATCTGCTACATGGATGCGCCGAGAAAGCCCGCCATGCGCAGCCTGATTGAAGGCCGCGTGCGGCGGAAGGAACTGGTCCCTCTCGACGTCGAAGGCGCCGGCAAGACCCCGTATTGGGCGCGCCCGGAAACACTCGAGGCGGTCGCGGCGCCCGACCAGGGACTCGTCCACATCCTTTCACCCTTCGATCCGCTGACCATCCAGAGGAAGCGGCTCAAGTTCTTTTTCGACTATGACCACCTCTTCGAAGCCTATGTGCCGAAGGCCAGGCGCAAATTCGGTTACTTCGCCCTCCCCGTCCTTGTCGGCGATACGATCGTGGCCGCACTCGACCTTAAGACGGATCGCGAGAACGGCAAGCTGCTGATCCGGAAATGGACCTGGCTCGGCCCCCGCACGAGCCGCAGGCATAAATCCGCCATTGAGGAAGAAATGGCGCGGTTCGAGCGTTTTCAGTTGGCGAACTGAGTTCCGGTCCGGGGGGCCTTATCAAATGCAATCGTCGATGGGCCGCTTGATCATGTGGGTCGTAGCGGCAGCGGTGATCGTTGCCGTCACCGTCGCCGCTTGGCTGGCCTTCGCACATCCGGACGGGCCGTCGCTCGACGAAACGCTCGGCTGGATGGACAGCACCTACAATTCCCACACCGCGCAGGGAGGATCGCCGGGTTACGGCATGCGCGAGATTTTCGACAACGGCGCTGTCTTCGAGCGCAAGACGGAGTCCTTGCGAGCATCCGGTTGCCGTCTGACGCTCGTCTTCCACGAAGATCCCAATTCGCAGCGCTACAGCATCATCGCCAACGACCAGATCGACACGCTCGAGCTCGGCAATATCGATCCAGCTTCCGCGGTGCTGCACCTCTCGAGCTCGGTCAACGACGGAAATGCCTGTGCGCCGCAGTCGGGGCGCCGGGCCTGCAACATTGCCGAGCTCGATTTCGAGACTCGCAACCGCATGCCTCTGATCGCGAGCAGCTATGTGACGACCTTTCTGAAACTATCCGGCAACGCGCGCGTCACGCGCTGGAAAGCAAAAACGTTTCAGTCTGCGATCCTGATCTCGGATGTCGCCTATGCAAAGCGCTTCCTCAAAGCCTTCCAGCATGCCGTCAAGCTCTGCGGCGGCAGGCCGTCGACATTCTGAGCGCGTCAGGCGCGCGCCCGAAATCGGACCGGCATCTTCTTCGGCCCCGAGATGAAATTCGACGGCAGCCATTCGGGCGCGGCCGCGAGCTCCAGATCTTCGAGACGCGACAGCACTTCCATCAGCACCGCGTCGATCTCGACGCGCGCGATGTGCTGGCCGAGGCAGCCATGCGGGCCGGTGCCGAAGGCAATGTGCTCGTTGGGATTGCGCGAAAGATCGAGTCTGTCGGGCTCGGCGAATTTCGCGGGATCGCGGTTGGCGGAGCCGAAATACATGATGACCTTCTGGCCTTCCTCGATCGCCTCGCCCGCCAGCGTCACGGCGTGCTTGGCCGTGCGGCGCATATAGATCACGGGGCTCGTATAGCGCAGCAATTCCTCGCGCGCCGACGCGACACGGGCCGGAAGATCCGCCTTCAACCACGCCAGCTGCTCGGGATTTTCGAGAAGCGCGATCAGGCCCGAGGACAGTAGGTTGCGCGTCGTGTCGCCGCCCGCATCGACCAGCAACAGGAAGAACAGCAGGAACTCTATGTCGTCGAGGCGCTTCCCCTCGACTTCGGCCTCGAGCAGCTTGGTCGCGAGATCGTTAGCCGCCCGCGCGCGCTTCTCCGCGATGACGCCGCGTCCGTAATCGAACATCTTCTGCATCGCCATCAGCGCCGCGCCGGGCGCCAGCGCCTCTGGCGAGGTGTGGAGGATTTCCGTCAGCTTGTAGAGCTCGCGGCCGTCGTCGCGCGGCAGACCGAGAAGCTCGGCAATCACGAAGGACGGCATCTCCCCCGCCACCTCGCTCACAAAATCGCATTCGCCGCGCGCCGCCACCGCGTCGACGATTTCGCGCGCCAGCCGCTGCATCCACGGGATCATGTCGCGCGCGGGGCCTTGCGTGAACTCGTTGCGGATGAGCTTGCGATAGGCGGTATGCTGCGGCGGATCCATCATCAGCATCATTTTATAGCCGCCGAAATTCGACTGCTGATCCGGCGCGTCGCGCATCATGATCGTGGGTTCGGAGGAGAAATTCTGGAAATCGCGGTCGACGTCGTAGACGTCCTTGTAGCGCGTCACCGCCCAGAACCCTGGGCCGTCCGGCTCCTCGTGCCAGAAAATGGGCGCGTTCTCGCGCAGCCAGCGATATTGGGCGAAAGGATGCCCCGCCGCGAACTCTTCCGGATTGACGAGATCGATCTTCATGCGCGCGCTCCCTGGCGACCAACCTTGTCATGGTCCGCGAATGCGGGCCACCCAGTTGGCTGCAACTCGCCTCTCAAAGGGCAAGCACGCCATTTTTCTTTGGGAACGCCACGGAATTCAACTGGGTGGCCCGCACGAGGCGTGCCATGACACCGGTTTTGTTGTTACGACCTCCCGCCCACCATCACCGGCGTCTCGCGGTAGTAGCCGGCGTAGAGGCGCTTGAACGCCGCGATCTTCGGCAGGTCGTTGTAGACGATGTAGGGCGCGTCGGGATTGTGGATCAGGTAATCCTGGTGATAGCTCTCGGCCGGATAGAAGCCGCGATACGCATCGACGCGCGTGACGATCGGCGCGCCGAACACATGCGCCGCGCCCAGCTGGCGGATATAGGCGTCGGCGATCTTCTTCTGCATGTCGTTCGTGTACCAGATGTCGGAGCGGTACTGCGTGCCCTCGTCCGGGCCCTGGCGGTTCAGCTGCGTCGGATCATGCGCCACGGAGAAATAGACGCGCAGGATCTCGCCGTAAGAGACTTGCCGCGGATCGAAGGTGATCTTGACGGTTTCGGCGGCGCCGGTCGTGCCGGTGCTGACGAGTTCGTATTGCGCCGTCGCCGCCGCGCCGCCCGAATAGCCGGACACGACTTCCTTGACGCCTTTCAAATGCTCGAACACGCCCTGCATGCCCCAGAAGCAGCCGCCGGACAGCACCGCGGTCTCCGTCGCGGCACTCTGCGTTTTCGGCGCATCGAGCTGCGCGGCCGGTATCACTTTCGGCGCCTCGTCCGCGCAGGCCGGCAGGATGAGGGCCGCGGCAAGAAGGCCGGCGGCCGCGCCGTTTTTCAAAAAGCGGGAGAGCTTCAGCATCATGTCCTCCTTCAGGCGCGCTTGACGAATTTGAGCGACGCCGAGTTCATGCAGTAGCGCAGGCCGGTCGGCTTCGGGCCGTCGTCGAAGACATGGCCGAGATGGGCGTCGCAGCGCTTGCAGGCGATCGCCGTGCGATCCATGAAGAAGCTCGTGTCGTGCTGTTCGACGACGTTCATCGGCGAGATCGGCTGCCAGAAGCTCGGCCAGCCGGTGCCGGATTCGAACTTGGTGCGGGAATCGAACAGCGCCGTGTCGCAGCAGATGCAGCGATAGAGCCCGTCGGCGTGGTTGTTCCAGTAGATCCCGGTGAAGGCCTGCTCGGTGTCGGCATGGCGCGTCACTTCGAACTGCTCCGGCGACAGGAGCTTGCGCCACTCCGCTTCGCTTTTGATGACCTTGGGAACATTGGCGCGGCCGAGATCCTTGCCGGCGGCGGAGAAATTCTCGATCGTCACCTCCGGCACGGCGGCGCGGGCGAAATGCGGCACGGCGGCGGCCACGAGCGCCAGCGAGGCCGACGACAGCAGAAAGCGCCGGCGCGCGGGATCGATGGAATCGGTGCGGGACATGTCTGGCTCCTCGCTGTGACAGAGACTAGTTCGCGCGGCCTCGGCCGCATGTTACGCGAAGACGCATCCGCCGAATCAGCCGGGCGGACACTCCCTATCACGAAAGCGAGAGCTTAAGCAGCGACGACGAGCGCGGCGGGCACCGTCACGGTGGCGCAGAGCCGGCCGGTGTCGGGCACCTGCTCGCGGCCGGCCACGACGATCAGTGCGTCGGACAGCCTCGCCAGCAGCGGCAGTTCCCCGCCGGGCGCGACAGGTGCCGCATCGATGACCGCGAGGTCGGACACGCGGCGCAGATGGGCGAAAAGCTGGCCCGACGTCCAGGCCGCGCGCGGATCGCCTTGTCCGGCCGGCATGAACAGCATCGGCGAGCGCGGATCCTTCGCCATCGACTGGCTGAGCCGCGCCTTGCCGCGCAGCACGTCGACCCAGCCGGTGCGCGTGGCGACGAGCCCCGGCCGCGCCACGCGTTGCGTGAGATTGCCGTCGAGCAAGATGGTGCGAAGGCCCTGCTGTGCGGCGACGCGTGCGAGGCCGGTCGAAAAGCTCGACTGGCCGTCATTGGGATCGAACGAGGTTACAGCGACGATGCAGGGAATCTGCGCCGCGATCCGGCGCGCAATGCCGCGCAGCGTGTCGGCGGTCACGGATTGCGGGTGATTGACGGCGATGTCCGCGCAATATTGCAGCGCCGCGCGCGGCATCTCGGCGAGAACCGGTACGGCGCGCGGGGCCCGCGCGCTGGGGGGGCTCTCGCGAAGATCGGGGGCGGGCGAAGAGTATGAAAACATCAATAGGCGTTCCGCTGTCCCAGGATCGCGAAAGGCGTCGCGAGCAGGATGCGCAGATCGAGCGAGACATTGGCGCGCTGCGCGTACCAGACATCGTGATGGACGCGCACCTGCATCGTCTCGAGGGTCGGGGTTTCGCCGCGATGACCGCTGATCTGCGCCCAGCCGGTGATGCCGGGCTTCACGCGCTGGCGAAACGCATAGTGCTCGATGAGCGCGCCGTAGTGGCGGTCATGCGCGATCGCATGCGGCCGCGGGCCCACGAGCGACATCTCGCCCTTCAGCACGTTGAAGAGCTGCGGCAGCTCGTCGAGGCTGGTCTTCCGCAGGATGCGGCCCACGCGCGTGATGCGCGCATCGTCCTTCGACGCCTGCACGACGGTGTCGCCGTCCTCGAGCACGGTCATGCTGCGGAATTTGAGAATCATGAACGGACGGCCGCGCAAGCCCGTGCGCGTCTGGCGGAAGAACACCGGGCCTTTGGAGTCGAGCCTCACCGCAAGCGCAATGACCGCCAGGAGCGGCGACAGAAGAACGAGCAGCGGCACGGTGACGACGAGGTCGAGCACGCGCTTGGCGGGACGATCCGACAGACGGCGGCGCATGTTCTTGTCCGGCTGCGCGCGGCGCAAACGCGGCAGCGCCGGGATACGCGCCAAGGATTTGCGCGCGGCGGGATGAGCCGGAATTGCGTTCAGCGACACCATGGAAGCCTCCCCCTCGAAAGGCGTCACCGGCGGGACGCTTGCAGGCATCGCGCCAGAACCATCCGTCTCGCACCGGGACAGGACCGCGTTCACCAATTAACGCGGGCGGTTCACAGGGTATTCGCGCTTGATCGAGCCCCGCCGGGGCGTGGGATGGCGGGCGGCAAAGCGTTTATGCGGCGCGCGCTGTTCGATTTTGAGATGTGCCTGTCGTGTTCTGGGACGCCGCAAGGATCGGGTGGAAGCGACTGGCCCGGATGCTCCACAGCGACCAAGACTTTACCGGGACCGCGGGCTTCCAGCCCGCATTTCTACGTCGGTGCAGATTTCGCCATGCGGACGGGACGTCCGCGGTCCCGGTGAAGTCTTTGTCCTCGTAAGGATTTGCGCATGGATCGACAGCAAATTTCCGACACCCTCTGGGCCGACGGCTATGCCCGGCTCGGCAGCCTGTTGAGCGTGGGCGAATGCCGGAGCCTGCGCGCGCTCTATGCCGACGACAGCGTTTTCCGCAAACATATCGACATGGCGCGCCATCGCTTCGGCGAAGGCAGCTACAAATATCTCGCCTATCCGCTGCCGGAAAAGATCGCTGAGCTGCGCGAAGCGCTCTATGAAACCCTCGCGCCGATCGCCGATGACTGGATGGAAGCGCTCGGATTCGACGTCAAATATCCGCCGACGCTCGAGACCTTTCTCGCCCGTTGCAGGACGCACGGCCAGACGCGTCCCACGCCGCTGATCCTCCGCTACGAGGAAGGCGGCTACAATTGCCTGCATCAGGATCTCTACGGCGAAATCGTCTTTCCGTTCCAGATCGTGGTGGCCTTGAGCGATCCCGCGAAGGACTATGACGGCGGCGAATTGCTGCTCGTCGAGCAGCGCCCGCGCGCGCAATCGATCGGCCATGCGCTGACGCTCGAGCAGGGCGAAGCCGTCGTCATCACCACGCGCTACCGCCCCGTCAAAGGCACGCGCGGCTATTATCGCGCCAACCTCCGCCACGGCGTCAGCCGGATCACCAGAGGCGAGCGCTACACGCTGGGGATTATCTTTCACGATGCGGCGTGACGCACCGACGCAAGGGGGAGGTGGGAATGCGTCCGCGTCAGCTCCCCGCGATCAGATCCCGCACAAAATCCGACAGCCCCACCTGCCGCACGCGCTTCAGCCGTTCGGCATTGAGGATCGACACGACCTTCAGATGCGCGGGATCGATATCGTCATTGACGATGACATAATCATATTCCGCCCAGTGGCTGATTTCGCCGGCCGCCTTGGACATCCGCTTCTGCACGACCTCTTCGGAATCCTGCGCGCGCGACCTGAGGCGCCGCTCGAGCTCGGCATGGCTCGGTGGCAGCACGAAGATCGAGACGATGTCCTCGCGCACCTTTTCCTTCAGCTGCTGCGTGCCCTGCCAGTCGATGTCGAACAGCACGTCCTTGCCTTTCGCCAGCGCGTCCATCACCGGCTTCTTCGGCGTGCCGTAGAGATGATCGAAGACGTTCGCGTGCTCGAGGAATTCGCCAGCCTGCACGGAGGCGCGGAACTGGTTGGCCGTGACGAAGTGATAATCGACGCCTTCCTGCTCGTTCGGCCGCTTGGCGCGCGTCGTCGTCGACACGGACAGAACGATATTGCCATCGGCTTCCAGCAGCCGTCTCGACAGCGTTGTCTTGCCCGCGCCGGACGGCGAAGACAGCACCAGCATCAGCCCCCTGCGCGTAATCGTCATTCGACGTTTTGCGCCTGCTCGCGGAACTGGTCGATGGCGGCCTTCAGCGCCAGGCCGACACGCGTCAGGACGACGTCGGAGGATTTGGAGCAGAGCGTGTTGGCTTCGCGGTTGAATTCCTGCGCCAGGAAATCGAGTTTCCGGCCGACGCCGTCGCCGGAATTGATCAGCGCGCGGGCTTCCTGGGTATGCGCCTGCAGACGGTCGAGTTCCTCGCGCACATCGGCCTTGGCGGCAAGCAGCGCCACTTCCTGCGCCAGGCGATCTTCCGAGATCGATGTCGACGCCAGAAGATCCTTCAGCTGCGCCTGCAGGCGTTCGCGGATCGCACCGGGCTGCGATGCTGCGAGCCGGCCCGCCTCCTCCGTGAGATTCGAGATGTCGCGCACATGGCTCAGCAGCACCGCGCAGAGCTTGTTGCCTTCATTGGCGCGTGCCTTGGCGAGCGCATCGAAGGCGTAAGCGAGGCTTTCGAGAATGGCCGCATCGCGGGCGCCGCGCGCGGCGGGATCGAGCGGCAGGGCTTCGTCCTGCACGATCACGCCCTTGAGCGCGAGAAGCCCGTCGATGCGCGCCGGTGTGAGGCCCGTTTCGGCGGCGACCTCTTTTGCGATCCTCACGGCCGACGACAGCGCGGCGGGATCGATGCGCAGGCCCCGCGTGCCTTCCTGCGGTTCGAGCGTCAGCGTCGCCTGGATGTTGCCGCGCTTGAAGCGTTCGCCGGCCAGCATGCGTGCGGCCGGTTCGACGCTGTCGAAGCCCGGCGGTATTCGCAACCTCAGATCGAGCCCCCTGCCATTGACGCTTTTCACTTCCCAGCGCCATCTCAGCGTACCGTTGGCGCCGGGCGCTTCGGCAAAGCCGGTCATACTCACGAGGCTCATGCGGGGCTCCGGATTCGAGGCCGGAGAATACCCCCGGGAGCCGGGGGCCGAAAGCAACTTCTATGGTGGGATGCGGGGCAAACCGGCGGAAAAATCGCGACCTGCATCGGGCAATTTCAGCGCCAAGGTCGCCAAGGATGCGCAAAGGACGCGAGGGGGCTTCATTTCGACGGCGACACCGCGCGAAGCGCAGATAAATTTTTACAGGAGGCGGTGAGGGACCGCGAACCGTCTCTCCGTCTCTTGTGAAAATCTTTGTTGCGCTTCGCGCGGCGCCGCCGTTGAGGCCCGGTGCCTTAGCGGCCTTGGCGCAACCTTGGCGTCCTTGGCGCTAACAGTCCGCGAACACGCGCCGACACCTGAATTAGTGACGCTGTTCCTCGATCTTGCGCCATTTGGCGACGTTCTTCTCGTGCTGGGCGATGTTGTCGCTGAAGACGTGCCCGCCGGTTCCATCGGCCACGAAGTAGAGATCATTCGATTGGGCGGGATTTAGCACCGCCGCGATCGCGTCCTTGCCGGGATTGCAGATCGGCGTCGCTGGCAAGCCCTGGATCGCATAGGTGTTGTAAGGCGTGGCGCGGTTGATTTCGCTCTGCAGGATGCGCCGGCCGAGCGGGTAGCCGCGCGTGATCCCGTAGATGATCGTCGGATCGGACTGCAGCTTCATGCCAAGCTTAAGGCGGTTGATGAAGACGGCCGCGATGTGGCGCCGCTCGGCGGGAATCGCGGTTTCCTTTTCCACGACGGAGGCGAGGATCACCGCCTGGTCGGGCGTTGCGAGCGGAAGGCCGGGTGCGCGCCGCTCCCACTGTTCCTGGACGAACTTCGCCTGGTCGCGCTGCATGCGCTCGAGGAGCTCTGCACGCGTGGTGCCGTGCGTGAAAAGATAGGTCTCCGGCAGGAGCGTGCCTTCCGGCGGAACGGGCCCCGCATCGCCTTCGAGCGCCGGATCGTTCTTGACGATGTTGTAGATCATCTCGCTTGTCAGGCCTTCGGCGGCCGTCAGCTTGTGCTCTATGGATTTGCCGGAGACGAGAATGTCGGCGATGTCGCTCTCCGAGGCGTGTGCCGGTATCGCATATTCGCCCGCCTTCAGGGCGCCCGACTGACCGCGCACGCGCAGGTCCAACGCGAAAAGCTGCGCATTGATGACCGTGCCCGCCGCGAACAACTTTTGTGAAATGGCGCTGACGCCTTCGCCGGGCTTGATGAGGACGACCGTGTCGCGCGGCGCGGGTCCCGGCGCCGTGTAGTTCATGACGTCCCACTCATAGGCGCCGAAGCCTATCGCCGCGAGAACAAGCAGGAAAATGAACGTGCGCACACTGAGCCCCTGTCCCCCGTCCTACTTAACGGCAACCCGGCCGGCGCGCCATGGCGAAATTGCGGCGGCGTTAATGGGGCCGGGTGAGGATCAGCGACGCATTGGTGCCGCCGAAGCCGAAAGAGTTCGACAGCACGGCGTTCACTTCACGCTTGCGCGCCACGTTCGGTACGAGATCGATCTTCGAATCGAATTCCGGGTCGTCGAGATTGATCGTCGGCGGCACGATCTGATCGCGCAGCGCCAGAAGGCAGAAGATCGCTTCGACCGCGCCCGCCGCACCCAGAAGATGTCCGATCGCCGATTTCGTCGACGACATCGAGGCCTTCGCGGCGGCATTGCCGAGGAAGCGTTCGACCGCGCCGAGCTCGATGCCGTCGGCCATGGTCGAGGTGCCGTGCGCGTTCACGTAATCGATGTCGGAGGCCGACAGGCCCGAGCGCTTCAGCGCCATCTGCATCGCGCGGAACCCGCCCTCGCCGTCTTCGGATGGCGCGGTGATGTGATAGGCGTCGCCGGAAAGGCCGTAGCCCTTCACTTCGCCGTAGATCTTCGCGCCGCGTGCTTTCGCATGTTCATATTCCTCGAGCATGACGACGCCCGCGCCTTCGCCCATGACGAAGCCATCGCGGGTCTTGTCGTAAGGCCGCGAGGCCTTCTCGGGCGTGTCGTTGAACGCGGTCGCCAGGGCGCGGCAGGCATTGAAGCCCGCGATGCCGAGCCGCGAGATCGCCGCTTCCGCGCCGCCCGCCAGCATCAGATCCGCATCGTCGAGCGCAATCAGGCGCGCCGCATCGCCGATCGCATGCGCGCCGGTGGCACAGGCCGTCACAACGGAATGATTGGGACCTTTGTAGCCGTGCTGGATCGAGACATAGCCCGACACCAGATTGATCAGCCGTCCCGGAATGAAGAACGGGCTGATGCGGCGCGGGCCTTTTTCATGCAGCAGAAGCGTGGCGTCTTCGATGCCGGGAAGACCGCCGATGCCCGAACCGATCAGCACGCCGGCGCGGTCACGCTCTTCTTCTGTCTTCGGCTCGTAGCCGGAATCCTTCACCGCCTGCGCCGCCGCCGCGAGACCGAAGACGATGAAATCGTCCATGCGGCGCTGCTCTTTGGGATCGACCCATTGATCGGCGTTGAAGGTGCCGTCGGAGCCGTCGCCGCGCGGCACGTCGCAGGCGATCTTGGTCGCGAGATCGTCGACCTTGAACTTGGTGATGGGACGACCGCCGGATTTGCCGGCGAGCAACCGCGACCACGTCTCTTCGACGCCGCAGGCAAGCGGCGTGACGAGGCCCAGCCCCGTCACCACAACTCTGCGCAAACCGCTGACCGCCACGGGCCTCGCCCCTTAAGCCTGGGCCTTGTCGATATATTTGACCGCGTCGCCGACCGTGACGATGGACTCCGCCGCGTCGTCCGGGATTTCGATGCCGAACTCTTCTTCGAACGCCATAACGAGCTCGACCGTGTCGAGGCTGTCCGCGCCCAGATCTTCGATGAATGACGCGCTCTCGGTGACCTTGTCGGCGTCGACGTTCAAATGTTCGACGACGATTTTCTTCACGCGCTCGGCGGTATCGCTCATTGCTTCTCTCAAACCTCTTGTTGGTGTCTTACGCCGCGCTGGTTTTACGGGGCGGACCGCGGCGTCCGCCATTCTTCTTCCCTTTGCGGCGGCCCGCTTCGTAACACAAAGCCCCCATGGCCGCCACAATGGGGTTAAGCTCTTGAAATATCGATCAGATCATCGCCATCCCGCCATTGACGTGGAGGGTCTGGCCGGTGACGTAACTGGCCTCATTGCTTGCGAGATAAACGACCGCCGCGGCGATTTCGTGGCCTTCGCCCATGCGGCCCGCGGGGATCTTTTCGGATATCTGCTGCTTCTGCTGGTCGTTCAAAACTTCGGTCATCGCGGTGGCGATGAAACCCGGCGCCACGCAATTGACGGTGATGTTGCGGCTCGCGACTTCATAGGCGAGCGACTTGCTCATGCCGACGAGTCCCGCCTTCGCGGCGGCGTAGTTGCCCTGCCCCGGATTGCCCATGGTGCCGACAACCGACGTGATGGAAATGATCCGCCCCCAGCGCTTCTTCATCATGCCGCGCAGCACGGCGCGCGAAAGACGGAACGCGGCCGTGAGATCGACGGCGATCACCTGATCCCACTCCTCGTCCTTCATGCGCATGAAAAGATTGTCGCGCGTGACGCCGGCGTTGTTGACGAGAATGTCGATCGGACCGGCGAGCTGCTCGGCCGTCTTCGGCAAGGCTTCGACGGAGGCGCTGTCCGCGAGATTGCAGGTCGCGACATGCGCGCGATCACCGATTTCGCCTTTGAGCTTCTCGAGCGCGTCCGCGCGCGTGCCGGAAAGCACAACGGTCGCGCCTTGCGCATGCAGCGCCTTGGCGATGGCGCCGCCGATGCCGCCCGAGGCGCCGGTGACGAGAGCTACTTTGCTGGTCAAATCAAACATGGCGAACTCCGCGGGAGGCAGCGATACGCGCGATTCCATCACCAACTCCGCTTTCACCTCCCCCTCGCGGGGAGGTCGAAATCGCGTAGCGATTTCGGGTGGGGGCCCCCCACCCGGCTCGCTCTTTGTTGCAAGCACCACGCAGGCTGATGGGCTCGCCGACCTCCCCGCAAGGGGGAGGTGAGACGGAACGCTTCACACTCTCCCCGCAAGGGGGAGGTGGGAGCGAGCGCGCGCGGAGCTTCACAACCATCACAGCGACTTCGCAAAGGCTTCGATGTCGGCAGGCGTGTCGAGCGCGATCGTCTGGAGTTCCTTGTCGATGCGCTTGACCATGCCCGTCAGCACCTTGTTGCCGGCCGCTTCCACCGTCGTGTCGACGCCCAGATTGCGGAACGCCGCCACGCTTTCGCGCCAGCGCACGCGGCCGGTCACCTGTTCCACCAGCAGACGACGGATGCTCTCGGGCTCGCTGACTTCCGCGGCCGTGACATTGGCGACGATCGGTATCGCGGGCGGGCGGATCGTCACGCCGGCCAGCGCCTCGCGCATCGTGTCGGCGGCGGACTTCATCAAAGGACAATGGAACGGCGCACTCACGGCCAGCGGCAAGGCCCGCTTGGCGCCCTTGGTCTTGGCGATCTCGCCGGCGCGCGCCACGGTTGCGGCACTGCCGGAGATGACAACCTGTCCCGGCGCATTGTCGTTGGCGACGACACAGATGCCGCCTTGTGCCGCCGCTTCCCGGGCCGCGGCTTCCGCCGCTTCGATCTCGATACCGAGCAGCGCGCTCATCGCGCCTTCACCGACGGGGACGGCCTCCTGCATGGCGCGGCCGCGCGTCTTCAGAAGCCTGGCCGCATCGGACAGCGTGAAGGCGCCCACGGCGGCCAGCGCCGTGTACTCGCCGAGCGAGTGCCCGGCGGCGAGTCGCGCATGGCCGGCGAAATCGAGCCCGCCTTCCTTCTGCAGCGCGCGGATCGCCGCATAGCTCGCCGCCATGATCGCAGGTTGGGCATTTTCGGTGAGCACGAGGTCGGATTCGGGGCCTTCCCACATCAGCTTCGACAGCTTCTGCTTCAGTGTCTCGTCCACTTCCTCGAAAACCTCGCGGGCGGACGCAAAGGCTTCGGCGAGCGCCTTGCCCATGCCGACGGCCTGGCTGCCCTGTCCCGGAAATATGAAAGCGCGCGCCATCGGACCCTGATCGGCTTGTCGGCTCAAAATTGGGGCGGAGAGAAATCAAGCGCGGTAGCCCAAGTCAAGCCGCGCGGCTTCAAATCGCGCCCGGTTCGCTTTGTTTTCCGTTGACCGGCGCCGTGCGGAGGAGGAGGATTTCGTCGGCCAGCTCTCCAAGGGGAGCCTTGGCAATCAGACGGGTCCGCCCGCCGGACCGGTCGGCCTTAAGGGAAACCAGGGCCAAACGACAGAGGGCGTCGCAATCAAGCGGCGCCCTTCGTTTTTTTTGATCCCGAAATCTGCATGGCGGCGAGAGCACCCCTCACCCGCACCTGAGCAAATTGCGATATCCAGCCCTGCATCCCTCTCCCTCAAGGGGAGAGGGGAAATGCTGAGCCTCGCGCCCACACCTACAAAACTCGGTACCGACGATACGATGTCTGTGCGATACGCAGAACTTCCCCTCTCCCCTTGAGGGAGAGGGATGCAGGGCTCGGACGGAAACGTCTACTCGGGAGCGGGTGAGGGGTATCTCTCCGCCTCTCAAGGGTTCGACATGATCCCTGTCGGGACCCTGTCAGCCCGGCTCAGAATAACCGTTACGGTCTTGATCATCTCAATCGCCGAACGGTCAGTGCGCGCGCGTCAACGACATGCGCGCGAAGGGCGAAAGCTTGCCGGCCTTGTCCTGATCCATATTCATCACCCAGGTGTCTCGGGCGGGGTCATAGACGAAAGTCGTATGGAATTTCCCGCTATCGGCGGTGTCCTGAAATACGAACGGGATGCTTTCGGCTACGCGGCGAGCGTGTCCCAGCGACTGGGTCGAGATATCGCCGAAATCGTCCAGCCAAACGCAGACATATTCGTGCAGTGACTGGTCCCAGCCGATGAAGACCCTCGCCTCATAGGCCGGCTCGCCATCCTTCTTTTTGTCTCGGGCGACTTCATGAAATTCGAGATATTGATGTTCCAGAACCCAGTCGGCGGACACATCATGCGTTGCATGCCGCCCGGCGAGCATGCCGTCCAATATCCAGTGACCGGCCAGGTGATCCAGCAAGGAGTCATGGAACGTGGCCTGCTGCGCGAGCACGGGGCCGGTGAAAATGAGACAACCGAAGACCAACCCGCAATGCCGGAACAATCGAGCCCCCGATCCCCAAAGTGACGGTGTCGCGTCACACAGTCGACCATAGAACGGGACCGCGACCGGTACCATAGATCGGGACCGCGGCCGGTTCAAAATAACCGTTGCGGTTTTGATCAAAAGGTGGTAGGAAATCGCCATAGCTCAAAATTGCGCCTGCCCGCCCCGGAGCCATGGGTCCCCCGAAGGCGTTCCCGCATGCCAAAATATGACCTGTACGGATGAAATTTCCCCAGCGCGCCCCTGTTTTTCGGCCGGGAGTCGGGGACCGGAATGCAAGAAAAGCCTGTCCTTATTGGCTTTCCCGCGCGCTCCCTGCGGCCGAGAATTTTATCGCCCCTGATTTTTCCCCTGATAGCAGGGGAGAGCGCCCCGGACCGTTTCGGCGCGCCTTGCCCTTTCCGGCCGTGTCGGCTATACGCCCGCGCCTTGGCGGCTGCGGTCGCCGGAGGTCCCCGGCCCTGAGCTCTGGATCCAGCCGGAATGGTCCGGCGTCCCGGCGAACCAATTCCCGATGGGGCGAGCCCTCGCCCGTCTCGAACCGCAGCCCAACAAAGGGACGGACATGGCTCTCTACGAGCATCTCCTGATCGCGCGCCAGGACATCAGCGCGCAGCAGGTGGACGCGCTTGCGACCCACCTCAAGACCATCATCGAAGGCGAGCAGGGCAAGGTCGAGAAGCAGGAATATTGGGGCCTGCGCAGCCTCGCCTATCGCATCAAGAAAAACCGCAAGGGCCATTACGTGCTCTTGAACATCAACGCGCCCGGCAAGGCCGTCCAGGAGCTCGAGCGCCAGCTCAAGATCAACGAAGACGTGCTGCGCTTCATCACCGTGAAGGTCGACCAGTTCGAGCAGTCGAGCTCGAACAAGCGCCGCGACCGCGACGACAAGAAGCCCGAAGGCGAGACGCAGGAGACCGAACAATGAGCCAGGCCGGTGGCGCCCAGCGCCGTCCCTTTTTCCGCCGCAAGAAGACCTGCCCGTTCTCCGGCGCCAATGCGCCCAAGATCGACTACAAGGACGTGAAGCTGCTGCAGCGCTTCGTCTCCGAGCGCGGCAAGATCGTGCCGTCGCGCATCACGGCCGTCTCCTCCGGCAAGCAGCGCCTGCTCGCGAACGCCATCAAGCGCGCGCGTTTCATGGCGCTTCTTCCCTACGTCGTGAAGTGAGGCCGCCATGCAAGTGATCCTGCTCGAACGCGTCGAGAAGCTCGGCCAGATCGGCGACGA